>JAAUTZ010000096.1 GCA_012031225.1 Chloroflexaceae bacterium
TCCCCGTCACGCTAGCACAAGCGCACCGTCGCCCGCGATCTCGGCCCGGAGCAGGGCTTCCTCGGTGGCTTGCAGCAGATCGGCGGCGGTGCGCCCCGCTTGGGCAAGGATCGCCCCGCTTGCGAGCGGCACAGCCGGCGACAAGGCTGTAGCATACGCCTGCATTGCGGCGGCGTAAGTCTGCGCGGCGGCGGCATCCGTCGCTGGGATTAGCACCAGCAGAACCCCGCGCCGCAGTTGCCACACCTCGCCCGTGCCGGCCAGCACGCTTGTGGCATGGGTTACGAGTTGATCGAGCAGGGCATCTACATGCGCCGTTCCCGCTTGGCGGTCAAGGCGAGCGAGTTGCTGCGGCTTGGCCAGCAGCAGCGTGAGCGGCTGTGCGGTGCGCGTGGCGTGGGCAATAGCAGAAGCCAGCCGCCCATCCTGCCGTGCAAAGCGGGCGAGGGTTGCCGCAAGGTGGCGGGCAAAGATCGAGATCGGGAGTAGCCACGCCGTCGGAATGATCGGCGGGTTGATCGGGTTGGCGGCATCCGGTGATGCCCCGCGCAGGTGCAGCACGCCATAGCACGTACCGCCATCGAGCAGGGGCAGATCGTAGCTCGGCGGCACCGCTCGCGGATCAGTGCGCGGCGCATCATCCAGCACGGCGGTGCGCTGCTGCACGGCGGGAACCTGCGCTGGATCATGCACGCGCTCAATCGCGGTGGCATCGCCCCACACCGATGCGGCGATCAGCTGCTGGTCGCGCAGCAGGTAGAGGGCCCCCGACGATCCGGCACACAGATGGCTAGCGGCGTAGGCCGCAATCTTGCTCGCTTCCAGTGCCGACCAACTGGCTTGCAGGCGGCTGGTCATCTCATCCAACAATGGCAGAGGGGCAGTGTGACGGCTGGCGGTATCTAGGCTATCCATTGGGCGGTGTCCTCAGTTTCTACGGATCTCGATCTGGTTGGGTATGCTTCCATAGCAGGAAGCCTTCCCCGTGATAGGCACTAGTCAAGAGCAGGCGGGCATTGCTGGCAATCTCGGCAAGCAGGGCGGGATCGAGGTCGGCCATACGCGGAACCTCGTGCGGCATTGCGGCGAGCTTGGCCCCCACCCCAAGCGCAAGCGTGGCGGGCACACTGCCCACCACCCGCCCCACCACCAGCGCGATTGCCCGCAGATTGTCGGTGTGGGTGTGGGTTAGCAGGAAATAGACGTGATCGCCGACAAACACAATCGGCAGGTAGGGATCACTTTCCGCGAGCCACGCATCACTGCGCTGAGCGTGGCGGTATTCGGCAAAGAAAACGCACTGCGGATCATCGCGCAAGAAGGTGCGGATCAGGCGGCAGGCTTGCTCGAAGCACCCCGATTGGGGCGGGATGATCGGTGCGGCAAAGTTGTATATCTCTTCGAACGGGATTGGGGCGGGCAAGAGCGTCGTGATTTGACCCTGCGTCAAGTCTAGCTGTGCGGCGAGCAGTTGCGCGAGCGGAGCCGGAGCGGTGACAATATTCTGGATGTAGGTGGCAGCCCGCACATCAAGCGTTACAGAGCGATAGGCGAACATCAGCTACCTCGTGGTATTCGGAGCGAGTACATACAAAGCGATGTGTGTGAAATTCTGAACGTTATCTTTCTCAATTGTAGCATACTCGCCCCGTGCTAGCATGCCTGCCCGCCGCGCCGCTCGGCCCTGCGCCCATGCACCAGTGCCACCCACTCGCCCGCGCTGTGATATTCACGCAGGTGCAAGCCAACGGCGGCAAGCGCAATGGCCACTTCGTCGCTGCGCTGCTGAATGATGCCACTCGTAATCAAAACCCCATCGGGAGCCAGTGCATCCGCCAGATCAGGCGCAAGCACAATCAGAATATCGGCGACAATGTTCGCCACCACCAGATCATACGGCGGCGGCATGCGCGTCTCGTGTGGCTGCACCAGTTGATCTGAGGGCACGTTGCCCCCCTGCCAGTGGCGCAAACCCACGCCCGCACCAAGACTGCCGAGGGCCGCCTGCACCTGTGCCTGCACGCCGTTGTGTTCAATGTTGGCGTGCGCAGCTTGGATTGCGAGGGTATCGTTGTCGAGGGCGAGCACCGCACCCACCCCGTATTTGGCGGCAGCAATAGCAAGGATTGCGCTGCCTGTGCCCAGATCAAGCACGCGCATTCCGGCGGACGTGTACCGCTCTAGCAGCGTGATGCACAGTTGGGTAGTGGGGTGCAGCCCCGTGCCAAACGCCATGCCGGGATCGAGGTGCAGCACCACCTCATCCGGAGCAGGCGTGTGGGTAAGCCACGAAGGAACCACCAGCGTGCGCGTGCCAATGCGCTGCACGCTGTAGAACTGCTTCCACGAATGGGCCCAATCCTGCTCGGCAATGATCTGCGTCTGCAAAGTGCCTATCGGACGCATCTGGCCCAAGTGCCACAGGGCCTGCTCAATGCGCTGGCGTTGCTCCTCGACGTGGGCATCAAGGGGCAGATAGGTGCGGAGCGTGACGGGGTAGGTCGGGTCGCGTTCGAGTGGGTAGGGCATACCCGGCTCATCGCCGCGTGCATCCGGGCGGGGCGTGGCTTCCATCGCTACGCCGCCTTGATAGCCATACTGGGCCAGTAGCTCAGAGACCGACTCCGCCGCTTCCTGATCTACGGCAACACTCAGCTCCAGCCACGCATTGGGGCTAGCACTCACCGGTGTTGTATCCATTGGATCCATAACCTTACTCCACCTTCCAGCGGGGGCCCTGTGGCGTATCTTCTAGCACTACGCCCAACGCTGCAAGCCGTTCGCGCACGCTATCGGCTAAAGCAAACTGCTTCGCCGCCCGCAGTTCGCTCCGCAATGTAACCAGCAGGTCAATAAAGGGCGTGGCTTCGTGCGGTGCAGTCGGGTTCGGATCAGCCAGTCGCAAGCCCAACACGCCCGCCAGATCGCGCAATGTCTGCTGGGCGGCGGTGAGCGGCTCCTGCGCCACTCCAAGATCGCGGGCAATGTTGATCGCCCGCACCAGCTCGAATAGGGCCGCAAGTGCGCCCGATGTGTTCAGGTCATCGCGCATTGCCACCAGAAAATCCTGCTCGGCAGTGTGGCTCGCCTGTGCCAGCGTTGCCACCGCCGGGCTACGGGCATCCGTGCCGGTGGCAGGCAGCAAGGCTCCGCGCAGGCGTTCAAAGCGGCGCGTATTGTCGGCGAGCACATCGGCGTTGTAGGTGAGCGGCTTGCGGTAGTGGCTACCGAGTACAATCAGGCGCAACACATCGGCGGGGTGCTGGCTGAGGAAATCTTTGATCGTCACGAGGTTGCCAAGCGATTTGGACATCTTCTCGACGTTGCCCGTTTGCGGGTTGACCAGTTGCACCATGCCATTATGCACCCAGAAGCGGGCGAAAGGAACCTTGCCGGTCAAGCTCTCGCTCTGGATGATCTCATTCTCGTGGTGCGGAAAGATCAAGTCGTTGCCGCCGCCGTGAATGTCCATCTGCTCACCGAGATGCTTCAGGCTCATGGCACTGCACTCAATATGCCAACCCGGTCGCCCGCGTCCCCACGGGCTATCCCAATACGGCTCATCCGGCTTGGCGGCTTTCCACAGGGCGAAATCGGCGGGCGATTCTTTGTACTCGGCAACTTCGACCCGGGTGCCACTGAGCATCTCATCAAGGTTGCGCCGCGAGAGCTTGCCATAGTCATCCGCTTTGGCAACCCGGAAGTAGACATCCTGATCGGGCAAATCGGTGTGGGCCGCGGCGGGGTAAGCAAAACCTTTGGCGATCAGGTGCTCGATGAAGCTGATAATCTCCGGCATGGTCTGAGTAGCACGCGGGTAGAAGGTGGCAGGCAGGACACTCAGCGCGGCGATCTGCTGGAAGAACTCACTGATGTAGTGTTCGGTCAGTTCGTGCGGATCGCGTCCGAGAGCATTCGCCCGATTGATAATCTTATCATCTACATCGGTAAAGTTGACGATATGCAGCACGTGGTAGCCGCGCCATTCGAGATAGCGGCGCAGCATATCAAACACAATCGCTGACATTGCATGCCCGATGTGGGCATCATCGTAGACCGTCACACCACAGACATACATGCGGACGAGACCCGGCTCTAGCGTCTCAAACGGCTCAGTGCGGCGGGTCAGGGTATTGTACAAGAATAGCTCTGGGGCAACACTCATGCGGCATCCTTTGGCGACATCGGCACCTCAAATCCCTGTGCCGTGCATAAATTCTTCATCATACGGAACCTTACGCCCATTCGGCTCATCGAGAATGCGCCAGAGTTGCTCCGGCATGGGCAGATGGGCCGTGCGGTTGTGCAGTTCGGTCTCCGTCTCAAGGTCATTCAGACGGGCTTCCAACTCCATCATCTTATCGTGCAAGCTCCGCAGCATCGCCCCTTCTGGGTCAGGCAGATTCTCAAGGCGGCGCGTCTGCCCGGTGTGCGGATCGCGCCACGCTACAACACGCGCAGGCACTCCGACGGCAGTCGTGTAGGGCGGCACATCCTTCACCACCACGGCCCCACCACCGATCCGTGCGCCGCGCCCGATGATAATATCACCGAGTACAATTGCACCCACACCTACCACTGCATCATCCTCGACAGTGGGGTGGCGTTTGCCGCGTTGTTTGCCTGTGCCGCCGAGTGTCACGCCTTGATACAGCGTCACCCGATCTCCGATCACAGCCGTTTCACCGATCACGACACCCATGCCGTGATCGATGAAGAAGCCGCACCCGATGCGTGCGCCGGGGTGGATCTCGATCCCCGTCGTAAAGCGATTGAGTTGTGAGATCAGGCGCGGTACAAAGGGCACGCGCCGGTTCCACAGGTGATGCGCGACGCGGTGCATCAGGATGGCGTGCAAGCCCGGATAGAGCAACACCTCCGCGATGTTGCGGGCGGCGGGGTCGTTGCGAAAAATTGAGCGCACATCGTCGCGTAGGGATCTGAGCGGCTCGCGGATCGTCATGGGCGCACTCCTTGTGCTGGTCGCCCCAAGCGGCGCGGTCAGCACATCATTGGGTTGTCAGGGAGCGATACGAACCAGCCCCGCGCTCACGCCGCCGATTTCGCCGTGTCGCTACTGCTCGCAGGTGTTGTTGTCGGCGTGCTGGGGCTACTGGTGCTGTCGCTGGCGGGGCTGCTCGTTGCACTGCTGTCGCTCGTATCCACCTTGGCGGGGCTGTCGCTGCTGCTCTCGCTGGCAGTCTCTTTGGCGGTATTGCTGGCAACAGTGGCACTATCCCCCTTGCGGCTATCGGTAATGTACCAACCCGACCCTTTAAAGACAATCCCTACGGGCTGGACAACGCGCCGCACTGCGCCTTCTTTGCCACACACACAGACGGTCAAGGCATCATCTTTCATACTCTGGAACTGCTCAAATTGTTTGCCACACATATCACAGGCATACACGTAGGTTGGCATCGTTTCTCCTCCATAGGCTTTGATTTTGGAATTGGTTTGCTTTGAGAAAAAGGTTGAACCACTACTTATTATTGTACTCCAATCACGGGTACGGCGCAAAGGGGGGAGTGTGGAGGCAGGGGCATATGCTGCCCCGCAACATTCGAATAGGGCCGCGCGAGTAGCAGATCGTCACCGTGCGCTAGGGCCGGCAACGTCGCAAGGGGCACGATGCAGCTCTGCCCTGCTCTGCCCTGCGCCCGCTACGTACCCTTGAAGCCTAACACGACGCGGATCGTGCGGAGCAGAATGAGTATATCCAGCACCATAGACTGGTGTTTGATGTAATACAGATCGTACTGCAACTTAATCAGGGCATCTTCGGTTGTGTTGCCATAGCGATACTTGACCTGCGCCCAGCCCGTCAAGCCGGGCTTGACACTCAGGCGGGCCCGATAAAAGGGGATCTCCTCTTGCAGCTGCGCCACAAATTGCGGACGTTCGGGGCGAGGACCGACGATGCTCATCTCGCCGCGTAGCACATTCACAAACTGGGGCAGCTCATCAAGGCGCGTGCGGCGCATAAATTTGCCGACCCGTGTGATGCGGGGGTCATCGCGGGTTGCCCATACGGCTTTGCCGGCGCGTTCTGCATCGGATACCATCGAGCGAAACTTGATGATCCGAAAGCGTCGCCCGCCCCGCCCCTCACGCTCCTGCGTGTAGAAGGTGCTGCCGGGGCTATCGAGCCGAATAGCAAGCGCGATGAACGGCAGGAAGATCGCCAGAATCAGCAAGCCTACGAGCGCAAAGCCGAGATCCACTACCCGTTTCAGCATGGCTTGCACCCCGCGCATACGGGGTGCATTCCAAAACGGGGTGGGGAACCAGTGCTGCCCTAGATGCTCGACGGGAATGCGCCCCAGCACTTCTTCTGAGATCAGGACCATTGGCTTAACGGGAATGCCCTGCTCGTAGCACTGCATCAAGACCTGCAACAGATCGCTGTGGAGATCATGGGTAATAGCCAGAATCACTTCTTGCGCCTGCGTCTGATGCACTTGATCAAGCAGATCGTAGCGTGTGCCTAGGACGGGTACGCTATCCACAAGGCTGTGCTGGAGCATCGGCTTATCATCAATAAACCCAACCACTTCGTAATCGTGGGCGGCTTGCTGCAATGCCTGCACCAGCGTGCGCCCCGAACGCCCCGCCCCCACCACAATCGCACGGCGGCGGCGGGTTACCTGCTCAAAGATGGCTCCGTAGGTCAGCCACCAGCCACTGGCAAGCCCCCCTACGATGAGCAGATAGATTGTGGTAATCAAGCGCGGTGGATCGGCTAGCTCAAACACGTCGGGAATATCGAACGTAAAGACGGGGAAGCTGAACACGAAAAACAAGACAAGGTACAGCACGCTTGTTTCGAGCGTGGTGGTGACGATGCTCCGTAGGGCGCGATAGGGGCGGGCGATGTGGGCAAGGCTGAAGCTGTCATTGATGAAGGCCAACACCAGCCAGCTTGCGGCGACGAGCAGCAACCACCAGCGATGGGCATCAAGGATGGGCTGCGCGGAGATCGTGAGCGTGAGCCACCACGTCAGGGCGGCAGAAATGCCAAGAACCACCATGCTACCGAAGGCGAGGATCAGGCGGCGTTCAGAGGCGGGCAGCGCGGAAGGGTGCCAACTCCGCTGTGGATCTTCGTGCAAGGCGGGCGTGTGCGGGTTGAAGTTGGGCAGGAGCGTGCGGAGGGTATAGAGCAGGGTTGCGGTATCATTCTGGCGGGCAGCGGTAGCAAGCGCACTGATATGGGTTTCAAGATGCACGAGCGGGGTTGTCCGCCCGACAAAGATGCGCTCATCGGCGTGGTAGTGATGCTCCTCGTGCGGCGCAAAGCAATCGTGCAATGCCCCCACCAGAGGCCCACTCGACAGCAGCGGTTGCCGATCTGCATCTGCGGGGAGCAATTCAGGCACAAAGATTTCACCGCCATGGCACAAGCGTAATGCCTGCATCACCCGCTGCGCTGCGGTATCACTTGCTACGCGGGAGGCTTGATTGTGGGGGGCATTGGCGGGTAGCGGCACACGGGCGGCACGCGGGCGATCTGGCTGGACCGCAGCCGCTTCAAGCAGCAGATTACCCAGCCGGATCACGCCATATGCCACCGGGTCGCAGGCGGCAGTGTGCAACACCAGTTGCTCCGTGAGCGCATTGCTTGCCGCTACCACTGAGGTCGGCTGAATCGTATCTGTAGATGAGATCAGGAGGAGACGGGCAACGTGCCACTCTCGCGCCACCCGGAGCAGGGTATGCGTCGCTAGCACCGTATGGCTGACTACTTCGGCGGCATTCTGGCGGCTGATCGAGGTGACGTGCTGGGGCGTGCTGTGGATGATGATTTCTGGGCGATAGCGTTCAAAGATTTGCCGCAGGCGATGTTCAAAGCGCAGATCGGCAACGATCACATGCACCGCCGTACCTAGATCGCCATTCTCAGGCGTAGCTTGGGCTGTCTGCCAGAGCTGCTGGAGGGGGGCTAACTCCGCTTCACTCCGGCCCAACACAATCACGGCTTCAGGGTGATAGGGCAGTAACTCCTGCACCAGTGCCCGCGTGAGCAGTTCATCATTGCTAATCAGCATAATCCGTCGTCGCTGAAAGAGTTCTATAAGCGCATGGGCTTGCGCTAGGGGGAATACGTGCGGGACGGTCAGATCGGGCGGAGCTACGCGGGGTGGGGGAGGCGTTGCAGTGGGCGCGTCCGGTGCGAGCGTATGCCCATTGCGGGTGGCAGGGAAGTGCCGGATCAACGTCGGTAGCCCAGCAATGCCAACAAGGATCAGCACGCTCCCCACGCCCACTATGGGCAACTCGGCAGTTCGCCCGAATATCGCCCACACGATGCCCCCCCCCATACTTACGAACAGCAACATCAGCACCGTCCGCCGGAGCTGGGCGCGGTGCCCCTGTTGTGCTGATCCTAGCGGTGTGCCCCGCACGCTGCGTTCACGCTGCATTCGCCCCCCCCTGTTTGCTTCCATCCATCAGATTCTGATTGTATCACCCAGTATCTTGGAGCACTGCATACCACTGCCGTATGCCCGTGTGTTGGGCACGCCCCCACTGGCTCTTTCATCCTAGCCGAAAAGCACAGCAAGGTCAAGCATGCCTGTAGGCTAAATAGTGTTACAATAGCGCGACAGGGGTGTTGCCTGAGCCTGTTGCTGGGGCGGATGGTATCTTGAGGGTATGCCTCCTGTGACACGCCCACACGCAGTGCTTCACAGGCTGCACAGCGTGCGACCGCAGGGAATGCACAGGGTACGCACCGTAAGCGAAAGAAAGGGGGCTATAGGTTTTGCAATGGCAATGATGCGGATTGTCGAACCAATAGCAGGATTATGAGCTACGCAGAGCAATTGTTAGGCCGAATTGAGCACCGCTCAGCCCACCTTGTGGTGATTGGCATGGGCTATGTTGGCTTACCGTTGGCAGTGATCTTTGCCGAAGCCGGGTTCCGGGTGACCGGGCTTGATCTCGACCCGCAGCGGGTGGCCCAGATCAATGCGGGGCATTCGCACATCGAGGATATTCCGGCGGCACAGATTGCCGCGCTGGTTGCCCACGAACGGCTGACGGCAACGACCGATCCGGCGGTGTTACGCACCGCTGATGCCGTTAGCATTTGTGTGCCCACACCACTCCGCAAAACCCGCGACCCCGACATCTCGGCCATCATCAGTACCGCGAATGCGATTGGCGAACAGCTCCATCCCGGTATGCTGGTGGTGCTAGAGAGTACCACCTATCCCGGCACCACCGCCGAAATTCTGCTGCCACGTTTGCAAGCGGGCGCACCCCACTTGACGGTTGGCGAGGATTTCTTCCTGTGCTTCTCGCCCGAACGGGTTGATCCCGGCCGCAAAGACTGGACGACAGCCAATACGCCAAAGGTGATTGGCGGGGTCACTCCGGCGTGCCTGCACGTTGGGACAGCCCTGTACCACACCGCCATGCAGAACCTTGTGCCGGTCTCTTCGCCCGAAGCCGCCGAGATGACCAAGCTGCTGGAGAATACGTTCCGGGCTGTCAACATTGGCTTGGTGAATGAAGTGATGTTGATGTGCGACAAACTTGGCTTGGATGTGTGGGAGGTGATTGATGCCGCCGCCACGAAGCCATTCGGCTTTATGAAGTTCACACCGGGCCCCGGCTTGGGCGGGCATTGCATCCCGATTGACCCGCTCTACCTATCGTGGAAGCTCAAAACGCTCAACTACAATGCACGCTTTATCGAGCTTGCGAGCGAAATCAATACATCTATGCCGCACTACTGGGTGCAGAAGGTGCAGGATCGCCTGAACGACGTAGGCAAGTCGGTACGCGGGAGCCGGCTTCTGGTGCTGGGGGTTGCCTACAAAAAGAATGTGAGCGACATCCGCGAATCGCCCGCGCTGGATATTATGCACCTGCTCAGCGAGAAGGGCGCACACATCGAATATCACGATCCGTATGTGCCGATTCTCGATAGCGACGGGCTGGATATGCAGAGTGTCACCAATCTGCCGGATGCCGTGGCGGCGGCTGATTGTGTCGTTATTGTCACCGATCACGATAGCTACGCTTGGCAGACGATTGCTTCCCACGCGATGTTGATCGTAGATACCCGCAACACGCTTCCGCGCAACCATACCGCATCAGGGGTATAACGACTGCGCCGTGGCTCTGAATGCCACGACGCAGCGCGTGGCTCTGAACTGTGGCGGGAACGGATGGGGAGTGGTCGCTTACACCTGCACTGAGACACGGGGCCGCTTGGGCGCACACCGCTGAAGGATCTGCACGACACGCTCAGGATCGCCGTGATGCACGCCCTGCGCCAATTCATCGAGCAGCAGCTCAACATCTTCAGGCGTTTGGCTGGGCAATACGAGTGGGTCGCTGGGGGTTGGCTCAGAGCTTGCCAGCGTTACCAGTGTCAGGGCAGGGCTACGGCTCAGCCCAGCCTGCAAAATGTGTTGGGCGATCTGCATCCAGTTCCCGGTCGGTGCATCGGTGGCGACAGTGGGGGCAGCTGCGGTTGGGGCAACAAGGGGCTGCGGGCAGGTGTGCGCTACCTGCAACGCCACAACCCGTTGGCAGGCGGCTAACACCGGCTGTTGATTGGGTGCAGCCAGCGGCATCACCACCATTGTCTGGGCGACTTCGGCGGCGGCAGCGGCACGCAGCAAGTGGCGCGTGCCGAGTACAACGGATGCCGCCAAATCTACCGGATCGTGCTCAAGCAAGGGGGCCGATGCAGGCACGCTTGCGTGGATCAGCAGATCGGGTTGATAGCTGCGGATCAGCACATCCAGCCGATCTGCCATCCGCAAATCTGCGGTACAGGCCCGCAACAGGGGCCGCTGTTCGGGAGCTAGTAGCACATGCAGCGCATCATACGTCTCGGCAACGCCGCGCTCGTGCTGGCCTTGCAAGATCAATGCGGCGGGGGCGTGGGCGGCAATGGCATAGCTCAGGGCCCGCCCATACAGCGTATCGGCTCCCACCACCAGCACCCGCTGGCCTTCGATCTGTGCTCGCAGCGATACATCGGGCGTGGCTGCGGCTGAAACGGGCGGAGCGGCGGTGGGGGATGCCAGTGTCGGCGCACGCGGCTTGGTGATCCGGCGCGGATAGGTTGGAACCGAATGATACGCCTGCGGCTGCACGCTATACCGCCAGCAGCGCACGCCGAGCAGCACCGAGCCGATGGTGCAGAGGATGCCGATCAGGATGCCTGCGTTCAATGCTGATAGGCCTCCCCACAGATGCGATACCGCCAACAGGCCCGCGATGCAGCCGATGACCAAAAGACTGGTATGCACGATCACGCGGAAGTCTTGGGTCAGGGTGCGTGCGGCTGGGGCGTGATAGAAGCCCCCTAGCCAGCCTAGTGCAAGAAAGAGCGCGCTACTCAGCAGGAACAGGCGGTCTAATTGGGTCAGGTGGGCAAGCGAGGTATCCCCGATGCGCTGCATCATGCTGCTGCTCAGGAGCAGCATGCCAATAACGATAGCATCAACCAGAAACACAGCAGATGACCTTCCAGATCGGTTGGTTAGTGCGCGTATTGAGACGACCACAGAACCGCTCCTTCCGTTATTCATTTATCCATTCGGTAGTCGAGTGTTCCCTGAGCCGAACGCGCAGGATTGGAATGACGCTGCGGCGTAGCGGCGTGCCTGTATCAGGAACAGCGGGCACGGATGAGTACCGGCTCTAGGAATCTCCAGTCCAAGCGATGCTGTGCAGGAGATGGCGCATCCTGATGATGAGCCAAAGGTTGCTGGCAGTGCTTGCGGATGCACCTTGCTCGGAGGACGGGATAGCCTTTCTGATCCCCACGACTATCCTGAACCTGATGAACAAGGAACTGTCAGCAATGCTTTGATGTTCCCTTATCAAGCCTTTTCATTGTACCATATCGTAAGGCGATTGCAACTCATGGAACGAACGGTTTCTGGGCAACTGCCCCGTGCCACGCACCGCACAGGCCGCGTGATGGTGTTGCTGTTGGAGATTTGGCTCCTCCCCGTGCCTGCCCATGCTTGACAAACCCGGTCTGAACTGCTACCCTTAGATATTGTGATCGGGGCGTAGCGCAGTCTGGTAGCGCACCGCGTTTGGGACGCGGGGGTCGTGGGTTCGAGTCCCTCCGCCCCGACCAATATTGCTGTGCAAGGCTTTGTCCTGCCGCTATAGTGTGAAAGATCCGCGACCCGTGCATCTCCTCGCTGGGAATGCACGGGTCGTAGGATTCTCTGCGCGTTGGCTACAACCATATAATCCACAGGCGGGGCGGGCACGACAAGCCACGGGGCAGTTGACACACTCTGCACGACATCAGTACGATAATATGGGCAACAAACAGACCACACTGCCCCGTGTGGGCATGCACGAAAGGAGCAATGCGATGAGTGCAGCCGAATTGATCTTGGCTACGGGTACGCCGCCTAGCCCACCGGAGAGCGGGCGGGTAACGCTCTATGCGGCGGAGACGGGCGAGCTGTATGTGGTGGATGCGCTAGGGCAAGCCCACCGCTTGCTGACCAGCGCGGGCGCGGTGGCGATTGCGGCCGGGGCAACGCTGACGGTTCCGGTGAGCGGCACCGCCAGTGTGTATACTGGCACGCCCACTGCTGGGCGCGTGGCCCAGTGGCAGAGTGCCACCCACCTCAGCGATAGCCCGATCCGCATCAGCAGTTCGGGGGCGGTGGGAATTGGCAAAGAGCCAACGGCTCCCGCCGGTGCAGGCAACCTCGATCTGCACGGTAGCCTCGCTGTCAATGGCAGCGTGCGGGCAGCCAGCCTCACGGCGTATGACACGAATGCCGCCAGCCAAACCCTCAAGTTCTTTGCGAGTGCCAGCACCAGCACGGTGTATGATGTACTCCAAGCCACGCTCGACTCAAGCAGCGATGCGTTGCTGGTGCGGATGACGCTGCTGCTGGCGAGTACCAACAATACGTGGGCTACCTATATCGGCCATGCGACGGGCTGGTATGCTAGTGGGGTGGCGTACTTCAGCACGAGCCTGCAACCGGAAAAGGTACAAGGCACGCCCCAAGCTCCCCTGCTCGCGTGGAGCGGCACGGGCGATACGCGCACCCTGACGGTGCAGAATATGCAGCCGTATAGCCTACTGGTGGTGCAGCTCCAAGTCGCCGCCCGCACCGTGACGTATAGCCTGCTCATCAGCTAGGGCGCAGCGCAGGCGGCACGTTTGGCAAATTCTGGAACTAGGGCTATACT
>JAAUTZ010000097.1 GCA_012031225.1 Chloroflexaceae bacterium
GACCAGCGCGGATAGACGATCTGGTAGGGTACGAAGCCGGGCGGCGGCCACGCGACAAACTCGTCGCGGGCAGTGCGGGTGGGGCTACGAGACCCAAACACCCACAACGCATTTGCCCCCCAGCTGCGGTCGATAGAGGGCACATCGCCGGTGCCCATTGTGAGCGTTTGCGGGAAGAAGATCCACCGCCGATGCCCAACCGCATCGTTGCCTGCGCCACTGTCCTTGATGTAGCCATCTATGGCCCGCACGCCAGAGCTGGGGATCGCCATGTGCAGGTTCGCGTTCTCGGCGGCTTCACGCCCTTCCGCCGTGTAGCACGCCCACGTTTCCGGCGGGAAGTGCGACAGGCTCCCCTCGGCGGCCATCATCAGGGCGGCTTGCTGGGCCTTGCGGTTGAAGGCATCGGTGAAGGTGACATTCGCGGGCACCCCGGCCAGAGTGCGGTAGAAGTTCACGCGGCGCAGCACGGCGGCCTTGAACGCGGCGGAGGTATCGCCCGCATTGCAGGCGGCAACATCGCCCGTCCAGCCGTAGTCTGGGGCGGCAGGGCTGTACTCAGCAGCATAGAAGGCTTGCACCGATGCACGATCTTGCATATTCAGCGTACCGCCGCCACTCCCTGCGGTAGGCGTAGCAGGCGGCGGGGTGGGCGTGGCTGGCGGCGGGGTGGGTGTGGATGCTGGCGCACGCCGCACGAAGGGCAGGTATACTGGCCCTTGCGCTACTGGCATCGGTGTTGCAGTTGACGTAGCTGTGGCTAGGGTAGGACCACCCGTCGCCGTCGGCGTGGGTGTATCGAGCGTGTACACATCGGTTGGCGTAGGCGTGGCGAGCGTGTACACATCAGTTGGCGTAGGCGTGGTTGCCTCAGCCTCAGTGGGCGTTGCCGTCGGCTCCTCACCTGTCACGGTAGCCGTCGCCGTAGGTGTTGCCGTCGGCACGTCATCGAGTAGCTCATCGGCCAGCGCAAAATCCCCAAACGCCTGCACATCGGTTGCCAGCACGCGCCGGAACAGCCCAACCGAATCACTGCCGCCCGCCGCTACCGCCTGCCACGCGCCGCCGCCTAGTGCGCGGAACGGGCGCGGATTGGTGCTGCCATTCGCCTCACTCAAAGGGTCATACCAGAATGCAAGCGTCGTCGCGGCGTTACTCGTTGGGGTAATCTGGTAGCAGCGTTGCACCGCACGCACCAGCGCGGCATTCGCGGGGCACAGCTGCCCGCCGCGCACAGCCACCGTCGTTAGGCCCAAGTTGCCGCTAGAGGTCAAATCTACGCCGCGATACCTGATCTGCGTATTGGTGGCATCGGCGATCAAGAGGAATGCGGTGGTGCTGTTCGCCGCGACAGTCCGGCTCTGACGGAGCGTGCCGCTATTCGTCACCTGCTCCTCAACACTCAAGGCGTGCGAATCTAGATCTAGCGTGCCCCCGCTGCCCACCAGCAGGCTTCCGGTTAGGGCGGCATCGGCTTGCAGTTGGGCCGCGCCAATGCTATTCACGATCAGATTGTGGAACTGTAGCCCGATTTCTTCAGTCAAGCGGAAATTGTCCCACGCGCCGTAGCCCCCATCTGGGCTAGTGTCCACATTGCGGAAGCCAAGATAGTAGATCCCATCCGCGCTGACGGTAAAGCTCTGCTCGGCATTCTGCCACGTTGTCGCCGTCACATTCGTGAAATTCACCAACTGGCGCGACATCGCCGTCGCGTTAGCCGCTGGGCCGAGCCACGCCTGAAACTCCTGCGGATTGTCGCTCGACACGCCATACAGGAACGACAGGCGGTAGGTTGCACCCCGCCGTAGCTCGAGCGGCGGCGAGAATAGCCACGCATCTACCAGCGTGGCATTCGAATCGGGGAGGCGCAGCGCAAATCCGCCCGTCGTGTTGGGGCTATTGGGCGGAAAGTCACTGCCGCCAAACCAGATGCGAACATTGGAGCCGACGGGCGCACTCTGATTTTGCGTCACCCAGCCATTGGGCGGAGTACTGGTGTAGGTCTCTGTCCCATCGCGGTAAGCAAAGTCCTCATCGAGCATCGTGCGCGTACCCTGAATCGCCACCGTCTGGTTTGTGCCATTCAGCACCACTGTACCGTTCTCCGAGAAGAAGCCGGCCCCCGCATCATCCCAGTTGCCGCCCACCTGTAGCTGGCTTGTGCCACCCCGTAGCTGTGCGCCTGTGCGGATCGTCAGGTCGCCATTCAGCACCAGCGTGCCCGCTAGCTGCGCTACCGTGGCACTCGTGCCCGTGCCCACCTGCATGGCGTTGAAGCGGCTATCGCTGTTGAAGCTCAGGCTTTGCGGCAGGTTGCCCGCTAGCACCAGATTTGCGTTAGCCGCATTGGTGCGGGCTGTGCCAAGCTCGGCCCAATCGCCATACACCGTTATGGTTCCACCAGTTATGTCGAGCTGTGCGCCACTCTCGATCCGCACGTCGCGCACACTGGCCGCCCCACTCAACGTCGGGAAGCGGGAGCCATCCGGTGTCGCCGGAATGACTACATCATCAATACTGCGCGGCACCCGGTTGATTGTCTGGGCATTGTTCGCCCCCTGCGCCATACGCCAGTTGTTCGGATTGCTCCAGTCGCTATTGCTGTCGCCCGTCCAGACAATCTCGCTAGCGCGATAGCCTGCGCCATTTGAAGCCGAGATATTCAGCACGCGGGTAGCATTGGCATCACACGTTTCGGGATTGGGATTAAGCTGCCCCGCAACACACGTTGCATTTGTGCCACGAACAACACCAAGCGGCGTACTATTATACTGCACTGCCGGATTGGAGAAGAAGGGCACACGCGAGCAGTTTGTACCACTTGCTACGCAGAGATCGTTGTAGGCCATCACGGTGCGCCATTTGCCCGCAACATTGGCAAAGCCGCGTGCATCTGTAAAAGGCGTAGGGTCATCATCCACATACCAATCGTGGCGCAAGCCCATGTTGTGCCCTAGCTCGTGCGGCAGGGTGTAGTTATCAGCGATACAGTTGCGGGCAATCACACTAAACGCAAACGCCGCGAAGGATGAGTTCGGGAGACTTGTCAGCACGTAGCCCAAACCACAGCCACCGCCAATGTTGTCGAGCACAAGTGCAACGTAATCGGCGTGGTACTCATCCCGCCACGTATGGATTTCATCTATAAAACCATCCGACAGATTGCGGAGCCGCTGCAAATCGGTGTTGGCATTGCCCGTCTCGGTGTAGTTCACCTCCGCCGTATGCACCAGCCACACCCACTGCTGCACCTGACTGTTGCGGTAGGATTGGTTGGTAGTCGCCACCCCCAGATCAATCAGGGCTTGCATAGCCGCCGTGCCCCCCGCCGCTTGGCGTGCGGTTGCCGTATAGACGATCAGCAGATCTTGCACCGCGCCATCGTCGGCTTGGCGGGCTAATTCGAGCTGCTGCGCCAGATCGGGCAGCAGGGGCAGATCGGGCAGCGGTAACGGCTGGTCGTGATCCACAAAGGCGGCACTATCAATCTGGCTAATACGATGCACGCCCTTGCCCGCATACCGCACCGTGTACGTGCCAAGCGGATGCACAATCTGCCCTTGCATCAGCCCATCCTGATAAACCAAGATCACCGTACTCTGCTCAATCCCTGCCAGTGTTCCAATCCACACCTGATTGCCCGTCAGGTGGGCGGTCTCTAGCTGCGTCAGCACGGCCGTGTAGGTGGCATCGCCAAACAGATTCAGGGGCAGTTGGGACACTGACGCAGGCGGCTGTCCGGCGAGCGCGGGCGGCAGCAGCTGCCCAAAATCTATCGTCACCAACCGCTCCCGAATCGTCTGCGGAGTTGCGCTCACCTGCACCTGCGCCCCGCCTGCAATCGGGGCAAACAAGCCCGCCGGAAGCTCAGCCGCTTGAGGTGAGGGTACGGCTCGCGCCTGCCAGCCCGGAACGGCGAGCAACAGCACGAGGACACCGATCAGAAACCATGCATCTTTCCATGTGTTCATTGTGATCGCTTTCTGTGTTCAGTCCCATGCGTAGACTGTGTAGCCATGCTCAAACGGCTACGCCCTAGCTCCATTATACGCAACATTGCGCTATAAACATATATGGCTTTGGTCATGGGTCTGGGGGGGTACACCGACCCACCCATCACGAAAGGCGGGATTATTGGGGTAAGTTATTTGGCCTAACACGTTGCGCTAGAGCACGGCACCACCATCTCACGCACGATAGAGTAAGCACTCACGCCACCTGCTGCCCATAGACCTGCTCAATCAGCACGCGCACACTCAGGCGTGGCGCATCCGGGCGGCGAGCGAGCCACTCCTCGACATGCTCAGGGCCCCGATAGCGGATCACAAGGCGGCGGCGCAGATCCAGATCGGGCGGCTCTAGCACCGCCGTGCCGCGTATACTCAGGTAGCGCACGCCTGCCGCTACCGTCACGGTGATCGTTGGGTTGCGCTGAAGATTACGCGCTTTGGTGCTATTGCCGCCGATCCCGAAGCGCAGGTGGTGATCTTCCACCAGATACCACACAACGGTCTGCTGGATTGTACCATTGGCATTGAGCGTGCCCACGATGGCATAGTGCAGATCATCCAGAAAGGCGATCTGTCCGGCGGTCAAGGTTGCTGTAGCTGGCATAGGCTCACTTTCTCAGCTTCTCATTATTCTCATTGGGCTTGCAGAACATCTTCACGAAGGTATCATCTCGGATTCATCATACACTTATCTTTCTCCGCTATGATGTAATCACCAACGACAACCTCCTAACAACCACTAGTCCTTCCTCACCCCCCACCCCCCCGCACCCCAACGCGGGGGGTCCTTTTTTGGCTTGGCTTGAGCTTACGCCACACACCGCACCTATGCCGTAGGCACGCGCTGCAACCGATCCATAAACGTCAGCACGGTGTAGGCTTCAGAGAGGTCATCCCGATTGAGCAAGCCTAAGTATTGCTCCTCATCAAAGACGGCAACCACCCGCACATTGTTTGCGCCCATCACCTGTAGCGCATCATCCAGCGTCTGTTCCGCATCTACGCGCACTACCTCGCGGCGCATCACGGTAGTCACATACACATCCAGCACATTCGCATTGTCCGGCGCAGCGCGGAGCAATTGCAGCACGTCGTCGCGGGTGATGATGCCCAGCAAACGATTCTCTTGCAGCACCGCAAAGTCGGGCTGGTAGCTGGTCAGAATATAATCGAGTACGTTGCTCACCCGATCCCCAATTGTTAAGGTGAGGACGTGCTTGTTGTAGGCATCGCTGACGCGGTGCGAACTGAGGACAACGCCCGCTTGGCTTGCCGCCTGCTCCTGCCCCGCCCCCAGAAAGATGAATACCGCAATGAGTAGCAAGAAGAAGTTGCCACCGAGCAGCGCATACAAGCCCAGTGCAATAGCGATCCCTTGCCCAAGCACCGCCGCAATCCGAGTGGCACGGCGAAAGTTCGTCGCCATCGCTAGCACCGAGCGCAGCACCCGCCCGCCATCGAGCGGCAACGCCGGGATCATATTAAAGACGACCAGCAGGATATTTGCCTCAAAGAGCCACAGCAGCAGCGTTTGCCACGTCAAGGCGACATTCAAGCCCTGCACCATCGCACTGCTACCCAGCAGTAGCAGGTTGCCCGTCGCTGCCAACACCGCGCCAATCAAGATCGCTAGCAGCACATTGACCAGCGGCCCCGCGAGGGCGATCAGCAATTCGTGCAGGGGGCGCGTGACGGTGCGACTGAGCAACGCCACCCCGCCGAGCGGCAGCAGCATAATCTGCTGCACCTCAATCCCCAAGCGTTGGGCTGCGAGGCTATGCCCCAGTTCGTGCAGCAACACACACAGAAACAGCGCCAGCACGAGGGCCACCCCGAAGAACGCACCGAAGATGCCATGCACGCTCCCCCACTGCACCGCAAACAGCAGGACAATCAAGAGGAACGTGATATGAATCGAAATATCTATGCCCGCAATGCGAGCAACGCGGTATGACCAGCGCATAGCAGAGTCCTTTCATTGGCCCACAGGGCGGAACTAACGGGCTTATGCCAGTAGGCTGATCTCCGCCTGCAAGATCGGCAGCATGTGCGGCGGAGCCACCAGCAGGGCGCTCGGTGGAGCCGTGCCGCGCAACATCTGCGCGTAGTCGGGCGGGGAACTGTGCAGGCGCGTTACGACTCCGCCCGCCGCCGTGACAATCGCCACCCCTGCGGCAATATCCCACAGCCGCGCATAGCCCAGCAACGCCCCCACCGCAACACCTTGCGCCACATAACACATATGCGCGACAGTGCTTCCCGTTGAGCGTGTTTTACCACGAAAACGGACGTGATAGTGCAGGTGCGCGTCTGAGGTAATCGCAAGCCAATCTTGCCCATCGTAGGGTGCGGCGGGAGCCGTAGGAGCCGAGCGCACGCGGATCGGCGTACCATTCCAGAAGGCGGCTGTCCCATCATCGGTGGGGTCGTGCCCCTCACTCCAGAAACAATCATCGGTGACAGGCAGGTAGATCACACCGAGTACGGGTGTGCCGTGCCGCAGCAAGCCCAGCGAGATGCCCCAGATCGGTAGCCCAGAAGCAAACGCATTCGTGCCATCTATCGGATCAAGCGACCAGACGTACTCCTGCCCGATATTGCTGCTCCCCTGCTCCTCGCCCTGTATGCCGTGATCGGGGAAGGTGGCGTGGATCTCATCGCGCAGGAACTGCTCAATCTCGGTATCGGCAATCGTCACTATCGTGTCATCCGCTTTGCGGCTGCCCACCGTGCGCCGGAAATGGCTCATGGCAATGGTGCCCGCCTCGTAAGCCCACCCACAGATCGTCTGCACATTGATCGTCATCTTCGTAGCTCCTTTCGACACCCGCCGATTAGGATTTGGGCAGCTCTGGCGCAGCACTAATCAAGCCGCGCTGCACGGCAACCAGTGCCGCCTGCGTGCGATTGGTGACACCGAGCTTCTGGAAGATCTCGCTCAGGCGATTCCCGACCGTTTTCTCCGCAATATGCAGACGCGCCGCAATCGTGCGATTATCATAGCCCGCCGCAAGCAGTTGCAGAATATCGCGCTCGCGCTCCGTCAAGGCATCCAGCTCGGAGCCATCATTACCCATGCGCCGAAATTCGGCAAACATCTGCGCCGTCAGCACTGGGTCAATCGCCGCCTCACCGCGCTGGACACGTCCGAGCACCTCCACCAATTCATCCGCATCTACATCCTTGAGCAGGTAGGCGCGTGCGCCCGCCTTGATCGCCTCGAACAGATGTTGATCCTCGCGGTACATCGTCAGCATCACCACCCGCACCGCCGGATGCTGTCCGGCAAGCTGGCGGGCAACCGCCACCCCGTCGAGTTCGGGCAGTTGGATGTCTAGCAGCACAATATCCGGCTGAAGCGTCGCAACAAGGTGCAGCACCTCTCTGCCGGTTGCCGCCTCACCGACAATCACGAACGGCGTTTTGCGTTCGATCAATTCGCGCAACCCCTGCCGAAAGATGCGGTGATCGTCAGCCAGCAGAATCCGTACAGGGGCTTGATTACTCTCCGTCACAGCCAATCCTCTCAGCGTGGCGTACATACCTAGCGTATGCCCCCCGCCTGTTGTTTTTGCTCTCTTTCATTATGCCGAATTACGGGCAAGCTGTCCACATGAGCGCGGCGGTATTAAACCCATTGCCGCAGGCGGGCCAAAAACAGGAAAAAAGTAACCTCTTTGTAACCTGCTTTTTGGAAGTCTCTGTGGTACGCTACACATAGAAACAACCGTATATTGTGCGGATCAAAGGGGGGACTATGAACGCATGCCGACAACGCCGAGGAATCGCACTCGGTCTTACGCTGGTTCTCGGAATGGTTTTGGTGATTGGCGTACTCCACTTCGGCTCACGCCCATCGCAGGCGCAGGCACTTGGCTTAGAAATTCGCAAAACCCTGCAAGGCAATCCACAGGTGCAAGTTGGGCAACTCCTCGAATTTACGATAGATATTCGTAATACTGGAACCCTCACACTTACCCGTTTAGTTGTTGTAGATGAGTTTGTTCCCACGATTGTTGCCCCATCTGGGGTGGGTGAGTTTGCCGAGCCAGACGATCCGCCGCTTGCCGATCCGCCTGCCAGCTTCGACGGCAACGCGACGATCCGTTGGGAGAATGCCCTCAGCGATGCGCCGGGCGGGGTGCTGCCGCCGGGCGAAACGCTCACCCTGCGCGTGCGCCTACGCGCCTATCGCCCCACGTCCGATCTCCAGATTGTCAACCGGGCCCGCGTCGAGGAGGCGATCCGTGACGATGGCAGCGATCTGGGCCAGCGCGAAGCTGAAGCAGTTGGGGCGGAGATTGGCGGCGCGAATGCTCCCGTTGAAAAGCGCATCGCCGCCACCCAGCCGGTGCAGGTAGGGCAGGAAGTACCCTACGTGATCTCGGTTCGCAATGCCGGCTTAGTTGATCTGGAAAGCGTACCCATTAGCGATTTCTACGATCCGTCGGTGCTCCAATTCCTGCGCTCCGTACCGCAGCCCTCCTCTGTCAATGAGACGCAAGGGGTGCTTGAATGGGATGACCTCCTCGCGGCGGCGGGCGTAGATCGGCTGCGCCCCGGCGAGAGCATCGAAGTCACGACGGTGTATCTTGCGTTGCGCCCAATAGACCGATCCATCAATCAAGTGCAGACCCGCGGCGTGCGGGATCGCTACGAAAACGAAGTTGAAGCGGAACGGGCGGAAGTGCCAATCCAGATTGTACCCGCCCAACAAACTGCCACCGCCACCAGCGTCATCACCGCCACCACCCCCACCGCCACTGCCACCAGCAGCATTACCGATACCACCCCCACCGCAACCGCAACCAGCACCGCCACGCCGATAGCAAGCGGGGGCGGCGGAGGTGGGAGCCGCCGCCGTGCCACCAGCACCCCACAGGCGACCGCAACCACCGCAGCAACGGCAACTGCTACCGCTGTGACCGCTACCAGCACCGCCCGCACCGCTACCGCCACCAGCGTGACAGCTACGACTGGCGCAGTTACGGTAACGGCAACCGCTACGCCGATCCAGCCGATTACCCTGCCAGCGACCAGCACCCCATCCACGCCATCGGCTAACCCTGCCTTGCTCTGGCTGCTGCTCGCGCTGATGCTGCTCCTGTCCGGCGTGGCCGCCCGTAGCGCAGCTGAATGGACCCCCGCTAGCGGTATGCACCGTGCTGCGGCGCACACCGGCAACCTGCCCCTGCATCGGCTGCTGCTGGCTGCCCTGCTGTTGAGCATCTTGATTGTGCTGCTGCTCGCACTGACGGCAGGTAGTGTCGTGCCCGCCGCCGCCATGCCAATCAGTGGGCAATCCACCATCCCGCCCGCGTTGCTCACGGCTTCGCTCGGACTTACCCATACCACCACCGCCCTGACTTTTGCCAATAACTACGCCGGACGGATTGCCCGCCTCGCGGCAGATGGGCAGCACCTCTACGTGGGGCAGGGCAGTGCGCTCGCCATCTATCGCTATACCACACCGCCGCCAAGCATCACAAGTACCGATACGATCAGCCTACTGGCCCGCCTGCCGCTCCCCGGTCTCGTCGAAGCGATCCAGCTTGACCCACGCACCGGACACGCCTACATTGCGACGGGCGCAGGCGGCATGCAGGTGGTAGATCTGCGCCAACCACAGCAGCCGCTCCTGTTGGGCAGTGTGCGGATGCCCGGCACCGCCCGCGAACTAGCATTCACCGATGAGCAAGTGTATGTGATCGCCAGCGGGCGCGACGGCGGCGTGCATGTGCTGGATCGGCAAAACCCGACCCGCCCCTTCGTGCGGGCAACCCTGCCGATCACTGGCGCAGTGCAGGAGATTGCCCTTGCCGGAGACTATGCCTATATTGCGGCTGGCTTTACGGGGGGTTTGCTCGTGCTTGATCTTAGCTCCGGCATCACCCCGACACTCGTTGCACGGAACGATACCGACGGCATGGCGCAGGCCCTCGCCATCACGGGAACCACGCTGCTGCTCGCCGATGGCAGCAACGGCGTGCTAACCTACGACATTAGCGATCCGCGCAACCCACGCAACACGAGCCGCACGCGCACGGCCGGCAGTGCCACCGACGTGAGCATCAGCGGCGATCTGGTCTATGTCGGGCTAGATACGGCTGGCGTGCAGGTGTTGCGCCTGAACCGGGATCAGCTCGAAGAAGTCAGCCGCACGCGCATCAACGGGATTGTGCAGCAGGTCGTGCCCACTGTCTCGCGCCTGCTCGTTGCGACTGGCGATGCCGTCCACATATTGGATCGCACTGCACCAGCCACCCTGCCCCCCACCGCCCGCATCAGCACGCTTGCCCAAGCCCGCAACGTGGTGGCCGCAGGCGATACGCTGTATGTGGCGGCAGGTGAACAGGGCGTGTTTGCCTACCACCTGAGCAACCCGCTCAGCCCGACGCTCCTCAGCCACACGCCCCTGCCCGGCAATGCGCTCAAGCTGGTGTTTCAGGATGAGTTGCTGTATGTTGCCGCAGCCAATGGCGGCGTGCATGTCCTCGATGTGCGCCGCCCCGCTCAGCCCCTGCTCCGCAGTAGCATTGCCGTGACTGGCTCGGTTGTAGGCATTGATGTGGTGGGGCAACAGGCGTATGTCGCACTCGGCAATCGGGGCGTGCAACTGATTGACCTGCGCGAGGTGATTAGTCCACCGGTCCCGCCCACTGTTCTCGTAAGCGGCTCGCTCCCCGTGCAGGGCGAGCTAGCACTCACCGGTACAGCTCAGATCGTGTTCGCCGTGCCGCTTGATGTCACCCTGCCGCCGCTCCCGCCAGAACCAGCCACCGGCACGCTCCAGCTCGTCGGTACGCTTATCGTAAGTGGCATGCACCAGCTCACTGGCTCACTGGATGTGCCGTCCCAACGCCTCGCCGATACGCTGCCAATTGCGGCGCAATTCCCAGTGACCCGCTCACTGCCAATCAGCACGAGCATCCCCCTCAGCCTCACCCTCGATCTAGCGACCCTGCGCGAGCTGCGCGTAGACCTCGACGGCAACCGCGTGCTAACGGTGACTGCACCGCTCGTGCTCGATACGCGCCTACCGCTTGACATTGCGCTGGAAGTGCAGGGCGAAGCCACAACCGGCGGCGTGCGCCCCAGCGCAGCAGGGATTAGCGTGCGTGGGGCGGTACAGGTGCAAGGCACGGTAGAGGGGCAATGGCAGAGCGGGCCCGTAACGGTAGAGTATGCGCTAAGCACCACGCTGATCATATCCGATACCCAGCAACCACTGCCCCCACTGGCAGGCACACTCACCATCACCGCGCCGCCACAGATCAGCTTTGCGACCACCCCAACCACGATCCCCGTTACCGCCCAGATCCCCCTCAGCACGCCACTCCCCCCAATCACGGCCCGTCTGCTCGGTAGCGTGACCACAGGCGGCAGTGCCTTCGATGTACAGGCCGATGCCACCCGCGCCTACGTTGCAGCCGGGCGCAATCTCCACGTCCTTACGGTGACGAATGCCCTCAGTCCAGAACTGGCAGTTGGCGTTGCGCTTGCGGCGGGCAGTAGCGTGCAAGGCCTGCAGCTCCACGAATCGCGCTTGTATGTGGTGGATAGTGGCTTGGATAGTGCCCTCACAGTGTTCGATCTGAGCAGCAGCTTCACACCTACCCTGAGCGGGCGACTCAGCCTGATCCCGCGTGGCTCACCCTACAGTGTGCGGGTGCTTGATCCGCAGCAGGTGTTTGTAGCGGCGGGCGTGGCCGGTGTGCAGGAGATAGATACCACCGACCCAGCCCAAATGATACGGCGGTCCAGCTACGATACGCCCGGCGTAGCGCACGATGTTGCCATCCTCGATGAGTATGTGTATGTCGCTGACTTCGATGGCGGCATCCAGATTCTGCGCCGTACCCCACTCGATCAGGCGGTGTATCTGCCGCTCGTGGTGCGGTAGGTGATAGGGGTGTCAGGTGTCAGGGGCTAGGTATCAAAGAAGACAGACCACGAAGAACACGAAGGGCACAAAGAACGCGAAGTGTCGTTGTGAGAGAATAGGCGTTGGGTGCTTGAGGGCGTGAAAGATGACCTTTACATATGGTCGTCTACGGAATGTTCGTCGAACTCTTCTGTCCTTCACCCCCTTCGTGGTCTAGCTGCAATTCTTTCCTTCGTGCCCTTCGCGTTCTTCGTGCTCTTCGTGGTATGTCCAGCGTGCATTCGCTACCACCGCTACGGACTCCACGTCGGGTGGTAGCGTTCGCCGTCGCCCGTCGTAATCTGGAACAGCCCATCACCGTTCAGATCGGCCCGGAAGATATTGCTCGGCCCGTTGCGGCGGCTCATAAACGCGAGGAACTGGCGATCCGGTGAAAAGGCGGGCATCGTATCCTCAGTTGGGGATTCGGTAATCCGGCGCACGCTGCTGCCATCGGGGTTCATCGTGTAGATGTTGAATACGCCGATCTCCCGATTCGACGCGAAGGCGATCACTGCGCCACGCCCTAAGGCTTGCGCGGGCGACCACGCCGGAAAGCGTTCTTCGCTATCGGGGCTGTTGCTAATGTTGCGCTCGCGTTGGGTCTGCACATCCACCACATAGATCTCGTCGTTGCCGTCGCGGTTCGAGGTAAAGGCGATCTCGCGCCCATCTGGCGACCACGTTGGCTGGAAATCGCCGGCGGGATGGAATGTGACCCGCTCCTCTGTGCCGGTTTCGAGGTCAATCACCACAATGTCCCACTGCTCTAGCGACTCCCGATCCGACCAGACCGCGAGCTGCTTACCATCCGGCGACCACGCCGGTTCGCGGTCTTGCACATTGTTAAAGGTGATCTGGCGCACATTCTCGCCGTTGCTATCCATAAGGTAGATCTCATCATTGCCAGTGCGGGCATCGTGGAAGGCGATCTGGCGACCATCCGGCGACCACGTCGGCGCATTGCCTGTCTCAATCGGGCGCGGATTCTCGCCGTCGCGGTCAGTGATGAAAATCTGCGTAAAGCCATTCTGGTTGGAAGTATACGCCAGTGTCAAGGGCGATGCGGCAGGTGGTTGCGGCGTAGGCGGCACAGCCGTTGGTGGCTCTGGGGTCGGCTCTGGCGTATCGGTGGGGGGCGGCGGTGGGGGCAC
>JAAUTZ010000098.1 GCA_012031225.1 Chloroflexaceae bacterium
CCCGGTGAGCTAGGGCAGCCAACAGGTATCGGGTGGCAGGGGCAGCGATTGGGGGCAGGTGTTAGGCAACATCGGCTCGCCGTGCGCCCCTGCCACCCCGCCCTGATACCCGCTAGCCCCTGCCACCTGCCCCCAAAAAGGAGCCACGCCCGCGATGTTTGCCCGTCTGCGCCGCTTGCTGCCCGCCCGCTTCGCGGTATCGGGGCTGATGCTCAGTAGCCTGATCGTGATGGGGGGCTACCTCCTCAGTCGGGTGAGTGGGCTACTGCGCGAGATCGTGATCTCCGCCCAATTTGGCACAAGTGCCGAGCTAGGCGCGTACCGAGCCGCCTTCAAAGTCACCGACCTGCTCTACATGGTCATCATTGGGGGCGCACTCGGCAGCAGCTTCATCCCAATCTTCATACAGGTGTGGGAGCGTGACGGCAAAGCGCGGGCGTGGCAGCTAGCCAGTGCCGTCACCACATGGGCACTAGGCATCTTGGCGGTTGCCAGTGCGCTGTTATGGCTCACGGCTCCCCAGCTCACGGCATGGTTCTATGGCGGGCAAGGCTTCACGCTCGACACGCTCGAACTCACTACCAACCTCACGCGCATGTTCCTGCTCTCGCCGCTGCTGCTCGGCTTGGGTGGACTAGCCATGGCCGCCCTGAATGCCCACGAACGCTTCACCCTCCCGGCTCTTGCGCCCGCGCTCTACAATATCGGCATCATTGCCGGGGCGGTGCTGCTTGCGCCCACGCTCGGCATCTGGGGTTTGGCGTGGGGGGTGATCGGTGGGGCGGCGTGCTATCTGCTGATCCAGATTCCCAGCTTGGTCGCACTCGGTATGCGCCTGCGCCCAACGCTAGGGTGGGGCATGGGCGAGGTGCGCGAGGTGGGTGTGCAGATGGGGCCACGGGTCTTGGGGCAAGCCGCCTCACAGCTCAGCATCCTTGTCACCGCAGCCCTCACAGCGCGGCTGGTGCTAGGCGCAGAACGCCTTGCCGGACTTGATTATGCCTATCAAATGATGCTGCTGCCCTACGGCATCTTCTCACTCAGCCTCGCCACCGTTGCCTTTCCGCGCCTCGCCCGCCTCTACAGCGCAGGCAACCGGAGCGAATTTGACCAAAGCATTCGCACCACATTCGGCACGATCCTGCTGCTCACGCTGCCCGCCACTGGCGTGCTGCTCACGCTGCATGTGCCGCTCGTGCGGGTGCTGTTCCAGCGCGGTGCATTCGATGCTACCTCGCTCAGCTACACCACCGTTGCCCTGCTCGGCTATGCCACCGCCCTGCCGGCATTCGCCGCATCCGAGATCCTGATCCGCAGCTTCTACGCCATGCAGCGCACATGGATTCCGGTTATCGTGGGGGTGGGGCAGGTGCTGCTCAACTTGAGCTTGGGCATCCTCGCGTTGCAGCTTGGTGGTGGCGTGGGCGCACTCGCGCTCGCCTTTAGCATCGCCAACAACATCGAAGCGATCCTGCTGTTTGGGCTGTTGGGGCGATCCTTGCCGGGCATCTGGCGCGAGCCGCAACTCTGGCGCACGGTGCGGTCAGCCTGCGCGGCGAGCTGATCCTTGCGGGCTTGCTGTGGGGGGCGGTGCAAGTGAGCGTGGGGTGGCTCCCGTCGCTCAGTGCGGACGGTGCGTATCAGTGGCAACAAGATCTTGTGGGGGTGATTGGCTGGCTCATACTGGTCGGGGGCGTAGGCACAGTAGGCTACATCGGGCTGGCGGCCCTGTTCGGAGCTGCGCCAGCCCAGCGGGTGCTACGGCGGATACGCGGGGGCTAGGGGCGGCTCCGCACCCCTAGCGCAGCCACTTACGGCAAACGATGCACGTACCGGAGCCGTTGTTCGTCTCAATCTGCAATTCGTCCATCAAACGTTGTGCGCCGGGCAGCCCATGCACGCGCTTGCCGGTACTCGTGTTGCCATGCTCCAGAATGAAGGTAGCATCAATGATGCCGGGCCCCTGATCGCGGAACACAATCTCGATCCCATGCTGGTATTTCTCGGTGGGGCGCGAGATCGGCGTGATAATCACATCACCCTCGCCCGCGTAGCTGAGCATGTTGCGCGTTAGCTCAGAGGTGACTGTCGCAATGCGGGCTTGATCGAGCGTGCCAAAGCCCAAGCGTCGGGCCACATCACGGGCAGCGATGCGTGCCGCAACAATATCCACATCAGAGCGGATCGAGACAATATTTGGCCCATCGTGATGTAGCCCTGCATCCATCGTTATTGCACACCTCACTGTGTTGATGGCAGGCTGCATCCAGCGCGTTACGTGCAGCCAGTTGTGTTCACGGTGTACCGGTTGCCAAGCCGGGTACAAGTCATAACTTGCATAAATCATAACACGTCCTCGTGAATTGTAACCGAGTTCTGCCGTAGTTTTTGCATATCCGGCAGAACATTCTCAGTGCTTATTATTCACTTTCAGTATAGTTTATGTAGTTACATTCTTGTTCAGATTGCCTGTGCAGATGATTGCAATAGGGTATGCCTGCGTTTTGGGGGGCCTGTCTGGGCAAGCGTTGGGGGTGGGGCTGAAGGCTCACACATTCACCTGCAACGCCCGCGCAAACTCGCCGAGCAGGATCATCTCCTCGCGGCTGATCGCCACTGCATCTGTCTGCGGGGAAGCGGCTTCGTGTGCGGCAAAGGCAACTTGCCCACACACATACAGCAGAAATTGCTTGAAGTGGGCGGCGGTATCGGGCGTGGTGTGTTGGGTGAGGAGATCGGCAAGTAGGCCACACTGTTGCACCGCCGCGTGCAGCGTATCCGCCCGCAGATCAGCAAGCTCTATCGGCTCTGTCGTCGCCAGCATGTGCTCGAAGCGGGCCAGCCGGGCCGCAAGGCTGAAGGGGGCATCTGGGGCGAGCGTGGCATCCAGCACGGACTGAACCAGCGCGGTATGCACAAACAGTTGGCGGCAGGCCTGTGCCGCAGTGGCAATCGCCGCTAGCTCGCGCTGGGTTCCTTCTGGGCCACTCTCTGCCGCTAATACAAGGGCTAGCCCAAGCTCGACATAACTCTGGGTGAAGAACTGCCACTGTTCAGCGTTTAGGTGGGCTTGCATGCGCTTGCTCCTGTAGGTATTGCGTCATTGCACAACCAATAAGAATGCTTAAAGCACCGCTTAAGTATAGCATAATTCGTGTGCTATAATATTGCACAGAGTACACCGTGATGAGCAAGCATGGGCTGTGTGTGTCAGGCACTTGCGACACGCTCCCGAAATGGGCTACATTGGGAAGGAACCCCACTGATGGAGAGAAGCGAGCAGGCGGATACCCGCGAACGTTACGACCCCGCCACGATTGAACCGAAATGGCAGCAGCGTTGGGCAGCGGATCAACTGTACCAAACGACCACAGGCGATGATCGCCCCAAATACTTTGTGCTGGATTTCTACCCCTATCCGAGTGGTGACGGGCTGAGTGTGGGCCACTGCCGCAACTACGTGCCCACCGATGTGCTTGCCCGCTACTACCGCATGAAGGGCTACAATGTGCTGCACCCGATGGGCTGGGATGCCTTTGGGCTGCCCGCCGAGAATGCCGCGATCAAGCTCAAGACCAACCCCGCCCAGCTGATCCGCCGCTTTGCTGCCAACTACAAACGCCAGATGAACTTGATCGGCGTGAGCTACGATTGGGAGCGGGAGATCAACTCCAGCACCCCTGAGTATTATCACTGGACACAGTGGATCTTTCTGCAACTGTATACCGCGTGGTATGATCAGCGCGAAGACCGTGCCCGCCCAATCACGGACTTGATCGCCGAGCTTGAGCAGCACGGCTCCACGCGCTTGCACCTGCCCCTATCCGAAACGCGCATCACCGCCGCGCAGTGGCGCAGCATGGATCACCTCGCCCAGCAGCAGTTCCTCACCCGCTTCCGGCTCGCCTATCGCGGTGAAGCTACGGTGAACTGGGACCCCGTAGACAAAACCGTGATCGCCAACGAGGAAGTAGATGCCGAAGGGCGGGCGTGGCGCAGTGGCGCCCTTGTCGAGCGCAAGGTGCTGAAGCAGTGGTTCTTCCGCATCACGGCGTATGCCGAGCGGCTCTATGCTGATCTGGATGAGGTAGACTGGCCCAATAAGATCACCGTGATGCAGCGCAACTGGATCGGGCGCAGCGAGGGCGCAGAGGTGGTCTTCCACACCGAACAAGGCGACCCAATCATCGTCTTTACCACGCGCCCCGATACGCTGTGGGGGGCGACGTTTATGGTGCTTGCGCCGGAGCATCCGCTTGTGGCCAGCATCACCAGCGATGCCCAACGCACCCCCGTTGAAGCCTATGTCGCGCAGGCCCGCACCCAGACTGCCGCCGCCCGCACTGGCGATGAGAAAGAGAAGACGGGCGTATTCACGGGCGGCTTTGCGCTCAATCCGGTCAACGGCGAACGCATCCCGATCTGGATTGCCGACTATGTATTGATGGACTATGGCACAGGCGCGATTATGGCGGTGCCCGCCCACGATGAGCGCGACTTCGCTTTTGCCCAGCAGTATGCGCTGCCAATCATCCCCGTGATCGCCCGCCCCGATGATCGCGCCAAAAGCTACATTGCGCCCGATACGTATGCCGCCGATCTGCCCGCCAAACTCGCCGCCGCAGGCTACGTGGTGCAACCTGACCTCGACCACGCGGGGGGGCTATGGATCACCCTGAGCGGAGCGCAAGCCGCCGCCTATGCCGAGCTGGTGCATGAACACCTGCATAGCGGCTGGTCGGATGTGGTGGGTGCGGGCTGGCTGGCAATCTTCCCAGAGGAGATTATGCCCTTCGATAGCGTTGCCGCCGATCAGCGCATCACCCAACGCATCACGCTATCCTTCCCCGAAGATCAGGTTGAGGAGCGGGCCCAGCCGACCTACATGCGCTATCTCGCTGCGATCCCGTTCTATCAGGATGTGATCTACCACGCCGAGTACGGTGTGCCGATCAACTCCGGCGTGATGTCTGGGCACGCCGCCGAGACCGCTAAACCCGCGACGATTGATTGGCTGGAGCAGCAAGGCTACGGGCAACGCCGCCTGAACTACAAGCTACGGGATTGGCTGATTAGCCGCCAACGCTACTGGGGCACGCCGTTCCCGATCATCCACACCAGCGATGGGCTGGAGGTGCCGCTGACTGCTGCGCAGCTGCCCCTGACCCTGCCCGATGTGGAGAGCTATGAGCCAACCGCCACGGGCGAATCGCCACTGGCCACTATCCCCGATTGGGTCAATGTCACCTTGCCGGATGGCAGGCAGGGGCGGCGCGAAACGGATACGATGGGGACATTCGCCTGCTCCTCGTGGTACTTCCTGCGCTTCACCGATCCACACAACCCTGACCAGATCGCCACGAGCGAAGCCCTGCGCTACTGGCTACCGGTAGATATGTATGTGGGTGGGGCCGAGCATGCCGTGATGCACCTGCTCTATGCCCGCTTCTGGACGAAGCTGCTCTACGATATTGGGGTGGTCACGTTCCGTGAACCCTTCACGCGCCTGCGTAATCAAGGCTTGATCCTCGCCGATGACGGGCGCAAGATGAGCAAATCGCTCGGCAATGTGATTACGCCCGATGCCATTGTCGCCGAACACGGCGCAGATGCCCTACGCGGCTACGAATGTTTCATCAGCGATTTTGAATTAGCTGTGCCGTGGAGCGAAACTGGCGTGCCCGGTGTGCGCCGTTGGCTGGATCGGGTCTGGCGGATTGCGCTGGCCCCTGCCGCCGAGCGCGGGCAGAGCGGGGTGCAGTTCAGCGAGCGTGAGTTGCAGCGGATCACCCACCAGACGATCCAGAAGATCGAGAGCGATATTCTCGACTTCAAATTTAATACGATGATCGCCGCCTTGATGGAATTCACCAACGCGCTCTACCGGGCCCGAGATGCCGGCTTGGTGGGCACCCCCACGTGGGCCGCCGCGATTGAGACGCTGCTGCTGCTCACTGCGCCGGTTGCGCCGCACATCACCGAAGAAATCTGGCAGCGGATGGGGCGCGAGTACAGCATTCACCAGCAGGCATGGCCCATCGCCGATGCCGCCCTCGCTGCCGCCGAAGAAGTGGAGGTGGTGCTACAGGTGAATGGCAAGCTGCGCGATAAGCTCACGGTTGCCGTAGAGACGGATGCCGCAACGCTGGAGCAGCTTGCGCTAGCGAATGAGAAGGTGCAGAGCCAGATCAACGGCAAGCAGGTGCAGCGCGTGATCGTGGTGCCCGGCAAGCTGGTGAATGTGGTAGTACAGTAGGGCGATAGGGCGATGGGGAAGGTAGCGGGCGTAGTCAAGGGGCAGCGGCAAACCCCGCCAGCGACTGCAACCGCTGCCCCAAGCGGTGCGTCCTAGCAGCAACACGAGGCACGCGGATAAGCATGGCAGCACGAAACGGGGAGCAGTGCGGCGCGGGCCGCCTAGCCCACAAAGGAGCAGCAGATGAGTGAACATGGCGGTAATTATGATCCCAATGCCAGCTACGGAAACTACGGCGGCTACGAACCTAGCCCAGTCAAACACAGCCTGATCGAACGCTTGCAGGGCATCGTCACCTTCAAGCCAGAGATCTACCGCGAGGTTGCCGATGATCAGGATGCCACGATGATTGCCGGCCTCATCATCGTGATCGTCTCCGTTGTAGTCGGGTTTATAAGTGGCTTACTGTCCGTCCCACAATTGATGAGTTCATTTCAAGACCCAGAGGTTCAGCAAATCCTTGGCGAATTGGGGCTAGACCCAACCGGTTCGGCTGCGGCACTAGGCGGGTTAGGTCTCGGCTTAGGGTTCCTGTTTGCGTTCATCAATCCGATCTTCGCCTTGATCGGGTGGGTGATTGGCAGTGCGATCTATGCGTTCATCACCAACGCCTTCTTCAGTGGTGAAGCGACCACCGGCAAAATGATGCGTGTGTTTGGGCATACCTCCATCTTTCAATTAGTCAGCATCGTGCCCTGCCTCGGTAGCTTAGCCATTTTTGTGTTGGGGTCCATCAGCAGCGTGATCAGCATCCGCGAATCGGCTCGCATCACCACCACCAATGCGGTCATTACATGGGTCATCCCATCGCTATTCGTGTTTCTCTTGATCTGCATCATGATCGGCTTGCTCATCGCACTCGGCGCAGCCGTCGGCAGTGCCTAATCGGCCCATGCGAGCTGCGCCTACGGGCGTGGCTCGCCCCTTCTGTTCTCATCCTTTCTCCCCCCCATCGTGCGGTAAACTTCCCTAGTCTCAACAGGGAACCTTTCCCTATGCGTGCCGCCAGAGTTTTGCTATACTCCTAATATGGCTCTACATAGGCTGTACCCCTTACAGCCTATCGGTAGCACGATGAAAGCCCCCGCTGGGCTTTTCTGGGGAGCAGTCCAGATTGATCTGGCTGAAGCGCGACGGTTTCTTTCCGGCTGAATGTCTCTGCCAAATATTGAGTGCGGTGGGTGCAGGGGCACGTTCCCCAGCCTACGCGCATACCTACGGCACGCCGTTGGTCCGCAATCAGCCCAACGTTGGAAATTCACACAGCTTGAAATCAAAACAGGAGGGGTTGCAATGGAAGTATTTACCGGTGCGTCGCACCATGACATTCTGCATCTTGTGATCCAAGTTGCCGTTCTACTCGCGGCAGCGCGGCTCGGTGGCGAAATCGCCCAACGCATTGGACAGCCGTCGGTGGTGGGTGAAATTGGCGCGGGGATTGTCCTTGGTCCGTCGCTCCTATCTGGCCTGTTTCCGGCAATCGGCATGTGGATTATCCCCCAAAACGAGGTGCAGGGCTATCTGCTCGAACTGGTTGCCCTGATCGGGGTGATGTTTATGCTGCTGATTACGGGCTTGGAGATAGACACCGGCTTAATCCGGCGGCACGCCCGCACCGCGCTCGGCACGGCGGCAGGCGGTTTGGTGCTGCCCTTCTCGCTGGGCTTTGCGCTGGGCATGCTGCTGCCTGAAGATTTTCTGGTAGACCCGCAGCAGCGCACGATCTTCGCCTTGTTTGTAGGCATTGCGCTAGCGATCTCCGCGATTGCCGTAATCGCCAAAGTCTTAATTGACCTGAATATGCTCCGCCGCGACGTGGGCCAAGTGATTATGGCTTCGGCCATGATTGACGATATTACCGCGTGGACGATGCTCTCGATCCTCGTGGGGGTGGCGGCAGGCGGCGCACTCACCGTCTGGGGCGTGCTGCAATCGGTGCTGAGCGTGATCGCCTTCGTCATCCTCAGTGCCACCTTCGGGCGGTGGCTGGTGCAACGCTCAATTGCGTGGGCGCAGGATCGCCTCCAGAGCCGCGACGCAGTGCTATCTACGATTGTCGTGCTGACCTTTGCGTGGGGCGCACTCTCGCAGGCCCTGCACCTCGAAGCCGTCATCGGAGCCTTTGCGATTGGCATTCTGCTGGGGCAGATGCCAACCCTGCCGCGTGACGTGATCCACACCCTAGAGAGTGTGGCGTTGGGCATCTTTGCGCCGATCTTCTTTGCCGTAGCAGGCTTGAAGGTCAACCTGCTCAGCCTCGCCGAACCGCGCCTGTTTATGTTTGGGATGCTCTTTCTCGCCGTAGCCTGTATCGGCAAAATCGTAGGGGCGTATGCTGGCGCACGGGTGCTGTCGGGGAGCGATCACTGGACGGCGATGAGCTTTGGGGTGGCTCTGAATGCACGCGGCGCAGTCGAGATCATTATTGCTTCGATTGGGTTATCGCTCGGCTTGCTGACCCAAGATGTCTTCTCGATTATTGTGGTGGTGGCGATAGTCACCTCGCTGATGGTGCCGAGCCTGCTCCGCCTGACGCTGGCCCGGATCCCGATTACGGCCGAGGAGCGCGAGCGGCTGGCCCACGCCGAGCGGCTGCGGGGCAATCCGGTGGCATCGGCGCAACGGGTACTCGTGCCCGTGCGCTTGCGCGAGGATGCCCACACCGGCGCGGCGCAGGCGATTGAGGCGGCGGTGCTGGCCCGACTGGCGGGTGAGCGCAAGCTGAATGTCACCCTGTTGAGTGTTGTGCCGCCTGATGAGAAAGCGCAGGCGACAGCCTTTCTGGATCAGATTGCCCAGCACTTCGCGCAACATCAGGTGCAGAAGAAGGTGGTGATCGGCAGCCGCCCCGAAACGGCGATTCTGGATGAAGCCAGCAAGACGTATGACTTGCTCGTGATGGGTGCGCCTGAAGGCGGCTCTGGCAGCAATGTTCTGTTTGGTCCATTGATTGATTACGTGGTGCGCTTTGCGCCGTGCCCAGCGATTGTTGTGCGGGGGCAGGAACTGCCGCAGGGCTGGCAACCGCGCCGCCTGCTGGTTCCTACCAATGGCTCACTCGCAGCCCGCCGCGCCGCGCAGTTGGGCTTTGCGCTCGGTGGTTACGCCGATGCGAATGTCACCGTGCTGAAGGTGGTTGTGCCCGATCCGATGAGCTACGCCCAAGAGCCGGATGCTGCCGAACGCGAGCAGTTGCAGATCGCGCAGCAGGTGGTCAGCGAGTTGCAGGGGCAGGGCACGTCGCTCGGCGTGCGTGTGGATGCGGATGTGGTGATTGCGCCGGATCCGGTTGCAGCGATCCTGAACACCGCCCGCAACATCGAAGCCGACTTGATTATTCTCGGTACGAAGGTGCGCTCTGGCTCCGAGCGGCTGTATCTGGGGTCGCGGGTGGATCGGCTGCTGCGCCACGCGCACTGTCCGGTCATGATCATCAACACGGCCCTGACCGATAGTGCCGATGCGGTGCAGCATGCACCGGTTCCCGTCAGCGCGGCTGAGCCTGTCGCAGGCACACCAGCGGTCCAGCCTTAGCGCAAGGGGGCCAATCATCCCTAGCAACAACGGGAAAACTTCCCGTACAAGATTGGGATAGCTTCCCCTAACATAACGTCAGGGCCTTCGTTATACTGTAATCACGCTAGTGGAACAAACCACTGCGCTGCATACATAGACTCCGGGTGGATAGACGACGTGCAAGGTGTTGTGTGGCTACCTTGCACGTCGTGACCGATGGAAAGATAAACGCGACGATATGTTGCTCATATAGAGTGAAAAGAAAGTGTGGTGGTCGAAATGTGGAATGCAATGAAAACAACGCTCTTGCTCGCAACCTTAACGGGCATGGTTGTGTTGGTTGGCGGCTTAATTGGTGGTCCACTTGGCATGATCATCGCTTTTGTATTTGCGATTGCAATGAACATGGGCGCGTGGTGGTTCTCCGCCTCGATTGCACTGAAGATGAGTGGCGCACAGGAAGTCACGCCGGAAGAGGCTCCTGAACTGCACCGTATGGTTGAGGAGTTGGCGATGCGGGCGAATATGCCCAAGCCGCGTGTGGCAATCATTGACAACCCAGTGCCAAACGCTTTTGCAACTGGGCGTGGCCCCAACGATGGTGTCGTTGCCGCTACTACTGGCATTATGCAAATGCTTACCCACGATGAGCTAGCGGGCGTAATGGCCCACGAGTTAGCCCACATCAAGAACCGCGACACGCTGATTTCGAGCATTGCCGCAACTGTTGCAGGGGCTATCGCAATGATCGCAGACATGGCGATGTGGTCGGCAATCTTCGGAATGTTCACGGGCGGCGATGAGGATGACGGCGGCGGTTTGGGTGAGCTATTCGGCGGGATGCTGATGATTATCATCGCTCCGATTGCCGCAATGATCGTGCAAATGGCGATCTCGCGCACCCGTGAATTCGGAGCCGATGCCGAAGGCGCACGCATTCTGGGCGACCCGTTGCCACTCGCTCGCGCCCTAGAGAAGCTAGAGAACGCCAACAACCATATGGCAATGCAGGTCAATCCGGGTGCGGCACACCAGTACATCATCAACCCATTGCACGGGGGCGGCATCGCGGGGCTGTTTAGCACCCACCCCAACACCACCGAGCGGATCAACCGCTTGCGGGCAATGAACGGTACTACCGTCTATGCCTAACTAATACGCAGAAATCTTTCCGATGCATACCCCTTCCTCCCGCAGGCCTCCCCCCTGCGGGAGTCCCCTTTCTACCCTGAGGCCAAGGCTGCCTGTTGTGCCCGCGCCTGATTGAAGATTTCGTACAGGATCACCGCCGTAGCGACGGCAACATTCAGCGAATCACTGCGCCCGACCATCGGGATGCGGACCAACTGATCGCACAGAGCCTGCTGCTCCAACGCTAAGCCCTGCCGTTCGCTACCCATCCATAGCACCAACGGCGCACGGTAGCGCACCGCCTGATACTCGCTGGGGGCGTGCCCCGCCGCGCCAATGATGCTATAGCCTGCCGCCCCAAGCACGGCCTGCTGCGCCTGCCACGCGGCAAATTCGGCAAGGCTCACGCGCACCAAACGTTGGGCAAAGATTGCGCCCATACTGGCTCGCACTGCCGCCGGATCATACGGATCGGTGCTATCGCCAACAAGGATAATCCCCGCACTACCCACCGCATCGCTTGTGCGTAAGATCGTGCCGAGATTGCCGGGATCCTGCACCGCATCGAGAGCCACCCAACATAGCTCGCCGGTGGGCTGCACCGCACTCAGCGGCTCCCAATGTTGATGCACCACCGCCGCAATGCCTTGCGGCCCATCCTTCTGCGAGAGCGTGCGGAACACCTCCGCCGCGACGGGCAGCGTGGCTACCCCGTGCGCCTGCTGCTGGGCGACTAGCTCGCGGGCGAAGGGGCTGGCGAGCAGGTCATCCGCAACGATCAACGTCTCGATCTGGGCGTGCAGTTGCACCGCTTCGCCCACAATACGGATGCCCTCGATCAAGAATAGCCCGCACTGCTCGCGCTCCTTGCGCTGGCGTAGGGCGCGGATCTGCTTGATCTTCGGATTGGCGGCACTGGTAATCGTGGTTTGCATAGGCGGTATTGTACCATGTCCTTCGCGCCTGCAACTCCCCTGTGCAAGCATACGTATCAGGATGTAGGGCCGCAGCGAGTGGGCTTGCCGGAATGCATCGCCTGTGCTAGGCTATAGCCGAGACCCACGCCAATCTGCGTGCGTGATTCATCAAAAGGCAAGAGGTATAGCGTTGCCCGCATAGATCAGGCAGGATATGCAAGAAATTCTCTGTCCGCGTTGCCATAAACCGAACACCCGCAAAGCGCGTATCTGTGCCTACTGTCGGCACGATATGACGCTGAACAACGATCAGCCGAGTGACCATCTGCGCTATTGGCTCACGCGGGTGATTAAATCCGGTGGGCAAGGGGCGGTCTATGCTGGCGTTGATCAACACGGCAAAACCTACGCGATTAAAGAGATGCTAGATCATTTCGACGATCCGCGTGAACGCCAAGAAGCCATCACGCGCTTCAACAGCGAAGCTGATCTGCTCCAACAACTGACCCACCCGCGCATTCCACGAGTCTACAGCCACTTCACCGACGAAGGCCGCCACTATCTGACGATGGACTTTGTGCAAGGCACGGATCTGGATACACTGCTGGAGCCGCCGCCGCACAGCTTCCCCGAAGCGCAAGTGCTGGAGTGGGCCATGCAGATCAGCGATGTGCTGTCCTATCTGCACGATGAGGGCCTGATCTACCGCGATGTGAAGCCATCGAACATTATGATCGAGCAGGACGGCGGGGTCAAGCTGGTGGATTTTGGGATTGCCAAAGTGTTCACCCCCACCCAACGTGGCACACAGATTGGCACGCCCGGCTATGCCCCGCCCGAACAATATCAAGGCTTGGCAACCCCGCAATCCGACATCTACGCGCTGGCGGCAACGCTGCACCATCTGTTGACGGGGCGCGACCCAACCGACCAGCCGCCCTTCTCATTTCCGCCCGTGCGTGATCTGAAGCCGCAGATTTCAGATCGGACGCACGCCGCGCTGCAAAAGGCACTGGCGATGAAGCCGGAGGAACGCTACGCCACCATGACCGAATTTCGGGCGGCGTTGCGGCCCCTGATCGGAGCCCGGGACAAGCTCCAGCAGGCGGGGCAGGTGCGCGTACAGCCCGCCACAACGGTACAGGTCAATCCGGCGCAAGCCGCGCAAGCCGCACAAGCCGCGCAAGCCGCGCAAGCCGCGCAAGCCGCGCAAGCCGCCCC
>JAAUTZ010000099.1 GCA_012031225.1 Chloroflexaceae bacterium
GTTCTGCTATACTGGCTGCAATACGCCACGCGCAGTTACCGCAGCGATGCACAGGAGAGATGAAGCGATGGTTGCCAAATTGATTGTGGGGGCTAGGATTTGCGGTGGGGGCACGCAGCCGACTCGCATGCGTGGTATGCCCATTATCACCCCGCCCGCCTGATTATGAATAGCACCTGTACCGTCTATCTTGTTTTGCGTGCTGTGTCCTCGTTCTTGCGCTCTTGCTGTGAGCATGGTATAGTTCTTGCGGGGGTATTCTCAAAGGCACAATAAAATACCTCTACGTATTGTTCAACCACCACTCAGGAGGAATTACCCGATGCGTTACGCTCGTTCGGCAGCGGAGCAGCTCGCCCGCTTCGTGTTCACCCACGTCACCCGTGTCCGCTTGGTTGGTAGCCTTGCGCTCAGCATCCTCGTGCTCGGTGCCGCCACCTTAATCTTCGCCGCGCCGCCTGCGCCGGATGCACACCTTGCACTGCAAGCACCGTCCTTCGTCACTGCGGCGTATGCTAGCGATGTCGCCCAAACCCCAACCTTCCCCGCCGATATTGGTATATCGGCCTACTTCAACGCTCCGAACGGAATTACCATCAACAACCGCCTGCGCGGTATCTATCGGACTATTGAGGATCAGACCGATGATTATATTGTCGGTTCGGTGCCGATTGAAGGCTACGGCACAAGCGAGGATGTGCATGTCTACATCCACAAAGACGGCTGGGTGCTTGCGTACTACCGCTCGGCTGAGCCGGCCAGCAAGATTGTAGATTGGGTCGGCTACCAAGCCGGCAGCAATGCGGTGCCGAATAAGCTGACGAAGGCTCTGGCTACTGCCGCAGGTGGAGCAGGTGTGGGTGTGCCCGCCCAACCAAGCTACTACCATTTCCAATACCCCGAAGCCAATCGGATGACGATAGCCGTACATAGTGCAAACAATGCTAATCGTACTCGTGAATTCACAATGCGCTTGCCAAGCGATGGCTTTGACTACTATGAGACAAGTTACGCGCTCGGATGTGATGATGGCGGAAGCCTCGCAATTAATAGTCAAGAAGTAGCCAGCTGTAGCGGCGCTGAGCAGAGGGTTGCACAAACGAGTCCAATTCTGCGCACGGAGCAGGAGCACGCAATCAGTGTGAGGACCGGTTTTTCCAGTGAACCAGTAGTAGGGGCAATACTGGTGATCTACAAGGAGCAGTAGCCATGCGATACCGCGTCTTGCTGTTGCTCGGCTGCGTGCTGCTGCTGGCACTGGTGGTTACGCCTGTGCTGAGCCAACAGCAAAGAGGGATTGAAGTTACGGGTGCGGAGAGTCGCTTCGATACTTCGGCCAGCCTCTCTAGTGAACTCAATAACACCTTTCGGGGGGTGCGCGAGCGGATCATTGTACAGGCTGCGGCGGCCTTGCAAATCGCGGTGATCCCGGTACTGCCCAGTGATCTGCGGGCGACGCTTGAACGTGTCGCACCACGCATCATCGTGCAGTCGGCCCAAGCCAAGACGGACTATGTGCTGCGTGCGCCGGGTGCGCCAACACCCACACCGACACCCACGCCAACCGACTCACCCGAAGCCACACCGACCGACTCACCTGAAGCCACACCAACCGACTCACCCGAAGCCACACCGACCAACACACCCGTCCCGACTAATCCGTCACTTACTGTTGCCATTGAACAGGGCGTGCCCGGCTCGGCGTTCAGCTTTACGGCCACTAGCCTACCCACCAACACCAGCTTTATCATCCTTGTCAACGACACGCCCCTCACAGCACAGATTAGCAGCGATAGTGATGGGCAAGTACGCTTCGTGCTACAAACGTCGGACCAAGCCAGCACAGGCGTGTATGTCGTCATCCTGCGCAGCACACCCGTGACTGGGCTACAATCCGAGATTACCGCGCAGAGCCGCTATGTGCTGGATAGCGCGGCACCGCTGCTGCAACCGGAAGCGGGCTTCCCCGATTCAACCGACGTGCCAGCGAGCATCAACCCCGCAGGGGGAGGGGTATACCTGCCTTTCGTGGTGCGGCGGTAACGCCTACCACAACACGGGAAACGAACGGGGCGCGGCCACAGTGCCGCGCCCCCCGTTGCATCCCCATCCCCTACCGGAACATATCGTACTGCGGATCGCGCAGCAGGCGGCGCGCAGTCGCCTACCGCCGTAGCTCTAGCACCATTGCCACTTCGTCGCAGCGATCCTGCTTGAAGCACAGCGAACAGTCCTGCCAGATCTTGTGCGGCAGGCGCAGGCGCGGCACTTCGCGGAAGCCCAGCCGACTGAAGAAGGTGGCCCGGCGCGTCAGAGCAAACAAGGTGGGGATGCCCAACTCCTGTGCCTCAACGAGCAACGGTGCGATCAGCTGCCGCCCCAAGCCGTAGCCTTGAAAATCGGGGTGGATTACGACGCTAATCACTTCCGCCAGATCGCGCCACGTAATCTTCAGGGCCGCCGAGCCGATCACTTCGCCGCCTGCTTCCGCTACATGAAAATCACGGACACGGTTGTACAACTGATCCAGCGTTTTGGGCAGCATTTCGCCCTGCACCGCGTAGTAGTTGATGAGTTCATACAGGCGCGGCACATCATCCACACGCGCACGGCGCATCTGCACGGGCGCGGGCGGGGCCACATTCAGGCGTGGCAATTGCACAGGCGGCGCATAAGGCGCGATGTGTACATTCACGGTCACAGTGATTCCTCATTCGATTGGTAGGGCTTACGCCACGGATTGACTCAATGGATACGAGTATAGCACGCTCCGCTACGAAAGAGAAGTGAACCGACTTGGATCATTTGCACAAATTAGGGACAGTGCAGGCGCAGGCGGACGGTAGCCTAGCTCCGATGCAGGATCGCAAACTTCACCACCTCGAACCACGCCAGCGTGCCACATAACAATAGCCCGACTGCGCCATCGCGCCAGCCACCGAGCCGGACATACCGCCGCCAGAACTCGCGGGCGGGTGCGCCGAGATAGTTGCGCCAGCGCGTGTGCCGCCCCTGTGCGGCGAGGATGCGTGCTTCGGCGAGGGCGTAGCGGCTCTGCTTGCGCCACAACTCATCAAGCCGCTCTATGTTCAGGTGATACAGGTGCTGCGTCAAGAGTGCCTCGCGTCCATCCAATACCGCGACTTCGTGAACGTGTTGGGCGGGGTCGTAGTGGGCCCGGCTACGGCGCAGCAGGCGCAGCTGTGGATCGGGATACCAGCCGCCACCGCGCACCACACGCCCGAAGAAGCTATTGTAGCGCGGAATGCGATAGCCAGCGATGGCATCGGGGGGGGGCTGCCGCAGCAGGGCAATCAGTTCTGCGGCTAGCTCTGGCGTAACCCGCTCATCGGCATCCACGAATAACACCCACGCCCCGCGACACAGGGCAAGGGCGCGATTGCGCTGGGCCGGAAAGCCGCGCCACACCTCGCCGCAGACCTGCGCCCCAGCAGCGAGGGCAATTGCAGCGGTGGCATCGTGGCTGCGGGCATCCAGCAGCACCAGCACCTCTGCCCCCAGCTGGTCCCGCAACGGCGCAAGGCTCGCAAGGCAGGCCCCGATGTGGGCCGCTTCGTTGCTGGCAAGGATGGCCACCGAGAGCAGCATCAGTGCCGCCTGTTACTTGCCGCCCCAGCCGCTCGAAAAGACGCTCTGCCCGCCGCCCGTGTCCTTCGGGATGCGGTACATCCAGCGCACAATCTGATCGGCGGCCACAAACATAATGATTAACGCCTGCACAATCTTGATCAGGTCAATCGGCAACTCCGCCCGCACCTGCATCAGCTGTGCGCCGGTGAGTAAGCCGCCCCACAGCAAACCCGCCGGAATGATCGCCAGTGGGTTGCTGCGGGCCAGCAGCGCAACGGCAATCGCATCGAAGCCAAGCCCAGAGAAGAATTCGGTTTTCAATGCACCTTCCACACCCAGCACTTCGCCCGTGCCTGCCAGCCCCGCGAGCATCCCGCTCAACGCCATTGCCAGAATAATGTTGCGCGGTACGCTCATGCCCGCGTAGCGCGAGGCAGACGGATTGACTCCCACTGTGCGTAGCTCAAAGCCGATAGTGGTGCGGTAGAGCAGCCACTGCACAAAGAAGACCAGCCCAATCGCCATCAAAATACCGGCGTGCAGGTTCGTGCCAAACAAGGTTGGTAGCCGCGCACTCTCCTCGACGAAAAACGAGCGCGAGCCACTCGAGTCGAGCGGATCGCCGAGCAGGGTAGGGTTGCGGCTTTTGATCAGCCAATCGGTCATCCGAATGGCGATGAAGTTGAGCATAATTGTGGTGATCACTTCGTGTGCGCCGGTGCGGGCTTTCAGCACGCCCGGAATGCCGCCCCACAGTGCGCCGCCCAACGCACCGGCGGCAATTGCCAATGGGATATGGATCAGTGGCGATAATCCGGTGAAGCTAAAGCCCACCAGCACGGCCATCACCGAGCCAGCGTAGAGCTGACCTTCTGCGCCGATGTTAAACAACCCAGCTTTGAAGCCGAGCGCAACAGCCAAGCCCGCAATGATAAACGGCGTGGAGCGGATGATCGTGCGCTCGATGGCCCGCGGCGAGCCGAACGATCCCGCCCACAGCCCCGAAAAGGCCGCGATGGGGTCTTTGCCCGTCAGCCAGATAATCACCGCGCCGATGGCAAGGGCCGTGATAACCGCCAGCACGGGCACGATCAACGGGCTGATTAGGCGCAGCAGCAATGGCTGCGCTGGTTGCGCTGGCTGTGGTGGCGGCGCGACGGGCGGCGGCGACGGTGTGGCGGGCGGCGGTGCGGGTGGCGTAGGTGCATCACTCATGGGTCGAAACTCCCTGCTCAATCGGGGCGGGTAGCGGTTCAAACGGTGCCGCGGGGATGGTGGCAGCGGCGGAGTCGCTGAGCGGCGGATGCTGCCCACCAGCCATCAGCAAGCCGATCTGCTCACGGGTCGCTGTGCCTGCTTCGAGCACCGCAATAATTTTGCCGTGATACATCACCGCAATGCGATCCGAGAGGGCGAGGATCTCGTCCAGCTCGGCCGATACGAGGAGCACCGCGCAGCCCTCGTCGCGCTTGCGGACAATCTGCTTGTGAATAAACTCAATCGAGCCAACATCTACGCCGCGAGTGGGTTGGGCCGCGATCAGCAGCTTGATGGGGCGGGTGAACTCGCGGGCGATAATCAGCTTTTGCTGATTGCCGCCGCTCAGGGCGGATGCGTTGACGTGGACGCTAGGGGTACGCACATCGAAATCACGCACGAGCTGTTCGGCATAGCGCGTCACGGCCTGCTCTTGGCGGACAATCCACTGCGCGAAGGGCGGCTGATAATACGTCTCAAGCACGCTATTGTCGGTGAGCGGGTAGACCTTCACAATCCCGTCGCGCTGGCGATCTTCGGGGACGTGCGCCACACCTAGCTCGGTGATCGTGCGTGGCGGGTTGCCGCCGATCTGCTGCCCTAGCACCTCAATCGAGCCTGTGGCAAGCGGGCGCAAGCCTGCAATCGCCGCCACCAGTTCCGTCTGGCCATTGCCTTGCACCCCCGCAACCCCCAACGTCTCGCCAGCCCGCACCTCCAGATCAACGCCATCTACGGCGAGGATCTGGCGATCATCATAGACGCGCAGATCGCTGATCTTCAGGACTACTTCACGTGGGTGCGGCGGCTGTTTGTCCACCTGAAGGATCACATCACGCCCGACCATCATGGCTGCAAGCGAGGCTTCGCTGGCTTCAGCCGGCGTAGTTTCCCCCACCACCTTGCCCGCCCGCAGCACCACAATGCGATCAGCATAGGTCAGCACCTCGCGCAGCTTGTGGGTAATGAAGATGATCGAAGTGCCCTGATCCGTAAGCGAGCGCATCACCTTAAACAGATCATCGGCTTCTTGCGGGGTCAGCACGGCGGTAGGTTCATCGAGGATCAGAATATCGGCATTGCGGTAGAGGGCTTTGATGATCTCGACGCGCTGCTGGGCCCCCACCGGCAGATCGGCAACCAGCGCGTGCGGCTCAACATCTAGCCCGTGCTGGCGCGAGATCTCGCGGATCTGCTGCTCGGCGCGGCGGCGATCCAGAAAGGGTCCCCGTAACACCTCTGCCCCTAGCATAATATTCTCGGTAACGGTCATCACGGGCACAAGCTGGAAGTGCTGATGCACCATGCCGATGCCCAACGCAATCGCCTCGTGCGGGGTATCCACGCGCACCGGCTGGCCACTGACGAGGATCTCGCCTTCATCCTGCTGGTACAGCCCGTAGAGAATATTCATCAGGGTAGATTTGCCTGCGCCGTTCTCACCTAGCAAGGCGAGGTTTTCACCTTTGTGCAGGCGCAGTGAGACGTTGTTGTTGGCGATTACGCCGGGGAAGCGTTTGGTAATGCCGCGTGCTTCAAGCACAATCGGGCGATGCGCTCCGTTCGAGCTAGGCATACGCACCCTCTTTCTGTTGCGGGGCTGAAGAATTGCTTAATTCAGCGACGTTGAACACGATAGCTGCATGGGATACACACTTGTGAAAGTAGTATACCAGACAAATCGCGCCCTGAAAACGCATCCTGTGGGGCATGCCGCGCTTGCAGTCACCGCCAAGATTTGCTACAATCAGGGGGTATACGTTCGTTTGGGCGGGTCGCATAGTTGGCCTAGTGCGCGGCACTGGAAATGCCGTAGGGTGTAACACACTCTCGTGGGTTCAAATCCCACCCCGCCCGCCACCATTTGGTGTGGTGGCTACCCTCGCGCTTTGTCCTCCCATCGCTTGCCGCGCTCGCCGCTTGACAGATCCAAATTCCCCGCTATACTTAGTGTATAAAGTACACTATATACCCAAGAGATGCCCAATGAGTGAAACCGCCACAACTTACAACCCTTCACGCTATGAACGCCCATCTGTTACCGTAGATGTGGTGATCTTCACCCTGCGGAACCGCGAGCTGCACCTGCTGCTCGTCAAGCGCAGCCGCTGGCCCTTCGAGGGCTTCTGGGCATTGCCCGGCGGCTTCATCGAAATGCACGAAGATTTGGATGATGCCGCCCGCCGCGAGTTGGAAGAAGAAACTGGCGTGCGCGATGTGTACCTCGAACAGCTCTACACCTTCGGCGAACCCAAGCGCGATCCGCGCACGCGGGTGATCAGCATTGCGTACATGGCCTTGATCCGCGCTGATGTTCACCAACTGCGGGTGAGTGAGGAAAGCACCGATGTGCGCTGGTTTCCGGTGCGCGAGCTGCCGCAACCGCTCGCCTTCGACCACGATCAGATCACCGCCTACGCTCTCTTGCGGTTGCGTTCCAAGCTCGAATACACGACGCTGGCGTTTCAGCTGCTGCCCGAAGTCTTTAGCATCCTTGAGCTGAAAGATACCTATGAACAGATCCTCGGCGAGCAGCTGGATAAGGGCAACTTCTACCGCAAAATCAAAGAAGCCGACGTGCTAGAGGAGACCAACCTGACCCGCGAAGGGCGCGGCCGCCCGACGCGCCTGTGGCGGTTTAAGCCCGAACGGGGCGACAAGCAGTTTGTCTTTCGCTGGCGCGAAGACCGCAGCGATGACCGCGATAGTGCCACCTTACTGACCCCAACCCGCAAGGAGAATTGAGCATGAGCCTTGATCTACTGGTGGCGCAAGTGCGCCCGCATAAAGGAGATTACGCCGCAAACCTCACGCAAGTGGCGGGGATCTTCGCCCAACTCGATCACCTCAGCCCCCGTCCGGCAGTGCTGGTGCTGCCGGAAACTGCGCTATCAGGCTACTTCCTCGAAGGCGGCGTGCGCGAAGTAGCCCGCACCGCAGGCGCAGTTGCCGCCGATTTGCAGGCGCAGTATGTCAGTGTGGGTGGGACTGATGCGCCCACGTTGGACATCGTGATCGGCTTCTACGAACTGTACCGCGACCGCATGCACAACAGTGCCCTGTATGCCACACTGAACGGACCACTCCCCGATGGCAGCACCGGCGTGATCGTGCGCCATGTCCACCGCAAGGTATTCCTCCCGACGTATGGGGTCTTTGATGAGGGGCGGTTTGTCGAGCCGGGCCATCAGGTGGTGGCTTTCGATACGGACTATGGGCGCGTGGCGATGCTTGTCTGCGAAGATGCGTGGCACAACGTCACCGGCTTGATCGCCGCGCTCGATGGGGCCCAAATCGTCTACGTCGTCAGTGCCTCGCCAGCGCGGGGCACACGCGGCCGCGGCCCGGCAACGTGGAGCATTGGGAAGACCTGATCCGGCGCATTGCCGATGAGCAGGGCGTGTTTGTCGTGTTATCCCAACTGGTCGGCTTCGAGGGCGGCAAAGGCTTTGCGGGCGGCTCAATGGTGATGGGCCCACGCGGCGACTTGCGAGCCACTGCGCCCTTGTGGGATGATGCCCTGCTGTCTGTCACGCTCGATCTGGACGAGCTAGTGCTGGCCCGCGCCGATGCGCCCCTGCTCGCCGATCTGGAGACGGTGCTGCCGCATATGCAGCGCGAGATCGAGCGGGCGGCGCGGCACATCCCCGCCCGCGTGGAGTGGGACAGCCCCCGCCCAGCGCGTGCGCCCGCAGGGCCTGCCCCGCGCCGTACCACCGCCAGCAACGGGCAGACCTACCCCACCTTGCCGATTATGACCTCACCCGCCTTCGATCCGCATGCCACCGATATTCTAACGATGGATGCTGCGCTGGTGGAGCAGTGGCTGATCGGCTTCCTGCGCGACGAAGTGACCCGGCGGCGGGGCTTCAAGCAGATTGTGTTAGCACTCTCTGGCGGGGTAGACTCGACGCTCGTCGCCTACCTCTGTGCCAAAGCATTTGGCGCGGCGCAGGTGCTAGCCCTACGGATGCCCTACCGCACCAGCAGCAGTGCCAGCCTCGATCACGCGCAGCTAGCGATTGCGGATTTGGGCATCCGCTTCACAACGATAGATATTTCGCCTGCCGTAGATGGCTATGCCAATCACGATCCCGAAATGGACGCACACCGCAAAGGCAACATCATGTCGCGCACGCGGATGATCGCCCTGTTCGATTACTCGCAGAAGTTGCGGGCCTTGCCGATTGGCACGGGCAATAAAACCGAGCGGCTGTTTGGCTACTTTACGTGGCACGGCGATGACTCGCCGCCTGTCAATCCGATTGGCGATCTGTTCAAGACCCAAGTCTGGCAGCTTGCTCGCCACATCGGGGTGCCCGATGTGATTGTAGACAAGCCCGCCAGTGCTGACCTGATTGTCGGGCAGACGGATGAGGGCGATCTGGGCATCAGCTACCCGGATGCCGACCGCATCTTGGCCTACCTGTTGCAAGGCTACCACCCAGAGCAGTTGATCGCCCGTGGCTTTGCCGCCGACAAGGTGCGGCTGGTCAAGCGGCGCGTGGATAGTACACACTGGAAACGCCACCTGCCAAGCACGGCGATGCTCACCGATACGGCGATCAATGAGTATTATTTGCGCCCGCTCGATTTCTGAGAAGGATACCCAAGCCGATGCTGATTGCACCTGAAGCAACCATTTATCAGGGCGACTGTCTGGATGTCCTGCGGCAGTTTCCCGATCATACCTTTGACCTGATTCTCACCTCGCCGCCGTATGCCGATAGCCGGGCGGCAACCTATGGCGGGATTCACCCCGACCGTTACGTGGAGTGGTTCCTGCCCCGCACCGCTGAGTTCCGGCGCGTGCTAAAGCCAACCGGCACATTCATCTTGAACATCAAAGAGAAAGCCGTCAATGGTGAGCGGCACACCTACGTGCTTGAACTGATCCTCGCCATGCGCCAACAAGGGTGGCTCTGGACGGAGGAGTTTATCTGGCATAAGAAAAACTGCTACCCCGGCAAGTGGCCCAACCGCTTTCGGGATGCGTGGGAACGCCTGCTCCAATTCAACACCCAGAAGCAGTTCCACATGTATCAGGAAGCGGTGATGGTTCCGGTGGGCGATTGGTCCAAGAGCCGCCTTGCCCGCCTGAGCGAAACTGACAAACGCCGCGACACATCGAAAGTTGGGAGCGGCTTTGGCAAGAATATCTCGAACTGGGTTGGGCGCGATAAGGTTTACCCCACCAATGTACTACATCTCGCAACTGAGTGTGGCAACCGCCGGCACAGTGCCGTCTTTCCCGATGCGTTGCCCGAATGGTTTATCAAGCTCTTTACCCAAGCCGGAGATTGGGTGCTAGACCCGTTTGTCGGCTCAGGCACAACCTGCGCCGTCGCCCGCCAACTCAGCCGCCATAGTGTGGGCATAGACATTGTGCCGGAGAACTGCGAGCTTGCCCGCGCCAAGCTCATCGTGCCGTTGCAGCCGCGCCTGTTGGATGCAGGAGAGGAATACAATTCAAATGGCTCTGATCAATAATGATGAGATACGTGACTTTGTCGAGAAAAATATCCAGACTTTTCATGATAAACGCTTAGAGAAGCTCAGAGCCTTACAACTGAAAACAGTTCTGCACCGTAAGAATCCATATCTGTTTCGTGCAAAGAACCTCACCGTTGCCGCCGATCTTGTGAAAAGCCTGCTGGATGCGTTTCTATCTTCTCAGGAAGAGGAAAGTTTCGGGCACTTTTTGGAAGAACTAGCCATTTTCGTCTGTCAAAGGGTATATGGTGGACGTAAGTCAACCCTTGTTGGAATTGATCTTGAATTTGAACGTGAGGATATATACTATATCGTCTCGATCAAATCTGGTCCGAGTTGGGGTAACAGTGATCAGATCAATCGTATGCTGAGTAACTTCGATAGCTTGATCACTTTACTTCAAGAACAGCATTCTACTATCATTGCAGTCAATGGGTGCTGTTATGGGCGAGATACGAAACCTTACAAAATTGGCAAACTTAAGATGAACCGTAGTGTGGTGAAAGAGATACCCTACTATAAATTCTGTGGTCAGGAGTTCTGGTCATTCGTATCAGGCATTGATAGCATGTATGTAGATATTGTAGAGCCAATGGGTTATCAGGCTAAGCTCAAGAACGATGCCTTTTGGAAAGCATACAGCCAAATCCTCAATCGGTTTACGATTGAGTTTAGCCAACAGTTTTGCACAGCCGATGGTTCGATTGACTGGGAGCATCTGGTTGCACTCAGTTCAGCCCGTATCCCTACCTAAGAAAGGAACCCGTACCGATGCCAAACCTTGCTACAACTGCCGTGCCCTTCCTCACGTATCTTGATGCGTGGTATGCTACCCTACCCGATCTGTCGCTCGATGAAGTGATTGGCGCACACCCCGAACAGGTTGCGCTGATCTCGGTGGATATGATCAATGGCTTCTGCTACGAAGGCCCGCTCGCTAGCCCGCGTGTCGCCAATCTGGTTGCGCCAATTGCCCAGCTCTTTGCCGCCGCCTACGCGCAAGGGGTGCGGGCGATGCTCTTTGCCCAAGATACCCACAGCCCGCATGCGGAAGAGTTCCACGCCTACCCGCCGCACTGCATTCGCGGCACATCCGAAAGCGAAGCGGTAGCTGTGCTGAAGCAGCTACCCTTCTACGCGCAGATCACGATTGTCGAGAAAAACGCCCTTAGTGCCATGATTGGCACAACCTTGCTCGACTGGATCACCGCCCATTCGCAGGTGCAGACGTACATTATCGTTGGCGATTGCACTGACCTGTGTGTATACACGATGGCAATGGATCTACGGATGCACGCTAACGCGCACGATCTAAAGCGGCGCGTAATCGTACCGGCGATGGCCGTAGATACCTTCGACACCCCGCTCGATGTTGCCGCACAGCTTGGCATCAAAGCCCACCCCGCCGATCTGCATCATGGGCTGTTCCTGCATCATATGGCCATGAACGGCGTAGAGGTGGTACGCGATGTGACCACCTCCGCCTAGCGCGGGCTGCGTGTAGGGTTGGAGCGCAGCCGCGCCGCTGCACGCCGCCAAATGAACGCTAGCTCGTGATGCGATCTAGACGAGATGCACAAGTACGATCAAATCAACCGATATTTTACCTTATAGGGGGCTGACATTCTCGTAATTGTGTGGTATGATAAGCGCGGTACTGTTGGGGGGGATGCCAAAAGTATTAAAACAGCATTAACCGAATGTGGCACGCACGCCAGTTAACGTGGGCCTGTGTCGCATGTACCGCGTTCCTTGCAGCATGATTACCACACAATATCGAGAGGGGTACTATCACGTTATGGACAGACAGACACGCCTGTGGTCAGCCATTCTACCCACGCATCGTATGGTTCTGCGTCTACTGCTTATTGTAGCCATATTCAGCAGCTTAAGCCTCGTTCAGCCGCACACCGCCTTTGCGACACCCATGCTCCAGACAGCTCTGTGCGATGGCACGCAGCAGCTCGGCGCGTGGCAAGCCGCCGATATTGGCACCGCTAGCACCCTGCCCGGCACCACTATCGTGGTGGGCGAGAGCGTCTTTGTGTGTGGCGGCGGCGACCAACTCTGGGGCACGGCCGATGGCGTGCGCTTGGTGTACCAAGCCGCCGATACGCCCGACTTTGACCTGATCGCCCGCCTCGATGATTTCGTCAATCAGCACCGCTACACCAAAGTGGGGCTATCGGTGCGAGCTTCCACCGCGGCCAATGCGGCCCACTTCAGCGTGTTGGCAACCCGCCAAGACGGGGTGCGCTTGCAGTGGCGTAGCGGCAACGGCTTTGGCAGCGCGGATCGCGGGCAAGCCGGACCGAACGATACCATCATCCCGACGTGGCTGCGGATCACGCGCACGGGTGGCGTAGGCGGCACGTTCCGAGCCTTCTACAGCACCGCCGCCAACCCGACCGCCAGCGATTGGGTGCAGGTTGGGGTAGATGCGTCCTTTGCCATGCCGAGTACGGTGCTAGCAGGCACGTTCGTCTCCTCGCGGGATGCGACGCGCCTGAGCAGTGCCAGCTTCAGCAACGTCCGCGTGAGTACTCCCGCTAGCCCAACGGCAACCGCAGTCCCGCCCACCAACACCAGCGTACCACCGACGGCAACCGCAGTCCCGCCCACGAGCACCGCCCTCCCAGCGGCAACTGCCACCAGCACGCCGGTTGCCACAGCTACGTCCATCCCGCCCA
>JAAUTZ010000100.1 GCA_012031225.1 Chloroflexaceae bacterium
ACACGCAGCGTCGCGAGCCGCTCGACAAACTCCTCAAGCTGCGCCTGCGCCTTGCTACGATCAGATTGCTTGCGGCTTTCCAGCAATCGCTGCACCTGTGCCTGTACCTGTGCCCATTCGCGGCGCAAGGGCTGCATCAGCACCGGCTCGACAATCAACAGAATGTCGGCTTCGGAGGTGTAGTGTGCGCCGAGCTGCGAGCGTTTGGATGGGTCGAGCGCACGCTCAAACAGGGTGCCAAAGATGCTCGGTTCCACCGCACTCCAATCGAGCTTGGCCGCATCCGCGAGGAGTTGCACCTCATCGGCATTCAGCTCCAGCACGAGGTCATCAGCAAACAGCAAGCCATTAAAGCGCGGCAGCATGCTCACGCCAAAGATCCCGCCCACATTCATCGCATGAAACAGCCCACCCAGCCGCGCTTGAACCGTGGTCGGCTGACTGATCGCGGCCCGCAGGTTGCCCGACAAGAGGGCATCGGGCAGCAGGTGGATGTCCTCAGCAAACAGGGCAAACAGCAGCTTCATAAAGAAGTGGGCCACCTGTTGGGCGGGGTAGCGTTGCTCCAAGAGTTGGGCAATCTCCACCAATTTCTGGGCCGCTTCTTGCGTAATCGAGATGGTGGTCTCTTGCGGCTTGAGGCGTTCGGGATAAGTCAGGGCATCGCGCAGCAGCTCACGGGTGGTGGTATTCTCCAGATCAGCATTGGTAAACTCATGCTTGATCGTGGGCGTGCCGGTATAGACCACCCGCAGGATATAGCGTTCAATATCACACACGACGAGCACGGGCGGGTTGCCGAGATCATCCTTGTAGAGCAGGAGTTGGGTGTAGGCTTGATCGAGACTGCGCCCCGTCGTTTTATATTCCCACACAAATTTGCCCGCGTGCCACACATCGGCAAAGCCCGCACCGCCCCCAGATTTGGCGAGCGGCTGCTCAAAGCGGTATTCGTCCTGTAGGGCAGGGTTGTCGTTGGGGGCGGGGATGCCGAGCATGGCGCACAGCTCGTTGAAGTGGGTTTGGGCGACAGCTTTCTCATTCAAGGTATTGCTGGCCCACTTCTCGGCAAATTGCTTGGGGGTCAACGCGGGTTGGCTCATCGGTCGCTTGCTCCAGTAGCTGATCGGGATCGGCTCCGTATGTGGGGGATTATAGCATAGGTGCTAGGGGGCAGGGGGCGGGGAGTCCTAGCCTCGTATTGACAAATGATTTGTGTTAGTATACACTAAATACTATCATTCTTACTATGTAATGCCCGTGTGTTGATCCTACGAAGAAGCACGCACCGTGTGCGTCATGAGGAGAACCGCATGTCTACCCGTGTACCCATCCTGATGCTCCTGCTCCTGTCGCTCGCGCTGTGGGGCTGTGGCACCGCCCCTGCCGCGCCAGTGGCCCCCGCCGCCCCCACTGCTCCCGCCGACCTCGCCAGTGTGCAGCAGGCTTTCGCCGCAACCTACGCCGACATCGTGTATGCCAGCTACGTCGATTCGCTGACCACCGCCCAAATCCTCCGCGAGGCCCTGTATGCGCTTGTCGCCAATCCGTCGCCAGCGACGCACCAAGCCGCACAGCAGGCGTGGCTCGCCGCCCAAGAGCCATATGGCCAGACGGAAGTCTACCGCTTCTATGGTGGCCCGATTGATGGCGAGGGCGGCCCCGAAGCCCTGCTCAATTCGTGGCCGCTCGATGAGGTCTTCGTAGATTATGTAGCCGGCGATCCGCAGGCGGGCATCATCAACAACCCTGAGCAGTACCCTGAGATTACGCGCGAGCTGCTGCTCGAACTCAACCAAGTTGATTCAGAAGAGAGTGTGACGACGGGCTACCACGCAATTGAGTTCTTGCTGTGGGGGCAGGACTTCAACGCCGACGGCCCCGGTGATCGCGCCGACACCGATTATGTGGTGGGTGGCCCAGCGGCCAACCCCGAACGCCGCGCCGCCTACCTGCTCGCCACCGCCGATCTGCTCGTTGAGCATCTAGAGCAACTGGTTGCCGCGTGGGAGCCAAACCAGCCCGACAACTACCGCACGGCGTTCCTTGCGCTGCCCCCCGCCGAATCCACCCGCAACATCTTGACCGGTATGGGCGTGCTGAGCAAATCCGAGCTGGCCGGTGAGCGTATCTTTACCGCGCTCGATAACCAAGATCAAGAAGACGAACACTCCTGCTTCAGCGATAATACCCACCGCGACATCATCACCAATGCCCAAGGCATTCGTAATGTCTATCTCGGCAGCTACACCCGCCGCGATGGGAGCGTGGTTGCGGGCACGGGCTTGCAAGATGTGGTGGCACTGGTTGATCCCGACCTGAATGAGCGGGTGCTCGCGCTCTCGGAACAGGTGCAAGCCGCTGTCGAAGCCATCCACGTCCCCTTCGATCAGGGCATTGTCCTTGCGAACACCCGCCCGCAGGTTCTCGACACGGTGTACCTGTTGCAGGATCAGGGTGATGCCTTCGCCGAAATTGCGACTGCGCTGGGCATACAGATCAATACTGCCCTGCCAGAGTGAGGCTGCGGTCACGCTGGCACTGCTTGGTGCGGATGCTGGCGGTGCGCGGGCTGCGGGTTTCTCTCTCGCCCGCGCCGCGTGCCACCGGCATCTGCGTTGTTGGTAGCACTACGGGTACGCCGATGAAAGGAATGCTGCAATGATCCGCTGGCTGAATGGAATCTCGGCGGCCCGCCTGCGCTGGCTGGTGGGGGTAGTGCTCGTTGCTGGGCTGGGGGTGTCGGCGTGTAGCCAACGCCCCGCCCCCGCCGCCGATTACCCACCCGTCCCCTCCCGCGAGGAGCTATCCGGTGGGCAGGCAACCGTGTTTGATACGACGCGCAACGCCTTTAGCCACCCCGTGCCCGGCTTGGAGCGCGAGCAGGAGCTGTTGTTTTTTGTGGGCAACTCCTTCTTCAATCAGAATTGGGTCACTGCGCCAGCCTCGACGACCGCCCGCGACGGCTTGGGGCCGCTGTTCAATGCGCGTTCGTGTGCGAGCTGCCACTTCCTCGATGGGCGCGGACGCTTGCCCGCCCACCCCGATGATTCGCCCACCGGCTTCTTGATCCGGCTGAGTGTGCCCGGCAGCGACTTGAGCGGCGCACCGCTGCCAGAGCCAACCTACGGCGGGCAGTTCCAGAACCACGCGATCCTCGGCGTGCCCCCCGAAGGCCGCATCACGATCACCTATACCGAGATTACGGGGGCATTTGCCGATGGCACCCCCTACACACTTCGCAAGCCGACCTACGCATTGAGCGAGCTGGGCTATGGTGCGCTGCACCCCGAAACGATGCACTCGCCGCGTGTCGCCAATCAGATGATCGGGCTAGGGCTGCTCGAAGCCGTGCCAGAGGAGACGATCCTTGCCCTTGCCGATCCGCGTGACCGCGACGGCGATGGCATCTCTGGTCGCCCCAACTATGTCTGGGATGCCTTCAATGGGCGCGTGGCCCTTGGTCGCTTTGGCTGGAAGGCTAATCAGCCGCATCTGCTGCAACAGGTGGCCAGTGCCTTCAATGGCGACATCGGCATCACCTCGCGCCTGCGCCCCACGGTCAGCTGTACCGCCGCCCAACCGGACTGCATGCAGGCCCCAACAGGCGGCGAGCCAGAGATCAGCGACGAAGACCTACTCAAGGTGGTGCTGTACTCCAGTGCGTTGGCGGTGCCAGCGCGCCGCAACTGGGCCGAGCCGCAGGTGCGGCAGGGGCAGCAGCTCTTTGGCGAGCTGGGCTGTGCCAGCTGCCATGTGCCCCAGCTCACGACCGGCGTGCATCCCACCCTGCCGGCCCTCTCGCATCAGACGATCTACCCCTACACCGATCTGCTCCTGCACGATATGGGCCCCGAACTGGCCGATGGTCGCCCCGACTTTGCCGCGACGGGCAGTGAGTGGCGCACCCCGCCGCTGTGGGGCATTGGGTTGTTTGGCACAGTCAATGGGCACACGACGTACCTGCACGATGGGCGGGCCCGCGATCTGTTGGAGGCGGTGCTGTGGCACGGCGGTGAAGCCGAAGCCAGCAAGCAGCGTGTGCTGGAACTGAGCCAAGCCGAACGCGATGCCTTGATCGCCTTTCTGGAGTCGCTGTGATGCGTGGCTTGCAACGGCTGGGGTGGTGGGTGGCGGTGCTGCTCGTAGGGGCGTGCGCGGCTCCGGCGGGGCCCACGCCCGATCCGGCCACGGCCGGCGGGAGCTGCTCACGCGCCTCACCGATACGGTGATTATCCCAGCTCATGCGGCCTTTGTGGCCGAGACGGCCACGCTGCTGGCGGCGAGCGAAGCCCTCGCCGCCGATCCCACCCCTGCCACCCTCGCCGCCGCCCAACAGGCGTGGCAGGCAGCCTATGTGGCGTGGCAGCCGCTGCCGCTCAGCCGCACCGAAGCCATCCGGCGCACCCAGCTGATGAGTGCAATCAACAAGTACCCAACCAATCCACGCTTTATCGAGGGGCACATTGCGAGCGATGCGCCGCTCACGGCCCAGCAGGTGAATAGCTTTGGCGCAACCTCACGCGGCTTGCCAGCCCTTGCCTATCTCCTGTTTACGCCATCCAGCGCGGACGCATTGGCCGCGTTGCGGGCGGATGCTCGGCGCGGGCAGTATGTCGTTGCCGCCGCCGCCGATCTGCACCTGACGGCGGTTGCCCTGCACGCCTTCTGGGCCGCTGAAGGGCAGAACTATCGCGCTACCTTCATTGCCAGCGATGGGGCCGGGAGCCAGCTCCGGAGCGGCGTGAGCGAGCTGGTCAATGCCCAGATCAATGCGCTTGAGGTGCTGGTGCAGCAGCGGCTGGGCAAACCATTGGGGCGGCAGGCGGGCGGCACACCGCAGCCGGATCAGGTGGAAATGGCGGGCACGGGGGTGGCCCTCGCCGCGCAGCGGGCGACAATCCACGCGGTGCAGGAGCTGCTAGCGGGCGGGCTTGGCGCATATCTGACGGCCCACGCCAGCCCCAACCCAGCCCTCGCCGAGCGGTTGCAGGCCCAGCTCGAGCGCACGCAGGCGGCCTTGGCGGCGATCCCTGAGCCACTCGAACAGGCCCTCAGCACCCAGCCCGATGCAGTCGCTACGGCCTATGCCGAGAGCCGCACGCTGCTGATGCTCTACAAAGTTGAGTTGGCGAATGTGCTAGGGGTGACTGTCACCTTTGGCGATACAGACGGTGATTAACATCCCCCGGATTGAGGCTCACCTGACCCGCCCCGTCAGCATCCTGCCGCTGGTGGTGCTGCGGGTGGTGCTGGGCGTGGTGCTATCCCTGAGTATGCTGCGCTTTGTGTGGCATGGCTGGGTCGCTGCCCAGTATGGCATGCCCAGCATGCACTTCACCTATCCCGGCTTCGGCTGGGTGGTGCCCTTGCCCACGCCCCTGCTCACAAGTCTCTACCTGTTGCTGGCGGTGCTGGGGCTGTGCATTGCGAGCGGGCTAGCCTATCGTCTGAGTATGGGTATGTTCTGCTTGCTGTTCACCTACACCGAGCTGCTCGATAGCACCTACTACCTGAACCACTATTACTTCATCTCGCTCTTCACCTTCCTGCTGCTGTGGCTGCCCCTGCACGGGTCCGCCGCGCTGGATGTGCGCCGCCGCCCGCCACTAGCCCGGGCGACGGTTCCGGTGTGGATGCTGTGGGCCGTGCAGGGGCAGCTCGCTATCGTGTATATCTTTGCGGGTATTGCCAAGCTCAATCCTGATTGGCTGCTGCATGCCTTGCCGTTGCGGATATGGCTGCACGAGCAGCTTGGTGTGCCTGTGCTGGGCTTCTGGCTGGGGCAGGTGTGGGTGGCCTATGCGATGAGCTGGGGCGGGATGCTGTTTGATCTGACGATCCCGTTCTGGCTGTGGTGGCGACGCACGCGCCCTCTGGCGTATCTGGCGGTGGTTGGCTTTCACGCCCTGACGGGTGCGCTGTTTCCGATTGGCATGTTCCCGCTGCTGATGATCGGGAGTACGCTGGTGTTCTTCACCGCGCGAGACTATGCCAGCGTGGGCCACTGGCTGCATCGCGCTCTGCCGTTGCGGGGGGCCGCTGGGGCCATATCTGCCAGCCCTGCGCCGCTGCCGCCGCGTGCGCTGGGTAGGCTGGGACGCGGGCTGCTCGTGGCGGGCTTTCTCGCGGTGCAGCTGGTCATTCCCTTGCGGCACTGGTTCTATGCCGGCGATGTGCTGTGGAATGAAGCTGGCTTTCGTTTCTCGTGGCGCGTGATGCTGGTTGAAAAGACGGGGAGTGCCATGTTCACAGTGGTAGATCCGCACAGCGGGCAGCAGTGGCAGGTCTACCCGAACGATCAGCTTACGCCCCAGCAAGCCAAGCAGATGGCCTTTCAGCCCGATCTGATCCACACCTTCGCGCTCCACCTCGCCCGCCAGTGGCACGCACGCGGCTACCCCGCCGTTCACGTCTACGCCGATGTATGGGTCAGCTTGAATGGGCGGCCGGCCCATCGCCTTGTTGATCCAACGGTAGACCTTGCCCGCCAGCCGCGCCGCCTCGCTGCGCCGCCGTGGGTCTTGCCGGGCCCTGCCGCCGCGCAGCGCGGCCCGCGAGCCAATCTGCACAGGGCGATCTACGCTGAGACGGGTGTGTCCGCCGTAATCCCAACTTCGGCCACTATCTGCTGCACCCACTGCTCAATGCGCGTACTCGTCAAGTTGGGGGCCGTTGTCTCATCCAACGCCAAACCCACGAAGTGCTCGCCCTCAACCGCTAGCGACGCATAGAAGTCATAGCCGGTGGTGGGCCAGTAGCCCACCAATTGGGCCCCGCGTTCGCGCACCAGCTGGGCCAGCATGCCGAGCGCATCTTGGTAGGTATCGGGGTAGCCGCCCTCATCGCCTAGCCCAAAGAGGGCCACCGGAATGGTGTGCAAGTCAAGCTGGGCCAGCTGCGGCAAGCGTTCCTGCCAGTCCTCTTGCATCTCGCCGATGTTCCACGTGGGCACGCCGAGAATGAGCAGATCATAGGTTGGCATGGCATCGAGATCATGCTCATACACATTCAGCAGCGTTACCATGCCCGGCTGGATGCGCTCAAATTCACGCTGGATCAGCTTCGCTGCTTCTTCGGTATAGCCGGTGCTCGTGCCATAATACAAGCCGATGGTCGTCATCCTCGTCTCCTTCTGGTAGATATGCTTGGAAACACAATATGTGAACGTGTTTTGTGTGTTGTGTATATTGTTTACACCATGTATATCATACGCTACCAGAGCAGTGATGTCGAGGACAAACGTCACGTTGCGCGTTGTACAAGCTAGCGCGGATGGGATATGGACACGTGTACGTGGTATGCTAACTCGCGCCCCAATGCAATCCGTTTCGCGGCGATGGCGACCAGCACCGGCCCCCAATCATTCCGGACAACGGTCAGATCAACACCGACGACGATCTCTGATCGCGCTAATGCGTGCAGCATCTGAATGCCGCCGGTGATCTTGGCAACGCGCACCGTAGTGCCAGCGTTGACTGTCGAGAGTGGGTATCGTGATGGTGCTTCGGCTTGGGGAGACATGATGCCATGGTGGGTGCGGTGAGCTACGCCGGATGCGGGCCGGCCCAGCTTAGTAGATAAACTCCTCGATATGGTAGAGGCTGACTTTTGGGCGCGGGCCGGCAGGGGCCCGCAGCAGGGTCTTGAATGTGGCAAGCTGCTGCTGCACCTGTGCATCAGCGAGCGCGTGCCCGCCCTGTGCGTGGAGCAGCTGCGAATATTCATCGCTGCCCGAGACCACCAGTGCCGAGATGTAGATGATGTCGTTCGCATCTAGCCCCATCGTGTGGATGTGGGCAACCGAGTTGGCTACGTGCTGCTCGGCATAGCGATCACCGCCCGCACCCGCAAGCAGGATGATGCCGACGGCAATGCCGGCCTGCTTGATGGTCTGCACCGCCTGCACGCACTCTTGCGGTGAGCCGGGCTTGTTTAGGAGCGCGAAGAGGTCATCGTCACCACTCTCTAGCCCGATGTAGATGCGCTTCAGCCCATACGCAGCTAGCTCGCGGTAGTCGCTCAGGGTCTTTCGTTCTGCGCCGAAGATGTCGAGAAAGGAGTACACCCCTTTCATGCAGGGGGCATCATTGGGCTGAGCGGGGCCAAGCGCGAATTCTTCATGGACGACCTGCAAGAGTTCGAGCAGGCGCGGCTGGGGGATGACGAGAGCGTTGGCATCACCGAGAAAGAGCGATTGGCGTAGCCCAATGCTGGGGCCGAGCAGCTGCTTGATGTGCTGGATGTGCTGGCGAAAGCTGGTGGCGGATTTGATGCGAAAGCGGCGATCCCGGTAGAGCGAGCAGAAGGTGCATTTATTCCACGAACAGCCCTCGGCGGCTTGGAGGACAACGGCCCGGTATTGATCGGGGGGCAAGATGCTGATCGGTTTGTAGATGGCATGAAAGGTGCTACGCTCGGCGTGCAGGCGGGCATAGTCCCACGCGAGGATCGCCTGCACATAGGGCAGGAGATCGGCCTGTTCGGGGGCGGTGAGATAGGGGGCGATGTTGGCCACGCGCCCATGCACATCGTCGATCAAGGTTTGGGTTTCGGGTTCGGAGAGGCGGCGGCGACTTTTGCCGCTGTGGGTGGTGCGGTGTTTGGCGAGGATGCTGCCATCCAAGCCGCGCCGGTAGTTGATGCCATCGAGAAAGCCGCTCAGAAATCGCCCAACCGGATCGAAGGAGTAGTGGTGTTGGAGATTCTCGGAGATGGTGAGATAGTAGGGCTGGAGGTTGAAGTAGACCGAGCCGATGCTCGGCACAGGCTGTTGGCGGAGTGGCTGCATTACGTCCTCGTTTGCTCGAACGCGGGTGGCACAGGGGCGACCTGCGTCTGGGTGGGCTAGGTGCTGGTGGGCCGCACGGCGGGTGGGTGGGGTGGTTGCGGCTGGGCTAGTATTTACTCTTCACAAAGTATTCGTATTAGTATGTACTTAGCTACGAGTTTAGCAGTATCAATACGATTTGTCAAGCGGGCTGCGCGAGGCATGGGTACCTCACACCCGCCACCTCACACCTGTGCTATACTATTTTGCAATGAAAACGATTGCCCCACCACACCAAACTGCGCTTGCCTACATCCAGCATAGCCGCTATTTTCAAGACCTACCCGAAACCGCCGTGCAGACTGTCGCGCAAGCGGCCCAGCTACGGACGATCCACAGCGAACAGTATTTGTTCCATCAGGGCGATCCCGCGCAGTACTTCTACCTGCTCTGCGAAGGGCAGCTGCGCCTGATCCAAATCGCCCCCGAAGGGCAACAGATCATTCTCGGCTTGCTCAGCCCGATCCGCGAGGTCGCATTGTGGCTGCCATCCCCAACGCCGAATACCCGCTCACCGCGCAGTGTCTCAGCCCAAGCGTCACGGTACTTGCGTGGGGTAGTGCGCCGCTCACGGCCTTGATCGAGCACTACCCCATCTTGGCCGTGCGGGCGATGCAGATGGTGACCGGGCGTTTTGTGCAGCTGCAAAATCTCTACCGCGAGCTGGCCACGCTGCGCGTCGAGCAGCGTATCGCCCGCGCCCTTGTGCGGCTCACGCGCCAAGCAGGCACGCCCGACCAGACGGGCGGCACGCTGATCGGCATCCCCCTGTCGCGCCAACACCTCGCCGATATGACCGGCACGACGCTCTACACCGTGAGCCGCACGCTCAGCGCGTGGGAACAACGCGGGATTGTCACATCGGGCCGCGAGCGGGTCATCGTGCGTAATCTGGAGGGCCTCACCGCACTCGCCGATGACGTGCCCCCTCGCCCCTCGCAGGCCGAACCGCCGCCCTGCTAAGCCGCCCGCCCCTGCTTGCGCTAGCGCAACGACACCCGCCCCCACGCGGCGTATGCTCAGGCTATGAGCGATACCACCCGCCACCAACTCCAACCGGACCTGCTCGGCCCACACAGCCAGTGGTTGCCCCAGCTGCCTGCGTCGCTCTATCAGCGTGCGCTCGCCGCGGCCCAGCCCATCCGGCTGGCCGCTGGGCAAACCCTCTTTGGGCAAGGCGAGCCGGCCCGCTCCGTCTATCTGCTCGCCGCCGGGCAGGTGTACCTGTTCCAGCTTACCCGCGCTGGACAACAGCTTGGCTTTGATCTGGTGCTGCCCATCCGCGATCTTGGGCTGATCGCCGCCGTGCCCGACGCAACCTATCCGCTTAGCGCGCAGGCCAGCCAGCCCACGCAGCTGCTGGCATGGCCACATGCAACGATCCAGCAGCTGTGCGCCGCCCACCCGCCCCTCGCACTCCATCTGATGCTGCTGGCCCACGCCTGTAGCCAGCAGCTCGCCCGCCGCACCAGCGAGCTGGCCACCCTGCGCGTCGAGCAGCGCATCGCCCGCGTGCTGGTGCAGCTCGCGGTGCAGCTGCCCGCGCCGCCCGCCCCAGCACTGCCATTGGTGCTCCCCGTGACACGCCAGCAGCTGGCCGAACTCACGCCCACCACCCCCGCCACCATTAGCCGCACGCTCGGTGCGTGGGCTACTGATGGCCTGCTCACGGCCCACCGCACCACGCTTGCGCTGCACGATCTGGGCGCACTGCACGCCCGCGCTGGCATCGGGCCGCAAGGGCCCAGTGTTTATCTTTGAAGTCTCAGCTATTCATTCACGGTTAATCTTTCACCACCACACGCCCTTGTTTGCGCTAGCACAAGGACACGCACCACACGTTGCGCTATCCTTATAGATGAGAATAGTATGAGTAACGAACCATTGCCGGTTCGATCTGAACGAGGAGGAGCGGGAGTCTCTTTGCTACGGCTGAAGCTGATGTAGTCACCATGCTGGTGGGGTCTAAGCGATGCCGTGCAGGGGACAACCCGTGCAATGCTCGTGATTCCCCCCAGCCCTAGGCGATGATCAGTCCGCGTAATGCCCCGCAGCAGGTACACCGCACAGCCATCTGTTGGTCTCGTGCGCTGGATACATACCAGCGCACACCGTCCACTGAAGGAGTTTGTCGTGATGGGTTTTCGGATTCCGTTCAACCTGCTTGGTATGGTCTTGGTTGCTGGGGTTGGGCTAGCGATTGGGATGGGGGGGGCTACCTTCCACTATGCGAAGGGCACCTCGTACCTCTCGAACGATCCGGCCAACTGCGCCAATTGCCACATCATGCAGGAACAGTACGATACGTGGCAGAAAGCCAGTCATCATACCATCGCTACGTGCAATGATTGTCATGTGCCGCACGACCTGATTGGCAAGTATCTCACGAAGGTTGAGAATGGGTATGCCCATTCGAAGGGCTTTACCCTGAATGATTTCCACGAGCCGATCCAACTGCGCCCGCAGAGCAAGGCCATTCTGCTGAATAACTGCTTGCACTGCCATCAAGAATTCGTGGAGCCGATCCAGTCGCACACTGCGCTGGTGTCCGATCAATTGGATTGTATTCAGTGTCATACCAGCGTCGGGCATGGTTCACCGCGCTAAATAGAAAGAGAGAGCGATGGCAACACAGGAAACACCCCCCGTTGGGGCAACGAATCGGCGCAACGTGCTGCTGTATGCGGCGGTATTGCTTGGTGTAGCGGCCGTCACAGCGGGCATTACGCTGCTGCTCGCCAACATCATTCAACGCCAAGCGGAAGGCGCACAACGCCACTTCCAAGTGACGGAGATTGGCGAGTGGGAAACAGATCCGGCGGTGTGGGGCGCAAACTTCCCGCGCCAGTATGATTCGTATCAACGCACGGTAGATGTGGAGCGCACGCGCTACGGCGGCAGCGAGGATTTCCAGAAGCTGGATGAGTTCCCGATCTGGCGGCGCATCTTTGATGGCTATGCGTTTGCGCTGGATTACCGCGAGGAGCGCGGGCACGCGTATATGCTCTCCGATCAGCGCGAGACCCTGCGCGTCACCGAGCGCAAGCAGCCCGGCGCGTGCCTGCACTGCCATGCCTCGAATGTGAATGCCTACCGCGAGATGGGGCTAGCGAATGGAGCCAACCCCGCTCCTGAGCATTGGCAAGCCCAGATTATGAAGGGCTTTGAGCTGATCAACTCGATGCCCTATTCGGAAGCGACCCATCTGGTCAATCACCCGATTGCGTGTATTGACTGCCACGCCCCGAACACGATGGAACTCCGCATTACGAAGCCGGCCTTTATGGAAGGGATTGATAATCTTGCGCGGAGCGATGATCTGCTGCCACACCTGCCCAGCATCGAACGCTGGCGAGCGGCGGGCATGCAGGGTGTGTATGATCCAAATGTGTTGGCCACGCGCCAAGAGATGCGCTCGCTGGTGTGCGCCCAGTGTCACGTCGAATATTACTTCAAGGGGGATGAGAAGCGCGTGACGTATCCGTGGCACAATGGGCTGAAGATGGAACAGATGGAACAGTATTATGATGAGGAAGGGTTCAAGGATTGGGCCCACGCGATCACGGGCGCACCCGCGCTGAAGGCCCAGCATCCGGAGTTTGAGCTGTGGAGTCAGGGTATGCACGCCCGCAGTGGGGTGGCGTGTGCCGATTGCCATATGCCCTACCAGCGTGAGGGGGCCGTCAAGGTGTCCGATCACTGGGTGCGTAGCCCGATGCTGAATATTGCGGCGGCGTGCCAGACGTGCCACAACTATACGGCGGATGAGATTCAGGCCCGGGTGGACATGATCCAAGATCGCACGTTTGCCTTGCTCCAGCGCGGCGAGGTTGCGGTGGGGGCCTTGATTGATGATCTTGAGCAGGCGGTGGCGCAGGGCTATAGCGATGAGCAGCTGGTGGTGGCCCGCGACTTCCAGCGCAAGTCCCAGTGGCGGCTGGATTATATCTCGGCGGAGAACTCGATGGGCTTCCACGCGCCGCAGGAGGCGGCCCGTATTCTGGCCGAGGCGGCTGATCTGGCGCGGCAGGGGCAGCTGGAGCTGCTGACGATGATGCAGGCCACCCCGCCAGCCGCAGCTGCGAGCGCACCGTAGCGGGAGGTGGGTGCTAGGGGGTCAGGTGGTGGGGCGAGGGGTCGGGTGGCAGGTGTCAGGGGTCGGGGTGTCAGGGGGTTGGCGACCCACGTCGGAC
>JAAUTZ010000101.1 GCA_012031225.1 Chloroflexaceae bacterium
TGCTGCGGCTACCCAAACCACAAACATATATGTTTCGCCAGCATATGCGGAACGAAGAGGAGCAACGCGGCGTGATGTACATTACGAGTATTGAAGAAATAGGTATTGAGCAGGGCTTGCAGCAGGGGCAAGGGAACCTTACCCTACGCCAGCTAACGCGCAAATTCGGGGTGTTGCCGGAGGAGGTGACGGCGCAAATTCGCGCCCTCGATAGCGAGCAGATGCTAGAGCTGGCCGAGAGCTTGCTCGACTTCACCACCTTCGCCGACCTGACGGCGTGGCTGGCCGCCAACCCACCCGCCAGTGCGCCGGATGCGGGGGATGTGGGGGAGTGAACCGGCGGTGGAGCGGGTGACAGGGTGCTAGGTGGCAGGGGTCAGGCATTCCACGAAGGGCACGAAGCGCACCCGCTCTGCTCCGTGCTGGGTGATAGGTGATAGCCCGCTCCCGCTCGGTGCAGCTTCGGGGCGGGTGTGTAATGTGTCACAGCCGAATACGGCAATCCGCGTAGGAATACACGGAAGATTGCGTGGTCGAGTCGTCTGCACTGCCGTTGCGCCCGCCCGCTTCCGTCATGCTTGACGGAATGTTCCGTAGGAATACACGGAAGATTGCGTCGTTGTTCTCCCCCCCAATACGGCGATCCGCGTAGGAATAGACGGAAGATTGCGGAGCGTCCTGATGGGGTTGCAGCTCCTGCCGCCAGATCAATCCACCAGCGCGGCGGCGTGTATTAGGCTGTATTCGCAGCAGGGTGTATTGCCGATACCCATCGGGAATACACCCGCCACACAGGCAGCGCACGCGGCGGGTACAGGGGGTACACGGCGGGGCGATGGGCGGGCGGGAGCAGCCGGTGGGCGGCAGCAGCGGGCGGGTCTGGGGGGCAAGAACCACTATCAGGGCATCTTTGGCGAGCTGTACCGCCACTTCGGGGTGAGCAGCTACAAGCTGATCCGCATCGAGCAGTACGACGCGGTGCTGGCGTTTCTGGAGCAGTGGCGCGAGGCGGCGATGCGTGGGGCGGGGTAGGTGGCGGGTGTCGGGTGTTAGGTGTCAGGGGTGCTAGGTGTCAGGCACGCGCCGGATTGATCCACCGGCGCACCCCCATCAGCGCGGCAGGCTGACCCCCACCACCTACCACCTGCCACCTGACCCCTGCCCCTCCTGACACCCGACCCCTATCACCCGCCACCTGATACCCCCTTCGTGTTCTTCGTGCCCTGCCCCTCACACCTACCACCTAGCCCCCCTGACCCCTGACACCCACCACCTGCCCCAGTGCGAGCTAGCGTCGCAGCAGCAGCCGTTGCAGCAAAAGATTCAGCGGCGCATAGCACGCCTGCCCATACGTAAACCATAGGTAGCTATCTGGCAACACATTGACGACCCCGCCATAGCCCAGCTTAAAGGCATACACCGGATCGGGCGAAGTCACCGCTGCGCCACGCAAACAGGCTTGCACTGTCGCTCGATCCACACCATTCAGATCATACCAGCGATAGCCCGCGGACCGCGCTCGTTGGATGCTCGCCCAGTGCAACGCATCATTCGGGCACAAGTGCCGCTGCGTACCAGCCCACCCGCCCGCCAGATACGTCACGGTATCGCCCCACGCCACATGCAGCAAGGCCGCCTGCACCTGCTGCTCATACTCAGCCACCATAAGCCACGCCTGCCCATGCGGGGCAAAGTGGGCCCACACCTGCTGATAGTAGCCCAATGGCTCAAGCGTAAACTGTTTGCGTTGGCTCGTGGCCGTGAGCATCGCATACAGCAGCGGCACGTCCTGCGCATCGCCAGCACGCACCTGCAAGCCACGCCGCACCCCCACGCGCGCATTGTAGCGCGTTGCGGGGCGCATGCGTTGCAGCAAGACAGCCGGATCAAACTGTACGGGGATGCGTGTTGTCGCCTGCGGCGCAGGCATGATCGGGCTAAGCACCCACCCCGCCGCAGCCACCTGCATCCGGAGCTGGAGCGCATCCATCGGTGGGATCAGCAGCACCGCCCACGCCCCATACCGCCGCGCCAGCTGCGTGATAGCATGCACCAGCCGCGTGCCCCACACTGGCGCAACCGTAGCACCAAGCACCGGACCATAGGGGACATAGCCCACCCACAGCTGCACCCCGCGCCTTGCCAATGGCCGCAGGAGGATCTGCACCCCAGCCACAATCTGCGCCTCGTTCGTGTGCCACAGCACCGCCCGCACCGCCCGCCAGCCGAGTGTCGCCCGCGCCGCAGCCCAACGACTACTCTGCTGATAGTGCCCATGTTGCGCGACAAACGCATCCCACACCGGATTGAGCTGATGCTCATCACGCTGGAGCTGATAGCCCGCAGGATCTGTCATCTCGGCTCCTTCCGCCGCCCCTGCGCCCACACGGGAACGAGCGTGTGGCGCCAGAGCCGGAACTGCCGCCACGCCCGCCGCGCGTGGTGCTGCAACCACCGCCGTAGCGCAGGCGGATTCAGCACCCGCGGCACCAGCCACCGATGGCACACCCCTAGCACCGGTAGGTAGACGTATTCATAGCCACCTGCATAGGCTACCACCTGCCCCCCCAAGCTCAGCTTAAAAAAAGTTGGCGAGTGCAACTGCGCGGCTTGGTGCAGCTGCCCACTCGTATACGCCTGCGCTGCATAGCGGTCTACCCACTCCAGATCGCACCAGTGCAAGCCATGCCGCTGGGCCCACTGGAGCACATGCCAATACAACACTTCATTGGGGTAATGCTTGGGCTGGCTCCCATTCCAGCCAGCATACAACCACCGAGCCGTATCGCCATGCCGCAATACCAGTACGGCTGATACGGGCTGCTCAGCAACTTCGGCCACAAAAAGGACCAGCTGCCCCGTTGGGTGGAGCGTCAGCCACAATCGCTCGAAGAAGGCATAGGGCAACGGCGCAAACAGCTGCCGACGGCTAGTCTGGCAGTGCAGCACATAAAACAGGGGCAGATCAGCGGTATCGCCCCAGCGCACGGTCGTCCCTTTGCGCTGCCCCTGCCGCAGACTCTGGCGCATAGTGCGGCGCATCTGCTTGAGCAGCACCGCCTCAGGCTGACGTAGATCAATGCGCTGCGCAGCAACATAGGCTTCGCCAATCCAGCTCGACCGATAGCCGGATGTGGTCAGCAGCTGCACCAAGCGCGGATGCTGACGCGGGGGCATCAGCACCACATAGGCCAGCCGTTGCTGCCGTGCCAGCCAGTGTAGCCCCCAGAGAACTATATGGGCCACCACTGGATCATCATTGGCCAGCAGTGGCCCCTGCTCAGCGAAGGCTGCCCCCCACCCCAGCCCGATTGGGCGCACCGCGAGCTGTAGCCCCCCAACAATCACCGGACCCTGCGCCTGTAGCTGATACACCACCAGCCGTAGCACATGGTAGCCCTGTAGCTGATACAGTCTCGCCCAAAAACTGGCTTGCGGGTGTTCGCCACCCGGCTGAGCCGCCACAAACTGATCCCATACAGGATCGTGTGCTGCGCCTAGCACAACGAGCTGATACGCCCCCGCTGATGCGGTGCCGGCCGTGATTGATTGCTGACTGATGCGCTGCCGATGAAAAGCCATCGTGTGTTCCTTCGTGCTGATTAGGATTGATATGCGGGTGCGATTTCGCCCAGAGCTACTCCAACACAGCCAGAAATTCGAGCAGAATACTGGCGAGAAAGACAAAGAAAAACGGAATGATAATCAACTCCAGTGCCACCTGCATGCGCTGCAACCAGCGCACCGGAATGCCACTGCTGATCTCGTGCTGGATCAGCAGTCCAATCAAGATGAGAATGATGAGCAGCGAAAACGCACTGCTTCCAGCGACAAGCAGCACCGCTGCAATATCAGGAGGGATAATGACGCTCATTGTGCCTACCGGTTCAGCTACGGCTACTGCGAGCAGGATAACACTCCCACCTACTGCTCCGGCGACAGACCAACCGCGCACGGGCCAGCCGGAGCCGATCACGACAGGGGCGACCCGCGCTGGCGCAGCGGTGGGCGACGGTAGGCCGCAGGAAACAGCAAACTCGCCCGCATCCAGATCAGCCACAGCAGGGCTATGATGCCAATCGCACTCGTCACGCCGGCACCGGCATAGGCCAGCGGCCGATACGCCGAATAGGCCGGCCCAGCCAGCGTGGGCATCACCAGCAGCAGCGTAAGGCTGAGATTGGTGTGCAGCAGGACCGCACCGATGAGCGAGTGACTCTGCCCCACGATAAACCACAGCACCAGCGAGAGCAGAAAGACAATGAGTAAATAGATCGGCGAGCCATAGCCCACCGACAAGCCGGTATAGAGCACGGCTCCGAACACTGGTGCCGCTAGCCCCAACGTCGGCGAAGCGACTAAGCGCACCACGCTCCGAAAGAGCAGCTCCTCGACGAGTCCATTGAACACGAGCAAACTCACCGAGGCCACAATGATCTGGCGCAGGGTCGGACTATCCAGCATCGGCGGCAAGTTGAGCAAGGGGTAGATCACTACGCCTAGCCCAATCCCACTTCCGGCTAGCCCGAACTGGAGCCACCACCCCCGCAGCGTTAGCCCGATCTGTTGCCGACGCAGGCCCACCCGGCGGACAAACAGCAACGTCGCCAACAATACGGGTAAGCCGGTCAGGATATACCAGCCATACTGTGGCAGCAAGGTGAGCGGGAGGGTCAAGGTCATGATCCGCAGGGCCGGCAAGAGCGTGAGCAGCTGGGCCAGCCGCGCCGCGGCATCATTGGGAGCGGTAACACTCACGAGCAAAGTGATGAACAGAACGCCCATATATGCGCCACCGCCCGCCACCAAGCCGATCTGCAAAAGAATCAGCTCGGCTGCAATCAGGGCCACCACACTGCCCCACAGCAGCAGCAGGTGCACCCACCGCCAGATGTCCGTGAGCCAACGCGGCATCCTACTCGCGCCCCTCAACCGCAGACGCAGGCGGCAGCCCGGCTGAACGTGGCGCGGCGGCCGCGGCCGGATCGTGCGCTGGTAGGTGGGGCGGGTGCTTGCCCCGCAGCGCCCGATAGACAGCCGGAAACATCACCATCCCTTCCAGCGTCATGGCAAGGGCCCAGCCCACTGCTAGCCCATTCAGCCCGGCCCACCACAGCCCCAGCCCAGCGAAGAGCAATTCCAGCCCTGCTGCGCCGAGCATCAACGGGATGTTGTGCGCCACGCGCTGGTAAATGCGGCACAGCGTGCTATAGTGATGCTTGATCATCAAACCGAATGCACCCAACAGCAACCAGCGCAGACACCACGCGGCATCTTCAGCATAGCTCTGGCCAAATACCGCGAGCAACGGATCGGCAAGGGGAAAGATGACCACAATCGCCCCAATGCAGGCTAGCAGCGAAAGCAGCAGCGTAAAGCGAATGCGTTGGGTCAGCATAGCGGGATTGTCCGCGCTGACCGCATACAGCGTGATCGTTAAGGCTGACAGCAACGTAAAGGCAAAGCTCGCTATCATCCACGCCACATAGAAGCTCGCATTCAAGGTTGCCGAATGCAGCATCGTCACAAGGATCGGCAGGGCCAGTGCGGCTATTTGCAGCGCAATGTTAAACACGGAATGAGCTATAGCCGACGGCCCGAGCAAGCGAATCAGGCTAGGCTGCACGAGCGTGCGCCAATCGTAGCGCAGCCATGATGGGCGGATCATCCACGCCAATGACAGGAGAATCCCCGCCACCCACGCCGCGTAGATCACCATCCCGCCCAGCTCGGCGAGCCACAGCCCGGCGAGCCACAACACCAGCAGCTTGCCCGCCGCAAAGATCGTATTCCGCTCAAGCTGCACGCGCCCCTGTAGTAAGCCGATCTGGGCTTGATCGAGCACCAATACACTCGCCGTTAAGCCGGCCCCACTCGCAAACAGCAGCAATATTGCTGGGCTGTGCGCCAGCGGCTGGAAATCGCTCGCAACGTGTGGCGCAAGCACCCCAAAGAGCAGCCCCAGCACAGTCCCAACACTGCCCGCCACAACGAGCGCGGTGACGATCAAGGGGGCGTGCAGATGTGGCTTGCGGGGTAGCTCGCCTACGAGGAGCGTATCCAAGCCCAGCTTCCCCACCGACCCAAGCAGCATCATCGCCGCAATCGTAGCCGAGCCAAAGCCAACCGCAGCAGGCGTAAATTGCTGCGCCGCCAGCCACCAATAGATAACCCCCAGAATAGATGTTACGCCGGTTGTGCCAACGAGCGAGCCAGCATTCAGCACCAGCCGCACATTGCTGCGAATGTGCGTGGAAATCCGTTTAACCATCTTCACATATCGCTTTCTTGCAACGCATTGCGCCAAATCCGCACCTGCCGATAGGCTTGCGTCGGCGCATCCTGCCGATATAACACCACCGTCAGCTGTTCATTGCGGGCCAACGGTTCACGCAGCCGGAGCGGAGTTGTTACCGTTTCCGTGTCACGCACGACAATCTGCGACCAGTGAGCGTGCGCCCGATCATTGTAATCCACTTCCAGCCGATACCTCACATCCGTGCCTTCAAAATTGCCAATGCCGATCTCAAAGCGGGTCGGGTCAGTGGGTGCAGGCAAAATCCAGAGCTGCGTGAAGCCGGGATAGGGCTGCTGCTGTGCGCTCCGTATCCCCAAGACAATCGTGCCCAGCAGTAGCCCTATGGTCAGGAAGGCACAGAGCAGCTGCACGGGCAGATACCAGCGCGGGCGCAGCACAGGCGGTGCAACTGTCGTCGGCAACAGCAGCGGTGCGTCCGCAATTGGAAGCAGGCTCCGCACGCTGGCCAGCACACAACACACCGCTGTGCCCAGCCACAGGGCCCGCGCCCAGCCATAGGCCGAAATCCCCGTGGGCAGCCAATTGAGGAAGAACATCGTCGCCATGCAGAGCAAGAGGCTCAGGCTCAGGCTCAGCAGGAGTCGCTCAGCCAGCTGCACCCGCCCGACGGCAATCAGCACCCGCGACAACGCATAGCCCGGCAGCAGCAGCGTGGCGATAGCCCCCAGCCCAATGCGGAGCGGGCTGAGCGGCGCATCGTGCAGCACGAGCCACGCCGCCGCAGTGCTTAGCCCGACTACCACATGCAACAGCAACAGGCTGCCCAGCTGCATACCACGCGGCCACGGCGTGCGGGCGATCAGATCATCCTCACGGGGCATCATTGTTGCTCCATGCCCGCACGGTATAGATCACCAGATTGCCACTATCGTAGATGCGGCTTACGCCCGGCGTGCGCTGGTATTTGGTGAGCAGATCCCGTTCAAGCGGCTCGGTGTAGCGGAATATATCGGGATCATCGCCATCAAAGAAGTAGCCCCGCTGCGGGAGATCGGTGCTGAGGCGTTCATCAATCAAGATGAAGTCGAGATCGGCCCAGCGCACAAAATCACGCTCCGCATCGCCCATCGTAGGGGTCAGCAATACGGCCGAGGCATTGAAGATCGGGTCTTGTGCGCCATACGCACCCACCATCATGTAATGGGTAAAGTCGGTGGCCCACCGCTTGCCGCGCCCCAGCTGTGCCGCCCACTGGCCGGCCGCTATACCTTCGGGGGTCACCGAGCGTTCGGAAGCCGAAACCAGATAGGGCCCCGGCAGGCGGCCCCAATACGGGGGCCAGCCAGCCGTGATGCTGGCGATGAACAGCAGCACAAAGAGCAGGGGCCCACCGAGCCGCAACAGCCACCGGCGCACTCCAGCCAGCCACGCCTCGCGCAGCAGGATGCCCAATGCCACCGCCTGAAAGACGTAGACAAACGTCCACAGCCGCCCCGTCATCTCGGCCCCCGATGAAGAGAAGCGCAACACAATGCTGAGGAAGTAGCCGAGCGCACCGATCCCCATGGCTAGGGCCAGCGCATTGTGTTGCTGGCGCAGCCAGATCACTGGCGCGGCCACACTCACATAGCCGAGTGTGGTGGCAACCATCAGGAGGCTGAAGACCCGCTCGAATACGGGCCCACTGGGCGGTCGAAAGGTCTCTTCGGCTTTCGCTTCGCCCGCAATCAAGTTGGTCAGATCGAGCAAGGCCCCACCCAGTTGCGGCGCAAGGTAGCCCACCGTAACGGTGGCCACATACACCATCCACGTCAAAATCAAGATCACCAGCAGCATGACCAGCCAGCTCACCACGGGCGGGCGGGCGTGGTTGCGCCAGCGTACATAGAAATTTGCGCCAAACCAGAGCAGCAGCACCGCCGCCATGCCATAGCTGGTGATGTGGTGGGTCATCACCACGCCCATCATCGCAAAGATCGTTACGGCCCGCAGGCCGGGCCGCTCGGCTGGCGTGCTCTGCTCCCAGCGGGCGAGCGCATACAAGCTGACGAGCATCAATGGTACAGCCATAGATTGGTAGAGGAACATACTGTGGAAGAACAGAAAGTGCGGATTGGTTGCATAGACGAGCACGGCGATCCCGCCCACGAAGGGCGACTTCGCGGCCAGCTCGGCGAAGTGGAATAATGCTAGCACAAAAACGAGCCGGGCCACGCCGAGCGCAATCACCCCCGCAGGAAAGATTGGCAGCCCAGTCATGTGGATCAGCGGCACCGTCGTCGCTTGCAAGCCGGGATAGAGCGGGCTGACGGGCAAGATATGATTGTAGGTAAAGAGGCGTTGGTACTGGAGCAGGTCGGATGTCGAACGCCAATGTTGCAGCTCATCGCTGAAGCGAAAATCGAGCGGGCTATACAGCACCTTGACAAGGTAGCACAGCAGCCCCAAAAGCACCGCGAGCCAGAGGCGTTCGCGGCGCGGGGTGGCCGGCATTAGTAGGCGTAGGGCAATCGGCATCACGATCAGCAGCAAGCCCACCCAATGCAGCGGGGACGCAGTGGCAAGGCTGTGCCGCCCGTGCTCATAGGACAGCACCACTACCGCCAAGCCGAGCGTACTGAGCAGGCTGATGGGCGCGGCCCAGCCCCAACTGTCGGCGGCGTGATCGAGGTGCGGGCGAGGTGGCGCATGTGGGTCACCAATGATCCGCCAGACGTGCCCCCAGCCCCACCACAGCAGCTGCTGGGTGCGGGCGATCAAAGCTAGCCCACCTCGTCACGGGCTGGGGCAGGGCTAGCGTAGGCACGGTGGTAGCTGGCAAAGAAGACGTGTGTGCCGCGCACCATCCCCCACAACTCGCCCTGTGTCAGCTCGGCGGGGTAGTGGTGGGATTTGCTTTGGTTGCGTGGCGAGGTGGGGCTAAACAGGTAGGGCACTGCGGCTGGCACGCGCTGCACAAGATCCCATACACGGCTGGGCTGCACGAGGATCGTTTTGGTGAGGAATGCCCCAAATGCTTGTCCATAACGCCCAAGCTGCTTCTGGAGCTTGCCCATATCGCGCCGGTGAAAATGGCTGAGCAGGGCTGCTGGCTCATAGACGATCTGTGCGCCACTCATCAGCACGCGAAAGAAGGCATCAATATCACCGCCCCCACCAGCTAATGAGCCGCCCCCTAGCGCGAGGTCGAAGCCACCAATCTGGCGCAGGGTAGCGGTGCGAAAGGCCATGTTCGCGCCAGCCCCAAAGATGCCCGGAATGTAGGGATAGAGCGGGTTATGCGGTGGGCGGTGCTGATCCAGATCGTAGATCAGCCGCTCGAAGCCGCGCCCTTTGTTGAAACCGCCAAACTCCTCAAACCAATACTGGGCTTGGGTTTCAAGCTCGGCCGGCAGCGTATAGCCAGTGACACAGCCGACACGCTCGGCGGCGCGAAACCCGACCACGAGGGCCGTGAGCCAATCCGCCGCCGGAAGCACATCATCGTCGGTAAAGGCGATGATCTCGCCGCGTGCGTGGTGCAGCCCGGTATTCCCCGCCTGCGAGAGACCCACCCGCGCTTCGTGGACGTAGCGCAGGCGCGGGTCGTGCTGGGCATACTGGGCCACTAGCTGCGCGGTGCTGTCATCGGACGGGGCATTATCTACCACAATTACTTCGTAGTGTGGATAATCGAAGGCGAGCAAGCGCGGCAGACAAACGGCCAACATGTCGGTGCGGTTGCGCGTACAGACCACCACACTGATGAAGGGGGCGGCCGCTTGTGCAGCCTGACGCTCGGCGAGGCAGTGCGGCAGCGGGCTTTCAGGATGAGGGATGCCTGCGGCCGTCAAGGTCGCGACTGGCGGCACATCGTTGCGGATCAGCAGCGCATTGATGGCCTCCGCATGGGACTGCCAGATCAATGTGGCCAGTTGGGCTGCACTCACGCTCGTCGCGTGCGGTGGAAATGAAACCCACACAATGCCAACGGGTTGGTGATACAGGGTGAGCAGCAATCGCGCCTGCGTGTAGGCTGCGCCAGTAGTAGGAGATATGCCGACAGGCAACGCAGGTAGCGCGGTGCCAATCTCAATCTGGCCGACGTGAATCGGTTGAAACTCAGCAGTAGTCATGCCTATGGCTCCTTCTGCGTCCGGATAGGTATTGTGCTTGATGCTTATTGTACTGGAAACGATGCGGCTGGCAAGTGGCGGTGCTGCCACCACGCAGTCATTGCTGCGCTGATGCGGGTGCGGGCGTAGCTACCGCTCGTGATGCCCAAGCCACTGATGATTGCGGCGGCCCGCCTCACGCCGCTCAGGTCGCCACGCAGCGCATCGCGGCAGCCCCGCAGCACCCCGCGCGGCAGGGTTTTGAAGGTGTAGCTGCGCTCGCTGGATAGCCCGTGCTGGGCCCCGACATAGCGTGTCACCACAGCTTTTGAGTAGCCTTCGAGGGCACACCGCGCACGGAAATAGGCCCATGTTGCGCGGCTAGCGGGAACGTGGTGGCGCACGCGGGCCGCCGGCCGCTGGAGCAGCGTGTAGTGCGGGAATTGCTGGCGCAGGCGGATGCACAGCTCGGTCTCATCACCCCCCACCGGCTTCCCCGCAACATGCCCAATCCCTTCGCGGAATGCGCCTACCGCCCGCAGCACCTCCCCGCGAAACGACATATTGCAGCCGATCAGGTTGCGGATCGGCGCATCATGTTCGGGCATGCCCCGATAGGTACAGCCAACGACCCAATCAAACTCGGCCGGAAACCATGCCGGCCGGCCCTGCACCCAGAGCGGCTCAATCGTGCCACCGACCCCCACTATCGTAGGCTGGGTATAGCCGCGTAGCAGCTGCTCAATCCAATCTGGATCGGCGAGCGCATCATCATCCGTGAACGCAATGATGCTGCCCCACGCAGCCGCTACGCCACTGTTCCACGCGCCGGCCGAGCCTTGTGGCTCGCTGTTCTCGACCACATGGACATCCGGCAGGGTGGCGCAGGCGCGGGCATACAGCTCTGGGTTGTGATCCACCACCAGCACAATCTGATCCACCGGGTGGGTTTGGGCGCGGATCGTGTCAACCGCTTGGAGCAGCAGCGGCCAGCGTTGCGCGGTGTAGGTGCGGAGCACGACGGAGACCGTCTGGGTGCTATGGCTCACGTTATTCCCCTTTCAGCATGCTTATCTGTGTGAGGCGTTGGTTGGGTTCATAGCGCACCTGCGGGCGGACGGCTTCGCGCAGAATGGTTTTCAGCACGCGCCATCCATCGGGGAAGGTTCGCAGGTTGCTTGTGCCATGAATCCGATCAGCCTCATAGCTCGGCACTTCAACGACGCGCAAGCCAGCCCGCACGGCCCGCGTGTTCATCATTGTCTCGATCTCAAAGCCATCCCCATCCAGCTCAAGCACCGGCAACACATCGGCCCAGAACGCATTGTAGCCGTAGCACAGATCGGTGTAGTTGGCTCCAAACATCACCTTCACCGATACGGTGAAGAACAGATTGCCGACGTAGCGTAGCGGGGTCATATCCGATGTGCCCCCACCCGCCATAAAGCGTGAGCCTTTGACAAAATCCCAGCCACTCATCAACATGCCGACGAAGGCCGGAATCTCTCGCGGATCCATCGAGCCATCAGCATCAATCATCACAATGACCTGCCCAGTGGCGGCAGCAAAGCCAGTGCGCAGTGCGGCACCTTTGCCACGTCCTTCCTGCTGCACGATACGGATGCTCGGCAACAGGGCTTGTGCGGTAGCGATGGTATCATCAGTTGAATGTCCATCTACGAGAATGACTTCATGCACCCATGCCGGAATGAGCGGCAAGACGTGAGGCAGATTGGCAGCTTCATTTTTGGTTGGCACAATAACGCTAACGGTTGGTAGGTTCATTCGACGGCCTTTCTGATTACGTACTGTAGAGCGTATCAAACAGTATGAGTATCTCCGAGAGCACCATTCAGTCAGGGAATGGTTTACACCCCTGATGTAAGGATGTCGGGCGTTGCAGTCACTACGAGCTGCCTAAGGTGCATCAGCCTTGTGCGGGTTCATCGGTGAAGATTGGATGCACTTATTATATCAGTTCAGAATGCGTATACAAGAGATAATTGGTAGAGATCAAGTAGAGAACTAGTAATGATTAGCTATTGCACTTAGGGTGAAAGTACTAAACTCACAACCTATTAAATCCCGACTAAAATCAGTTTGTTACGTGTTTTTTGTCCTTCTGAAAGGGCTATGTATGTGATTTTTGTAAAGCCCAGTAGCGGCTTGACCTGATGCACTGCCAGCCGATGTCAAGCATTGTGCGGTATAGCTTGCCGTTCCTTTTGGTGTAGAATGAGTATATCACCCCACCCCGCCCCCACCTACGCCCGCGTGTGCTATACTATCCCCAATGGATACCCGCACTCGATAGGAGCATCAACGCTATGTCTGCCACCGACCAGTTTGATGGACCGTGGAAAGAAACCCTCACGCGCTACTTCCAACCCCTGATCGCCTTCTTTCTGCCCGACTTGCACGCCCAGATTGATTGGCAACGCGGCGTGACCTTCCTCGATAAGGAACTCCAGCAGCTCATCCCGCCTGACACGGGCACCGGCGAGCGTCGTGTAGACCACCTCGTCAAGGTCTGGTTGGGCAGCCTGCCGATCCTGATCCTGATCCACACCGAAGTCCAGAACCAGTATCGCGCCGCCTACGAGCGCACCCTCG
>JAAUTZ010000023.1 GCA_012031225.1 Chloroflexaceae bacterium
CCCCCGACCGCCCCCCCGCGCCCACGCTCGGCCGGCAAGTGTCGCAGGCGATGTTCTGGAATACGCTGCTGGCTCCGCTCAAAACGATCATCGAACTGGCTACCAATCTGATTATTCTGAATGTACTGACCCCGCCCGAATTTGGGATTTTGCGGCTCGTTACATCCGCCGCCGCCACACTCGGCATCTGGGTGGATTTGGGCACGGATCGAGCTATGCCGCGCTTCATCCCCGAATTGCAGCAGGAGCGCGGGCGGGCGGCGGTGCGCCGTTTTATGCAGGTGATCTTTCTGCTCAAAGCGGGTTTGTTGGCACTTGGCAGTAGCCTCTTTCTGCTCTTCGCGCCCCAGTTCATCGGCTTCCTGCTGACGGGCGTGCAGCAGTTGCCCGAACGCATAGACGATGCCGCCCGCACCGCCCTCGAAGCGGAAGTCTTACGCCTCGCGCCCCTGATCATCGTCACGGTACTAGCACTCGTCACGCTGGGCAGCCTCTACGATGGCTTGATGGCCTATCTCGTGAGCTACTTCCGCCAGCGGGCGTGGAACCTGATCACGATCCTAGGCGATGTGGTGCAGCCCACGCTCACGGCAATCTTGGTGCTGGTGGGCTACGGCATCGGCGGCGTGCTGGTTGCGGTTGTCCTCACCCCCGTGCTGAGTGTGTCCGTAGCCAGTTGGCAGGTGATCAAGAGCCTCCGCGACCCACCGCGCACGCACCCCAGCGCACCCACCGCAGCGGATGCCACCGCCGATCTTGGGGGGGGCTGGATCGGCAGCTATGGCAACGCTTTGCGATCTATACCGGCTTCTCCAATATCCTCAATCTGAGCGACTATTTCCTCAGTTGGTTGTTTGCCATCTTCCTGCTCACCAATCCGGTGCAAGTTGCGCTCTACAGCGTTGGCACGGCTCTTGTGCGCCAAGCGAATGGCTTGCTCTATCGCCCGCTGGTCGGCATCCAAGTGCCGCTCTTCACGCGGGTGCGCGGCGGCGATGCCGACCTTACCACCACCTACGCCGCCGTTGGGCGGATCCTTGTGCTGATCCTTGTGCCGGGTGGGGCGGGCTTGATGCTCCTCGCCTACGATCTGATCCTTGTGCAATACCCGCAGTATCTCGGTGCAGCGTTGGTCGTTTGGCTACTCACGCCGGCACTGTTTCTAGAGACCTTCCTGAGCAGTGCCCAGATTATCCTCCAAGTGTATGAACGCTACCGCCTGCTGCTGATCTCGCGCCTGCCGACGCTGCTCGTGCTGCCCGTGATGCTGTGGGCCGCGCCACGCTACGGCCTCGTCGGGGCGGCCTTGACGGTGGGCGGCGGGCGCGTGCTGATTGGCTTAACCGCCGCGTGGCTCGCGCAGCGCGAGTTTCAGCTATCCTATTCGTGGGCATTCTTCGGGCGGGTTGCGCTGGCAACGGGCGCAATGAGTGCGGCGGTGTGGGCCCTACGCAGCCTTGCCGGATTGGGCGACACGGGCAGCAGCATCGCCGAACGCTTGCAGGCCGCCGGGGTGCTCCTCCTGATCATGCTCATCGGCGTGCTGGTGTTTGGCGTGGTGCTGCGCTTGTTGGGTGGGATCGAAGCGAGTGACCGCACATGGCTGCGCGAGAACCGCGTGCCACTGGGCAAGTGGCTAGCGCGGGTGTTGTGATATACTATATTATTGGAATCTGTGTTCATTGTCATAGTTTAATATGAGGATGTTGTTCAGTGCAAAAAGGGGTATAGCGATGCCATCATTCACGCAATTGACTGCTGAAGAGTTGCAAGATTTGTATACCGAACTAGATCAGCATACCCCTGTGATGCTGTATCGTGTTGTTCTCAATCCGGATGGCACGAATATCTATCCGTATGTCAGTCGAGGTGTCGAAGAGATTTATGGGGTGACTGTGGCGCAGGTTGTCTCGAATGAGCATAACTTGACAGACTTCGTGCATCCCGATTACCAAGCCAGCTTTCAAGCAAGCATTGCCCAATCCGCCCAAACGCTGACGACGTGGTATTGGGAAGGACGCATCGTGCGCCTAGATGGGCAGGTGCGCTGGATTCGCGGCACGTCCCGCCCGCGCCAGATAGGGGCGCAGATGGTGTGGGATGGGGTCTTGATGGACATTACCGAGAGCGTGCGCCTGCAAGAAGCCGAACGCGAAGCCGCCGCGCAGCAGACGATCATCCGCGAGCAATCGCAGATGCTGGCCGAGCTATCTACGCCGTTGATCCCGATTAGCGCGGGCGTGCTGGTGATGCCCTTGATTGGGGCGATCTCGGATCGGCGGGCCCAGCAGGTGATGGAGACCTTGCTCGAAGGGATTGTGCAGTATCAAGCCGAAACGGTGCTGCTCGATATTACGGGGGTCAAGACGGTAGATACGGCGGTGGCCAATGCGCTGATCCAAGTGGCCCGCGCCGTCAATCTGATCGGGGCCCATCTGGTGCTGACGGGCATTCAGCCCCGCATCGCCCAGACGCTGGTGCAGCTCGGCGTGAGCTTGGGCGATATTGTCACCTACAGCACGCTCCAAGCGGGCATCGCCAGCATCCTTGCCAAGCAAGGCGGGTTGCGCTAGGGCGTAGTAAAGGTGCGGCGGCTCCACAGCCTAGCCCGCGCCTTACTACGCCCCCTTCACAGCAGCACCATATCATCGCGGTGGACCACCTCCGTGCCGTAATCGTAGCCCAGCACGTCGGCGATCTGCGCTGATTGTCGCCCGCGAATCAGCGTTAGCTCTGCCGCGCCGTATTGGGTCATACCGCGGGCAATCTCGCGCCCCGCGCTGCTGTAGATCCGAATCGTCTGCCCACGCCCAAATTCGCCCAGCACTGCGGTAATGCCCGCCGGTAACAGGCTTTTGCCCTGCTCCACTAATGCTCGCACTGCGCCTGCATCCACCTCTACGCGGCTGTCCATCACCGTCTCAGCCAACAACCAACGTTTACGCGCTTCAACATGCGAGACGGCACAGCGAAAGCGCGTGCCGAACTGCTCGCCGCGCACCACCCGCAGCAAGGCATCTGGCTCAAAGCCACTGGCAATGACCACCTCGCAGCCGGAGCGGGTGGCCAAATCGGCGGCGCGGATCTTGGTGAACATGCCGCCTGTCCCGCGATGGGTGCCACTGCCACCCGCCATCTCCCAAATCTGGGTGTCAATCTGGGCTACCTCATGCAGCAGCTGCGCGTGCGGATCGCGGCGCGGGTCAGCCGAGTACAAGCCCTGCACATCGCTGAGGATGACGAGCAGGTCAGCATCCACCAGATTGGCAACATACGCCGAGAGCGTATCGTTATCGCCCAAGCGCACATCGCTGGTGGCGACGGCATCATTCTCGTTGATGATCGGGAGCAGCCGATAGTGCAAACATTGCAACAGGGCGTTGCGGGCATTCAGGTAGCGTTGGCGATCACTCAGGTCGCCACGAGTGAGCAGTGCCTGTGCCACCTTCAACCCATAGATGTTGAAGAATTGCTCGTACATGTGCATCAGGCGGCTCTGCCCCACCGCCGCCAACATCTGCCGAAACGCCACTGCTTTGCGGTTGCGCTGCTGGCGCGGCGGGAAGTCGAGCCGCTCCCAGCCCGCCGCCACCGCCCCCGATGAGACGAGCAAGACCTCTGCCTGCTGCTGGTGAAGCGTGGCAACTTGCCGCGCCAGATCCACCATAAACGGCTGGTTGAGCGAATCCGTACCGGCGGTCAGCACGCTTGTCCCCACCTTCACCACCAGCCGCAGCTGATCTGCTTGGTGCGTGGTCACGCTGGCTTAATCTCCCATTGGCGACACACTGGGCGGCATGTCGGGCTGCTGCAACACAGTGACAAGGAAGGCCTGTAGCTCGTGCGGATACTGCCGCGCCAAAGCAGCAATTCCGGCTCCGTGCCCGCCGTCCGTCTCCAAGAGTGGGAACAGCGATGCGGCAGCGGCGTGCAAGCGGTAGCCATGCTCAATCGGGATGGTGCGGTCATCGCGGGCGTGGGCAATCAAGATCGGCGACGTAATCTGCGGCAGCCGCTCTAGGATCGGGTAGTGGTAGCGCATCAATTGGCGCACAAACAGGTACGGGTATAACTCGGACCCGCGATCTTTCAAGCTCGTAAAGGTGTTGATCAGGATTAGCCCCGCCGGATGGGTCTGCTCGGTGAGCCACGCCGCCACGCCGCCGCCCATCGAATAGCCGACGATGACGATCTGCGTGGCAGCGATGCCGCGTGTTGCCGTGAGGTAATCCCACGCCGTCTGCACATCCGTGTACATCCCCTGCTCAGAGGGGCTGCCGCTGCTCTCGCCGTAGCCACGATAATCAACCATCAGCAGATTCAGCCCAAGCTGATTCAGCTTGAGTGCATCCGCCAAGGCATATGACATATTGCCGCCTTTGCCATACAGGTACAGCACCGTCCCATCCGCGCCCGGCGCAGGAATGAACCATGCGTGCAGCGTCTCCCCATCCGGTGTCGTCAGCCAGAGATCATCATATGCTAAGCCCATCTGCGCGGGATCTCTACTCATCGTGCGGTCTGGGTTATAGACGAACCGAGATTGATTGATATAAACAACACTGAGGACGGTAACGTAACTGAGTGGTAGCCCAATCAGGCTTACCCGTAGCAGGCGTAGTATGCTCTGCTGAACGGTATACGGAACGGTCATTGGCTTTCCCCCTAACGCAGCAGTGATGGTTCGATAGTCATCCGATAGATCGTAACTTCATCCTGCCCAAAGACAGGCTCCCCTAGCTGATCGAATTTGGCGAGGCTTTCGGGCGACATGATGCGCCGTTCCAATTCGCCGATATAGACATAGGCGACGCGGTATTTTTGCAGCAACGCCTGTGCTTGGGCCACATCCGTCGTGCTGTAGATCAGCTCCACGTCGGCTTTGCGTGGCTCCAGTTCGGCACGGGCTTGGGCATCGCCACCACGCCACTGCACCTGATGCCCCACCCACCCGATCACGGTAGGCCTGCCGGTGCTAGCCGAAATCGCCGCGAAGCCCTCGCCATTGTAGGATCCGCCCGTCGGGGAGACGGCTTCCAGCACGATGCTGCCGGGCGGCACATTGGCGCGAATCCACACGGTGGCGGCGGCTCCGGCGGGCGTGTTCTCGCGGGGCGTAGTGCCCGCTAGCCCATAGAATTGCCCATCACGAGCCAGCGTTTGCAGATTGATGAGGGGGTACACGAGGCTGCCGAGCAACAGCACCAGCCACACCGCCAGCGTTGCATACGCCACGCGGCGTTGCCAGCGTAGGCGCGGCACAGCCAGCAGCCACCACACCGCAAACGCGGCAAGCGTGCCCCACAACAGCCAGACTTGATAGTAGAATTTGAAGATCGTATTCATGCGATTGTTGAACACATCCCGAATAAAGACGATCTCGGTGCCAAAGCAGATCGCACTACCGAGTGCAATCACCAATGCGCTGAAGGCCAGTGCCGGGAACTGGGCCCACCGGATCGCCTGCGCGAACGCAAAGACCATTAGCCCCCCTAGCGCAAGCAAGGGGAAGTTGAGCAGCAATCCGGCGGGCAGCAGCAGCAGCGGCAGCCATGCCAGCCAATCTCCGCGCCAGTGCAGGGCGGGCGTTGCATGGGCGGCAGGGGCTGCTGCCGTCGGCTCAATCAGCAATGCACCGCCCCCCTGTGCCACCACGATGCGCCCGCCGCCTGCGCCGCCTGCGCCACTAGGTGGGCTTGGCTCTGGCTCTGCGACTAGGTCAACTAGGTGTGCCGCGTCAGGCGGTGGATGATCGGGATGATCGGCGGGATCGGCGGGGTCGGGATGATCGGCGGAGGGCGTGGGAGGCATAGCGGCAGCACCCGGTAGCAGATACAGCATGGCGAGCAACGGCAGCAAGAATAGCCCAAAGATAATCAAGAAGCTGTGCAACTCGCTGCGCCCTTGCACGACTGGCGCAAGGATTGTCGAGAGCCGCGACAAGAGCGGGATGTCGGTCAATGGAGCAGCAAAACCCACGAGCGAGCGGAAGGTGAGATGAAACGGCAAGAAGAGCAGATACTGGGCCAGCAGCACCATGCCGAGCAGTTTGCCCACTGGCAGCCACGCCACCTGCCCGATTCCGCCTGCCGCCCGCACCGCTAGCACCACCAATGCCGCCGCATAGAGCAGCAGGTAGGTTGGCAAATCCCAACTATTGATGATATACAGGCTGCCCAAGATCATGCCGGTCAGGAGTAGCTCTAACCAGCCGCTACGCCCCTGCGCGAAGGGCGGCAGGCTGCTGCGGGACACAGTGGCAAGGGCTAGCACCAGTGCCACCAGATTGAACGGCAGAGCCATGACGTGCGGGTGCATATCGCCGAGCCAGAAGCTGAAGAAGGGGAACTCGGTGATGTTGTAGCGGCGCAAGGTCGTGTCGCTGGCAGGATCGCGGAAGGCATCCCACAAGGCCCGCGACGGCCACCACCAGTTGAAATCGGCCACCCGATCCCCACGTTCGAGCGTGTCGAAGGAGCCGAAATCGCCCTCCTGCGTGCGCGCCGGATGGGGCAGCGTAATCACGTCGCCGCTATCGCGGAGAGCCTGCCCTACGGCGGATGCCAGTTGCGGTGCATCGAGGGCGACCACGCGGTAATCACCAATGATGACCTGCAACGCGCCCGCCTGATTCGCCGCCAGCAGCACCAAGATCACGCCGAGCAGGGGCGCAAGCCGTTGCCCTAGCTGGCGCAGACGGTGGTTGCGGGCGGGTGGTGGGGCGGCAGGCATGGGTGTGGCAGGCGGAGGGGCGGGGTGGCTCAGGGCGATTAGGGTGCTGATGATCCCGGCCACACCTTGTGCAGTGAGGGCGAAGATCAGGGCCAGCGACAGGTTGTAGGCAACGGCTGGGGCTAGCCCACTCAGCACGGCCACCACGGCCATCATCATATAGCCGAAGTAGTAGTAGTTGATGCTATAGCCCGCCAGCCACGGATCGGGCGGGGGGAAGGCGTGGCTGTAGCGGATCGCATTGAAGAAGGCAAAATCCATCGGGCGTTCGGTGCCCCACGGGTGCGGCCCGACGAAGCCGAGCGTGTGCGCCCGCAGCCACGCCACGCCAATCAGGGCGATCAGGAAGATGGCCTCGCTCAACAGGACCATGCGCCAGTGCTGCTGCACGATGCCCCGCAGCCACACCGCGAACGGGGCCGGCGCAAGCGGTACGCCCTGCATCCGCAGGAGAGCCAGCCCAACCCCGGCTACTGCTGCTACTGCGAGCAACACGAGGATCACACTGAATGAGCCAAGCCCAAACATAGCGAGCAGCCAGACCAGATAGGTGCTGCTGAGTAGCCCCACCGCTTTACTGAACGCATATCCGCGCTCTGGGAGGCTCCGCAAAAGGAAGGTTGTCAGGGGTAGCGCGGCAATTCCGATGATCTGAATTACCAGCCACCACGTTGCAAGTTGGAACGCCATAGCGGTATTGGTGTGCTTCTTGGTTTATCTACATATATTTGATACGGTTAACAGCACGCTGTCCGATGCCCTATCAATGAGCAGGCAAACATGCCTCTGGGATGTATTGTAGCACGGGTTGGGGGTAGCGAAATTCACGTCGTATTGTCAAAATGCAACAAGTTTTGTATAATCACATGTGCAATGAGATAAATGTCTCATTCAGATCCCAATCGTACCGCATTGAGGAGGAACACATGGAACGACGAGAGTTTCTACGCGGCGTAGCAGCCGGTATGCTCGGAGGTACGGCCCTGTACCTCGGCGCATGTGGGGCGGCTGCCCCGCCCGCTGCCGAACCGCAAGCCCCCGCCGCCCCCGGCGGCGAAGCCCCAGCTGATGCTGGTGAAACCGCACAGGCCCCTGCCGCCCAGACTGAAGGCGAAAACATCGAATGGCAGATGACCACGAGCTGGCCCGAATCGCTTGACACCATTCACGGTGGGGCTATCGAGGTTGCTGCCCGTGTTGAAGCCATGACCGGCGGCAAGTTTACAATCAAAGTCAATCAAGCCGGTGAGATCGTCGGCGGGCTTGAAGTCTTGGATGCCGTCCAATCCGACACCGTCCAGACGGGCCACACGGCAAGCTACTACTACGTTGGCAAGAACGAAACCTTTGGCTTCGCAACATCAGTCCCGTTCGGCTTGAACGCCCAGCAGCAGAATGCATGGCTGTATCACGGCGGCGGCTTGGAGCTGCTCGACCCGCTCTTCGCCGAGTTTGGCGTGAAGGCCTTCCCCGCCGGCAACACCACCGCCCAAATGGGGGGCTGGTACAAGCGCGAGGTCAACACCCTCGCCGATATGCAAGGGCTGAAGTTCCGCATCCCCGGTCTTGGCGGGCGGGTGATGGAGCGCATCGGCGTGGTGACGCAAACCTTGCCGGGTGGTGAGATCTTCCTCGCACTTCAGACCGGCGCAATTGATGCCGCCGAGTGGATTGGCCCGTATGACGACCAGAAGCTCGGCCTGAACGAGGCGGCCGACTTCTACTACTATCCGGGCTGGTGGGAGCCGGGCCCCACGCTCGACTGCTACATCAACCTCAACGAGTGGAATAGCCTCAGCACCACCTATCAGGAGATCTTCAAATCGGCCTGCTACCACGCCAACGTGGATATGATCGCCAAGTATGATGCCCGCAACCAAGCCGCCCTGAATGAGATGATCGGCACGGGCACGCAAGTCAAGCCCTACTCGCAGGATATTCTGGCTGGCGCACAGAAGGCGGCGTTTGAACTCTATGATGAACTGGCAAGCACGGATCCGACGTTCTTCGCGCCGACCTATACCGCATGGAAGCAGTTCCGCGAAGATATTTATGGGTGGAACCTGATCAACGAACTGAGCTTCTCCTCGTTCGTGACGAACAACCCGATTGGCTAACCCGTGCGACTAGCGCGGCTATCCCGCGACAGAGCGGAACGAGCGGCATCGGAGTGATTCCGATGCCGCTTTGGATTGGCGGTAGCACTGAGCGGGCGATGTTGTTCCGCAAGGCACATTGTTTTGTTAAGGTAAAATAGTATATTTTCTGTTGTGTAGTACGGCTTAGAAACAGTAAAACTCGCGCAGCATTGTCAAATTACACCAAGTTTTGTATAATCATACTTGTAGTGAGGCTTGTGTCTCATTCAGATTTTATTGAGGAGGAATACATGGAACGACGAGAGTTTCTACGTGGCGTAGCAGCCGGTATGCTCGGAGGTACGGCCCTGTACCTCGGCGCATGCGGCGCGGCTGCCCCGCCCGCTGCCGAACCGCAAGCCCCCGCCGCACCCGGCGGCGAAGCCCCAGCTGGTTCGGGTGAAACTGCTCAGGCCCCTGCCGCCCAGACCGAAGGCGAAAACATCGAATGGCAGATGACCACGAGCTGGCCCGAATCACTTGACACCATTCACGGTGGGGCTATCGAGGTTGCTGCCCGTGTTGAAGCCATGACCGGCGGCAAGTTTACGATCAAAGTCAATCAAGCCGGTGAGATCGTCGGCGGGCTTGAAGTCTTGGATGCTGTCCAATCCAACACCGTCCAGACGGGCCACACGGCAAGCTACTACTACGTTGGCAAGAACGAAACCTTTGTCTTCGCTGCTTCAATCCCGTTCGGCTTGAACACCCAGCAGCAGAATGCATGGCTGTATCACGGCGGCGGCTTGGAGCTGCTCGACCCGCTCTTCGCCGAGTTTGGCGTGAAGGCCTTCCCCGCCGGCAACACCACCGCCCAAATGGGGGGCTGGTACAAGCGCGAGGTCAACACCCTCGCCGATATGCAAGGGCTGAAGTTCCGCATCCCCGGTCTTGGCGGGCGGGTGATGGAGCGCATCGGCGTAGTGACGCAAACCTTGCCGGGTGGTGAGATTTTCCTCGCACTTCAGACCGGCGCAATTGATGCCGCCGAGTGGCTTGGCCCGTATGACGACCAGAAGCTCGGCCTGAACGAGGCGGCCGACTTCTACTACTATCCGGGCTGGTGGGAGCCGGGCACCACGCTCGACTGCTACATCAACCTCAACGAGTGGAATAGCCTCAGCACCACCTATCAGGAAATCTTCAAGACGGCCTGCTACCACGCCAATGTGAATATGATCGCCAAGTATGATGCCCTCAACCAAGCCGCCCTGAATGAGATGATCGGCACGGGCACGCAAGTCAAGGCCTATTCGCAGGATATTATGGTGGGCGCACAGAAGGCGGCGTTTGAACTCTATGATGAACTGGCAAGCACGGATCCGACGTTCTTCGCGCCGACCTATACCGCATGGAAGCAGTTCCGCGAAGATATTTATGCGTGGAACCTAATCAACGAACTGAGCTTCTCCTCGTTCGTGACGAACAACCCGATTGGCTAAACCGTGCGACTAGCGCGGCTATCCCGCGACAGCGCGGAACCGGCGGCATCGGAGTGATTCCGATGCCGCTTTGCATTGGCTGCCCCTCTGAGCGGGGCGCACCTGAATGGAGCCGAACCGGTCCAGATGGGGAGCGGGAACGCAAGGCAGGGTGAGTGGATTGAGGGGGGATGTATGATTGGGCAACTGTTCAGTATTTTCTTTGCGATTATCGTGCCCGTGTTTGCGTTGGTGGTTGTCGGGTATCTGGCGGGCCCGCCTCGCGCTCGATGCACGTTCGTTCTCGCGGCTTTCCTACACCGTGCTTACGCCCGCGTTTATTTTCAGCACACTCTACCGCACCCAGATCGAGATCGGCTTGGTGCTTCGGATGATCTTCTTCATCACGGCCGTCACGCTCGGCTGTGCTGTCGTTGGCTTCATTGTCGCACGGCTGCTGCGCCGCCCCGCCAAGATGATCGGAGCCTACATCTTGATTGCAGTCTTTGGCAATGTAGGCAACTTCGGCTTTCCGATCATCGAGTTCACGCTTGGCCGCGATGCGCTCGGCTCAACGGTGATCTACTTCCTCGTGATCCTCGTGATCTCGTTTATCATCGGGGTAGCTGCCGCCAACTTCGAGCGCGGCGGTAGCACAGGTGCAGCACTCGCCGTCCTCCGCACGCCCGGCTTGCTGGTCGTGCCACCGGCCGTACTCTTCAATTGGCTCCAGATCGAAATGCCAACTGCCGCCCTGCGTTCGATTGACCTGCTGGCAGGCGCACTGATCCCAATCATGCTGATCGGCTTGGGCATCCAGCTCGCCAATGTTGGCATCCCACGCCCCACCGCCGATACATGGATTGCCAGCAGCATCCGCCTGCTGGTGGGCCCGTTGCTGGCCTTCGCGCTGGGGCCTTTCTTTGGGGTCGTTGGCATGGAGCATAGCGTGGGTATTCTGCAATCGGCGATGCCCGCCGCCGTCCTTGCTTCGATCATCGCCACTGAGAACGACATGCTGCCGACCTTCGTGATCTCAACTGTGCTCTTCTCCACCCTGCTCAGTATCGTGACCCTCACGATTGTGATCGCCCTGTTTGTGCCCCTGTTCTAGCTGCCCACCAAAACGCGACGCACCGATTCGGGTGCGTCGCGCTGATACCGCTACGGTATGATATAGCGGAACTGGTGGAACTTAGGTTGCCGGAGCCGCCACACCCTTCGATAGCTCGATCAGGTAGGTGACAATTTCTGGACGGGCGATCACAATCGCAAGGGCGATGAGCTGGATGATGATGAATGGCACCGCCCCACGATAGATATGCCCCGTGTTGATCTGGTCACGCGGGGCAACCCCGCGCAGGTAGAACAGCGAGAAGCCGAACGGCGGCGAGAGGAACGAGGTCTGCAAGTTGACCCCGATCACCACGCCAAACCAGCGCAGGTCAATGCCATAGGCAACCGCCGCAGGCACAAGCAGCGGTAGCACGATGAAGGCGATCTCGAAGAAGTCAATGAAGAAGCCGAGCACAAAGATCAGCAACATACTGGCGATGATGAAGCCCCAGTAGCCGCCGGGCAAGCTCAGGAACACATCCGTCACCAGCTCATCGCCGCCTAGCCCACGAAACACGAGCGCAAAGACGGTGGAGCCGAAGAGGATGAACATCACCATCGTGGCGACCCGCAGCGTCTCATCCGCTACTCGGCGCACCGTGCGGAGCGAGAGGCGCCGATTGGCAAGAGCCAGCATCGTTGCCCCAAGCGCACCAACTGCGCCCGCTTCGGTGGCGGAGGCCACGCCAAAGAAGATGCTGCCCAGCACCGCAAAGATCAGGACAATCGGCGGGATCATCACCTTAACGACCCGCAACGCCAACTGCCCGCCCGTAATCGTCCGCATCTCAATCGGTAGGGCTGGAGCCATCTTGGGGAAGATCAGCGCAAGCACGCCCACGTAGATGACGTAGAAGCCGGAGATCATCAAGCCCGGCAGGATCGTGCCGATGAACAGATCACCGACGGAGGTGCCAGCTGGGCCGCCAACACCACCAGCACCACGCTCGGCGGGATCACCTGTCCGAGTGTGCCTGAGGCACAAATCACGCCACAGATCAGCTCTTTGTTGTAGCCGTAGCGCAGCATGATCGGGAGCGAGATCATGCTCATTGCGACCACTGTTGCGGCCACCACGCCTGTCGTTGCCGCGAGCAGCGTGCCCACAATCACGATGGCGATGCCCAAGCCGCCGCGCATGGGCCCAAACAGAATGCCCATCGTTTCCAACAGGTCTTCAGCTAGCCCGGATTTCTCCAGCATCGAACCCATAAAGACGAAGTAGGGGATCGCAAGAAGGGTAAAGTTACTCATCGTCCCAAACAAGCGGTTGGGCAGTGCATTGAGCAGGTTGAGTGAGAATACATCCATGCTAATGCCGATGAAGGCAAACACCATCGCCGCGCCCGAAATCGAGAAGGTGACGGGGTAGCCAGTGCCCAAGAAGATGACGAGCAAGCCGAACATGGCCAACCCAAGCAGTTCCGTCGGGTCTTGCAGGGTAATTCCTAAAAAGAACAACTCATACCACGCCATAGCTAGTTGCCCTCCTTCGTCACTGCATCAGGAGCAGTGGAAGTGACCGGTATCGTGTCAGTGGCGTGTACCTCTGCATTGTTGCCGTTTGTCTCAGGCACTGCGGTTGCCCCATCGCCGTTGCCATTCGATGAAGCATCGGTGCCGGATAGTGGATCTGCTTTCGCAAGTACCTCTTGCACAATACTGGGCACGACAATCGCGGCGGCAACTTCTTCGACCACCTTGACTTCTTTCGGTGGCTCCAGATGTCCCGTGATGATTGCCAGACTCTTGATCCATTCCGATAGGCCCTGCATTGCAAGGAAAGCCATGCCTATCACCACCATCGTCTTGATCGGGTAGCGCGGCAAGCCGCTCGGATCGGGCGAACCTTCCAGAATGCTCCACGACTGTACAAGCCAGCCCCACGCAAAGAAGGTGATCAGGGCGCAGAAGGGGAACAGGAGAAACGTTGTGCCAAGCAGATTGACCCATGCTTTGCGCTTGGGGCTAAAGCCATCGTAGAGGACATCCACGCGCACATGCCCATTGTACTTCAGTACGTAACCAGCGGCGAGGAAGTACGTGATACTGAACAAATACCACTGAAGCTCAATAAACAGATTCGAGGTCAGGTTCGTTCCGACGAATCGCCCGAAGAACCGCCCGAATGTATTCCACGCCCCAACTAACACTGTGACGGCAACAATCCATAAGGCAATGTTGCCAAGGATCTCCGTGAAGAAATCAATCCCCCGTGACACGGTTAACATTCCGCGCAAAACATACCACCTTTCCTGCTTGCATTGCTCTGCATTGTTCAGTAACACTCATGGTTAGAATGTGCCATCGCCGACACATGATCAATTCTGGGTGGAGAGAACTAGGCTGTTGGATGGCTCTCCACCGAGCAACACCAGTGCAATTAGCGGCGATGGTGCTGCGCCATAGCACCCCTGAGCGGGTACGTATCGTGTTGGCTTAGGGAAGGGATTGGGCTTACGACAAACACGCTAGGTCGGCTCAGAGTTTGGTCTATTATAGCATAGAACGCCAGCAACATTTCACAAATTATGCCCCATTTTGTAACTCTAATGTATCCCGTTCTGTTTCGCCGCCAAGCAGCGTGCCGTGCGCCGCGTGATCGTTGCCGTGGTGCAGTTGCACCAAGCGGTGGGCTGTGCTATAATTTGGAGATGTGCGGGCACTTAGCTCAGTTGGTTAGAGCGCATCCTTCACACGGATGAGGTCGGTGGTTCGAGTCCACTAGTGCCCACCAGTGCCCCCTGTTTCCCCCAGCTTATTCGCTCTGAAACACAAACATCCACAGGGTCGCGCTCATCATAATGCTGAGCAAGAGCGGCCAGAAGGTGGCTTTGGCGATCAGGTTGTTCCCGAAGCGGATGAACGGGAGCTGCGGCTGGCGCACCACCAGAAAGGTGTTTGCCGCAACTCCTAACAACAGGACGTAGAGCAGCAGGTAGAAGTATTCGAGATAGGTCAGCCCAATTGCGGCGGCATTCTCACGCAGTGCCGTATGCAGCACGGCAATCACGAAGAACAAGGCCGCTGAGTAGTTCAGCGCACTGACAATCTCCTCTGGCTCATGGGGCTGGCTGCCATTCATCAGGAAGGCGAAAATCAAGATTGCCGTGACGAGGGCGGGCAGCACGAAGGTGATAAAAGGGCCCACAAACTGCCGCTCGGTGCGGATGTTGAAATTCAGCTCTGGCACGGCCAGTGTTGGTCGCCCCGCAAAGCCCAGCGCGGTCTGGTAATCGTTGCGTTCGTAGCTGAAGAAGCTGCGCTGGATCACCCAATTGTTGAACAGGATGGTGCTATCCAGCCCCGGACGGGACTCGGGCAAGGTCACGGTATAGCCTTCGAGATCGGGCACGAGGACCACATGTTGGGCAACTTCGGCGGGGATCAGCCGAATGCGGACATCGTTGACATCGAATGGGTACTGCTCAGGATTGAAAATCTGGCGCAGGGCAAGCGAAATCTCCCACACATAGACGATCTCATCGCCCTGTTGTTCGGCGGCCACCTGCTCGATCATATACGGATCATCAATGCGTTGTGGGAACGTCACGCCGGGTGTTATTTCCTCGACCAAATCAAGTGGTACGCGTTGCCACACATAGCCACCTAGCACGACTGAGGTGGCATCGGGGAAGCGTACCGCTTGCAGCAGGATGCCCGTCGGCAACGTCACCGGATCAGGTAGATCGGCGCGGGTTGGATCAGTGCTGATCTTTTGCAGGTAGGTATTCAGCTCGGCGGTATTGCGGATCGGCACGCCGTAGGTGCGCGGTACGGCACGGGCTAGCAGCAAGGTTGCGAGCAGCACCACCAGTAACACACCGGATGTCACCACCGATAGTTGCCAGAGCGGGCGCGGGTTGCCGGTCTCAGCCCGCACAGCCAGCGCGGAAGCCGTGATCGCAAGTGCCGCCGCCGTGAGGAGGAGCCACGTTTGGCGCAGCAAGAGCAGGCGCGGTTCCGGTAGAAAATCGGCTTGCGGTAGCTCCACGCCCAACACCCAACCGGTGCTTTCAATCGGCGTGACAAAGTTCCACACCAGCTCGCCCGTCTGTGCATTGCGCCGCTCAAAGCCGTAGCTCTCGCCCGCCAGTCCCCGTTGCACTGCCTCTCGGAAGGCGGTTTCAGAGGGCGCACGGAAAGCCGGTTGGGTCACTTCGGACTGTACCGGATGGGCGAGAAACACCTCACCCGCCGATACCACCACCCCGAATCCGGTTGCCCCCAGATCAAGGTCATTCACCAATTGGCGCACGCCATCAAGCGTATAATCCACCGCCACGACACCAGCGGGCGTAGTCGGGTCATCCACACGGGAAAAGGGCACGCCATACTCAATTAGCCCCTTGCCCGCCCCCGCCCCTCGAAACGGCTCCGTCCACTGTGCGCCCTCGGCGATGGGGCGCGTATACCACGCCGTCGCTGGATCGTTTGGCCCCCCCGGAGATGCCACGGTGTAATCGTAGCGCGATTCGCCAACCTGTATCTGCATCACTCCATCGGCGGCACGGCTGATGGAGACGATGTAGCGATCATACGCATCGGCGAAGGCTTGCGGCGCAAACGCCACCGTAATCCCATCAATCGTGGCATTGCGCTGCAAAGCCGCACTCACGCGCCCTTCGATCAGATCATACGGGATCGCGCCACTGCTGAGATCCGCCGCGAGTCGTTCGGCGAGTTGCTCAGACTGGGCAAAGATCGCACTGAGTTGGGCCGCTGCTGCATCTGCTTCGGCTTGCGCGAGCTGCGCGGCAGTGGCGGTCGTCTCAGCTTGATAGCGCACATAGCCGATGATCTGCCCGACGAACGCCAGCGCGAGCGCAACCGTTGCCACCCACAACGCCCAGCGCAAGCCGCGCCCCCAGCGCGGATGCAGTGCAATCGGTTGTGGGGGTGGTGTTGTGCGGTGCATATTTCGTTAGCTCCCCCAATCGTTGCGATAGTGTGCATCATCATGGCCCATCACCCGCCGATACACATTATCGCGCTGAAAGCCAAAGTACAGCAGCCACATGCCTACCAGAAACAGGGTCACTGCCACCGCAAGGTAGATCGTCCCAGTGAGGCGGGTAACAGGAATGGCATCATCCATGAAGCCGAAGCGCAAGATCATGCCCAACCCGAATGGGCAACAGCTCCCGAAGAAGGCGAAGAAGCCACACCCAATCATCACCCCCGTCAAGCGCGGATTGGGCAACGCTACGGGATCGGCATCATCCGTAGGCACAAGCGGCTCCGGCTCTGGGAAGGGCGGGGCAAGCGGCATGGGCGGCGGGCTAGGTGGGTGCGGCGTGTGGCGCAGGTAGGCGGGGGCATCTTCGCGCACTTGCACCGGTAGCACCGTATCGTGCTGCGGATCGCGCAGCCACGTCCAGCTAATTTCGTATAGCTCAGCCACACTGCGTTCAAGCGCAAGCTCAAGCTGGAGCGCACGGCCCATGCGGGTAGCGATCTGCTGGGCTTGCTGTAGCCCCTCCCGCAGCACCTCCGGCGCAAACACGGCTTGGGCCAGCAGCGTGCCGTATGCTGCTGGATCGGCGTGAGCGGCTCGTAACGCCTCGGCGGGGAACTGCACCGCAAACTCGGCAGCCGGCTCATCCGGAGCCGATTCATTTCCATCCGTTGCAGTCAGGCGGAGGGCTTCGTTGGCAGGGATCAGGAGATCAAGCTGAACGGCGTAGCTATTGCCCACCCCCGGATAGAGGAACAGCCGCAGGCAGACCGGCGGGGAAGTAGGATCGAAAGCCATGCACGCTCCTGTAGCTCATGTTGATCGGCAGGATTACGGCATGTATTGTAGCTGATAGATCAGGAATTGCAAGCCCCACAAGGCCACCATGCCTACCGAGATGGCCAGCAGCACGCGCTTGGTGCGCCACATCACCGCCGCCGCAATGATGCCGGCTAACACGCGCTCATTCAGCCAGCCCTGCCCTAGCAGGTGCAGTTGCCCTTGATAGAAGACCAACGGCGGCACAATCAAGGCGGATAGCACCGCCGATGGCACGAAGCGCAATGCCCGCAGGATCAAGGGCGGGATTGCCAATCGCCCAGCGAGTACAATCAATGCCGCCCGAAAGGTGAGTGTCAAAGCCCCAATTGCGAGGAACAGCAACCAGATCGCGGCTTCACTCATTGCGAGCACAGGGGTCGGGATCATGGCTGCTGCTCCCGGCGTTGCCCCTGCTCAAGCAGCAAGCCCGCCCCGATGCCACACAACGCGCCCACGATCAAGCCGAGATTGAAGGGCAAGCCGCGTGCGACGATAGCGACCCCACCGCCTACCAGCGCACTGAGCAGCGTTGCCCGATCCCGAATGGAGGGGATCAGCACGGCGATGAAGTTGAGCGAGATCGCAAAATCGAGTGACCATTCGGTGGGGATTTGAGTTCCCAGCAACGCCCCCGTCAGCGTACCGATGATCCACCCGACCCAGAGCAAGCCCGCTGCGCCCGCATAGTACCAGTGCTTCATCGGGGTGGGGATGTGCTCATTCAGTGCGCCAATCGTGATGCCATATGCTGGATCGGTGGTGAAGTAGGCCAGCAGGAGCTTCCAGTGCAACGGCAAATGTTGAAAGTGCGGCGCAAGCGAGGCACTATAGAGCAGGAAGCGCAGGTTGATCATGCTGGCGGTCAGCACAATCACGGCTACTGCCGCGCCCGCCGTGAGGAGCTGCATGGTGGCGAGCTGTGACGCGCCCGCAAAAATGATGACGGTCATGCCCATGGCCAGTGGCAGCGAGAAGCCGGTGGCGATGGCTGCCACCCCCGTAATCATCCCAAATGGCACAATGCTCAAGAGCAGGGGCCATGACGTTGCCGCACCTTCCAGCAGAGCCGCACGCGGGCGGGTGAGCGTTGCCTGTGCAACATGTTCCGTTGAGCTAGTAATCGCTAATCCTCCTTTCGAGGCTGTACCCTGAAACCCCCTCCCCCTGAGACCTGACCGCTCACGCTGGCCATACCAGCACCAGTGCAAGATCGCTGACGTTTGTGCCAGTCGCACCCGGCTGAAGCAGATCGCCGAGTGCCGCAAAGAAGGGGTAGGCATCATTGTGCGCGAGGGCTGCATCCAGATCAAGCCCCGCCGCCTGCGCCCGGGCCAGTGTTGCGCCAGTCACTACTGCGCCTGCCGCATCGGTAGGGCCATCGTCGCCATCGGTGGCAAGCGTGAGCAAGGCCACATTCGGCACGCCCGCCAGATCGCGCACCGCGCCCAACGCTAGCTCCTGATTGCGCCCGCCCTTGCCCGAACCGCGTAGCGTCACGGTTGTTTCGCCACCGACAATGATGCAGGCGGGCAAAGCCACAAACGGCGTAGCACTGCTTGCCACCTCGCGCCCGATAGCCGCTAGCACGCGCCCGACCTCGCGGGCTTCGCCTTGCAGCCGCGTCGTCAAGATCAGGGTGTGCCAGCCCGCTGCTGCTGCCGCCTGCGCTGCGGCTTCTGCGGCGTGGCGATTGCTGCCCACCAGCACCGCCTGCGTGCGCGTAAAGAGGGGATCATCGGCACGCGGGTTTTCGGGCAATAAGCCTGCCGCGCCTGCCGTCAAGCGGTGCATGACCGATGCGGGGAGCTGCTCGGATAGCCCGTACCGCTCCACAATTGCGAGGGCATCGGCAAAGCTGGTACGGTCCGGCACGCTCACCCCTGAGCCGATCTGGTCGAGCGCATCACCCACAACATCGGACAAGATCAGCGAGACAAGCTGGGCGGGCGCGGCAAGGCGGGCAAGGTTGCCGCCTTTGACCTGATCGAGGTGCTTACGAAGCGTGTTGATTGCATCAATGCTGGCTCCACAGCGCAGCAGCGCGGTTGTTGTGGCTTGCAGGTCGCTCAGGCTCAGCCCGTCGGCGGGCAACGTGAGCAGAGCCGAGCTACCGCCCGATAGCAGCAACAGCACGAGATCATCGGCGGTGCGCTGGGCAAGGCATTGCACCAGTGCCTGCGTTGCCGCTACGCCGGCGGCATCGGGCACGGGATGTTGGGCAGCATAGCAACGCAGCGGCGCAAGCGCAGGCGGGGTGGCGACACTGCCCGCTTTGTAGATCAGCACGCCATCGTGGACACGCTCACCGAGCAGATCGCACACCGCCTGCGCCATCGGGATACTCGCTTTGCCTGTGGCAAACACCAACACCCGCCGGGTAGGGGGCAGTGGGTAGCGTTGCCCGGCTAGCTCCAGCGTTGTGCCATCCCACGCCAAGCTGCGCTGCACGGCTGCATAGGGCGCAGCAGCAGCCAGTGCCGCCGCCATGATCTGCGTGGCAGTAGGGCCCCACGCCGCCGTGCGGAGCGTTTCAGTTGTCAGATCAAAGCTATGCATGGTAGGCAAGCTATGCATGGGTGTTGCTGTAACCAGTGTACGGTATGGAGAAAACGTAGGTTGATACTCTGTCGTATTGTAAAAGCAGAAGTGGATTGCGGCAAGAGCCACTCATCGCCAGTTCCAGCAGACCACTTCCGGCATAGTGCTCCGTGCTATAATACCTAGTGAAAGAAGCCGACCCTGCCCAAGTCGAGACATACATCATGGCAACTGCAAACCCTACCAAGCCTGAGAGGGAACAGCTAGAAAACGAACTTGCCCTCCACCACGCCCTCACCGCGTTGCTACCGCCGCGCCCCGTTGCAGTGCAATCTATCGCCCTGCAATGGCTGCGCCCAAATCCCTTTCAGGTGCGCCAACGCTTTCACGAAGTGGTTGTGCTGGCGCAGGCCTTGCTGCAACACGGCGTGCACTTCCGCCTGCGCGTGCGCCCCGACAAAAACCTGCCCGGCTGCTATCAGGTGGCTTTTGGCGAACGCTGGGTACGTGCCGCGAGTCGCGCAGGGGTGCCGGCACTGGTCTGCGAAGTTGCCGATTACAGCGATGAGGAGCTGTTTGAGATTGGCTTGGCCGAGCATATCCGTCGCACCGAGCTTGATCCACTTGAAGAAGCCTTTGCCTTTCGCACCTTGATCGAACAGCAGGGGCGCACGATTGAGCAACTGGAAGCGCGGATCGGGCGATCTCAGCCCTACATTATGCAACGCCTGCGGCTCCTGACCCAGCCGCTTCAAGCTGATACGCTCGCCGCATCCATCACGGATCGGCTTGAGCCAGTGCTGCGCGTTGCAGCGTATGCCGACGTGCCCGACCCCGCCCCACTCACCGCGCCGGATCCAGCCACTACCGCGCATCGCCAGAGCCGCACCGGAACCCTCAACATGCGCCGCATTGCCGAGCGCGATCTCCGCACAATGCAGACTATCGTCGCCCGTTGGCAAGCGATTGCCAATGCGAATACGCCCGAACCGATCCCTGAACGGGAGTACCTCGAACGGATTCTGCACGAGCTACACCACGCCAGCGAGCTATTGCACCAGCACCTCAGCCTCAATCACACCGCGCACCCACCGCTCCCCGAAGCCGAGATAACGGAGACCCACGATGCACCCGCCCCTTGATCCACTGGCGATAGACCACTTCAACGCCGGACGTTACCGCGATGCCTTGCTCGCCTTTGAGGGGCAGTGGCACAGCGAACGCTCGGAGTTGCTCAAAGCCCTGATTAACCTGTCCAACGCCATGCTTCAGCTCCAGATCGGCTTGGTGACTGCGCCGCGCCGCAACCTTGCGCGAGCGGTAGATATGCTCACCACCTGCTCGCCTGCGGTCGCTGCCGCCGCTGGGGTGGATCTGCCCCGCCTGCATGCCGCGATTGCCCGCGTACAGGCCTGCATTCCGCCCGATGCGGTGTCGGGCGAGGATCAGATTGATCCGGCACGCATCCCTTCAATCCAGATCAGGACGGGCAATGACGACCACACCGGCTGATATTCAGCAGATCGTTGCCCAGATTCACGCCGCGCCGCCGCAGCTCGTGCTAGAATTTGCGGGCGCGGGGAGTCTCGGCTTGTGGTGGCTGCACAGCGTCGGCGGCTCCTCACGCACGATCCTCGAAGCCACAGATCGTTACGCCCATGCCGCCCTCAGCGATCTGCTCGGTAGCCCGCCGCAACGGGCGGTTGCTATCGAAACGGCCCTCGCTATGGCGAGCCACGCCTACCGCCGCGCCCGCCTGCTTGCCCACGCCGAACACCAGCCGCACCAATCGGCGTTGCCCCTGCTGGGTGTGGCGTGTACCGCCACGATTGCCACCGACTACACCAAACGCGGGCAGCATCGGGGTGTGGTGGCTGTGCAGCACGCAACTGGTAGCACCGCGTATGCCCTCACGCTGATCAAAGGCTTACGTGAGCGGGAACACGAGGAGAGCCTGATCAGCCGCCTGCTGCTGCACGCCATTGCCCGGAGCTGTGGGCTAGCGGTGCCAAACCTGCTCCCGACACTCACGAGTAGCGAGGTGATCGAAGAACACCACCAAATGGCAACCGATCCACTGGCGCGGCTGCTGCGCGGCGATGTGCGGAGCGTGACGGTTTACCCCGATGGGCGGCAGGTTGCCAATGATGCCGTGCAGGGCGCGTTGCTGTCTGGCTCGTTCAATCCGTTGCACGCGGGGCACATTCGCCTTGCTGAAGTTGCGGCGAGCACACTGGGGCAGCCTGCGCTGTTTGAGCTACCGATTCACAATGCCGATAAAGGCCCCTTGATCGCAGAGGAGATCGAACGCCGGATTCAGCAATTCGCGGGGCGGTATTCCGTTGTGCTGTCGCGGGCGGCCCTCTTCACCGAGAAAGCCATGCTCTTTCCCGGCTGCACCTTCGTCGTCGGTTACGATACGGCGTTGCGGCTCGTCAATCCGCGCTACTACGGCGACCCCGATGCACCCACCACCGCCGAGACTGCGATGCACGCCGCACTTGGGCACATTCAGGCGGCGCACTGCCGCTTTCTCGTAGCGGGGCGGGTGCATCAGGGGCAGTTTCAGACGTTGGCCGATATTGCCATCCCGCCTGCTTTTGCCGATATGTTTCACGCCGTCTCAGAGGAGCTATTCCGGGTAGACCTCTCATCCAGCGAAATCCGCGCCCGCAGCGAGTAGGCCCGGCGCAACCCGCGCAATCTGCCCGCGAGCACCTGCCCCTACCCACCCAACATCTGCCGCAGATCCTGCTCGAGCACGGTAGGGGGGATGCCGTAGCCGTAGATTGTGTGGAGCCGCCCTTGCGGATCAACAAGGTAGATGGCCGTTGAATGATCCACCAGATACGCCGCGCTTGTACCTGCTACTTGGTTCTTCTGGAAGAATACGCCATAGTCGGGGGCAATCTTGCGGATCTCGCTTGGCGGGGCAGTCAAGCCCACAAACGTCTCACTGAAGTTGCCTATATACCGCTTCAGCACATCGGACGTGTCGCGCTCGCCATCCACGCTCACCATCACGAAATTGACTTCGGTGCCGAGATCGCCGAGCAGCTTTTGGGCCCGGGCCATGTCGGCCAGCGAGGTGGGGCAAACATCGGGGCAGTAGGTGTAGCCAAAGTAGATCAGCGTCGGCTTGCCCGCAAAATCGCTCAGGCTGATCGGTTGCCCATCCTGATTCGTCAGGGTGAAGTTGTTCAGTTGGCGCGGCGGCTCAATGCGGGTGCCCGATGTGGGGATCGGGATGCCGCCGCCCAAGCCGGGTGCGTTGCTGGCTTCTTGCGTCGCACGGCTCGGCTGCATCGCATTAAAGACAACCGCAATCGCCACGAGCAGCACCGCCCCTAGAATCACCGGCACGAGCCAGCGCGGGGTGCTTGATTTGGGCAGCGGTGGGGATGATTTGTGTTGCATAGGGGTATCCTTCTGGGCTTGCTAGGTGGGGGCGGGAACCAATTGCCCCACCCCCCACGATCACGCTAGCCGTTGCTAGCGTTGCTCCACTGGAGCCGTCACTTGGATCTCTTTGCCGCTGGCGAGCTTCAGCGTCAACTCTACTTCGTCGCCCGCATTCAAGTCTTGGTTCAGGTCAATCAGCATCACATGCAGCCCGCCCGGCTGAAGCTCGGCACTGCCGCCCGCCGGTATCTCAATCTGCTCGATGGGGAACATCTTCATCACGCCGTTCTCCATCGTCATATCGTGGATCTCGACAATCTTGGCTGCATCGGTGCTGGCTCCCACCAGCGCATCAGCTTCGCCACCGGTATTCACAAGGCGCAGATACGCGGCACTATTGCCGCCGCCGCCCTGCCCCATGCTGCCATGATCCATACTCCCACCGCTGTGATCCATATTCCCGCCCATTGCCGCATCGCTCATGCCCGTGGTGACTGCCGGACGCACCCACACCGAGCCAGATTCTACCGCCACTCCGCCATCGCCTGCGGGAGCCGCCCCACCGCCACATGCACCCAACAGCAGCAGCAACACTGCTCCTATCCCAAACGCCACCACCTTCGCCTTGATCGTGATCATATTGAAAACTTGCATTGTTGTCTTTTCTCCTTCATCGTGAAAGAATGATTACCAGATCCTACCGATTAGACCACCAGTCCACTCGTCCATACCAACGCGATGTTGTCCGCCGCGCAGATCAGGGTAGCACGCAGGCATACCCAGCAGGGCAAGCGGATTGCCGTGGCACTACCCTGCGGGGCAGCGCGGCAATGCGCGTGCGTGCAATGCGTGTGCGTATGCTACGATGCGTAGGGCAGCGGGCGGGGTGGGGGTGGCTCAGGAGAATTGGGAACCGAGCAACCGTGCCGCTCAAGGGGGCGCGGCAGCAAGGCAAGCAGGACGAAGATTGCCGCTAATCCGGGGGCAAGGCTTGGCACAGCATAGGTGATGCTCTGGAGTTGGGCGAAATCAAGCGGGTAGGGCCCTGCGCCGTGGGCATCGCCGGGCGTGTGGCAGATCATAACCGCCTGCCCAGCCACAACAATCTGGGCGGGCACGCGCTCGATCTGCACCAGATGGCAGTGCAGAATGCAGATGAACAGCATGGCTGCGGTGGTGCATGCCGCCGCAAGGAGGATCAACCGATACCACCTATGCAAGGTGCGGGGCTGTTGTCGTGTGGGGTACCAGATTGCGGCTACGTATTGCATAGCGATATTGTACCACAGCCTGTCTTAGCTTGAATGAGTATCATCAGAGAATAATAGCATAATGGGTCGTGCTGCACCGCCTGCTAGTCACTTTACAATATATGCTACAATAGCGGCTAGTATCCAAGGGAGTTATTCACACCTTATACTAAACGGAGGAGAAAACCCATGCGTAAAAAGGTTTCCATCATCGGGGCTGGAAATGTCGGTGCAACCACCGCCCACTGGCTTGCTGCCAAGCAACTGGCGGACATTGTGTTGCTCGATATTGTCGAAGGTGTACCGCAAGGTAAGGGACTAGACTTGCTTCAGAGTGGTCCCATCGAAGGCTTTGATAGCTACGTGGTTGGGACGAACGACTACGCCGATACCGCCAATTCGGATATTATTGTGGTTACTTCTGGTGCGCCGCGCAAGCCGGGCATGAGCCGTGAAGACTTGATCAAGATCAACACGGATATTACCCGCCAGTGTGTGCAGAACGCGGTGCCCGGCTCACCCAATGCGATCCTCATTCTAGTCAACAATCCGCTCGACGCGATGAGCTATGTTGCATTCAAAGCGAGCGGCTTCCCGCGCAACCGTGTACTCGGTATGGCCGGCGTGCTGGACACCGCCCGCTACCGCACCTTCCTTGCCCGCGAAGCCGGCGTATCGGTGGAGGATGTGCAGGCGATGCTGCTCGGCGGGCACGGCGATGAGATGGTACCATTGCCGCGTTTCACCACCGTGTCGGGCATGCCGATCACCCAGTTTATCGACGCAGACAAGCTCGAAGCGATTGTCAACCGGGCCCGCAAAGGTGGCGGTGAGATTGTCGCCCTGCTCAAGACGGGCAGTGCCTACTACGCCCCCGCCGCCGCCGTCGCGCAGATGATCGAGGCGATCCTGCTTGACAAGAAGCGCGTGCTGCCGTGTGCCGCTTACCTCGAAGGCGAATACGGGTTGAGCGATCTGTACTTCGGCGTACCGATTGTGCTTGGTGCGGGCGGCATGGAGAAGATCATCGAGCTGCCGCTCTCCGAAGATGAGCAAGCCCTCGTGCAGAAGTCCGCCGATGCGGTGAGCAGCACGATTGACATCATCAAGAACATGGGTAGCTAGCAGGCTAGGTTTCACGGGTTAGTTGGCGCGTGGCGTAGGGCGTAAAGCTCTGCGCCACTTTTTGCTTTTTTGCTATGGGGGGCTGTGGGGCACAGCCCCCTGCGCCCGCACCGCGTCTCCTAGCCCGCACCGCGCCCATCCCCGCGTAGCATCCGATACACTTGCGCCCACTCCGCGAGGGTTAGTGTTTCGGGGCGGCGGCTCGGATCAACACCTGCCGCGTGCAATGCCGCCACCACCTGTGCCTGCGAGCGTCCCAACCCAATCCCAGCTAGCCCACTAGTCAGGCTATTGGCGAGCTTTTTGCGCGGCTGCACAAAGCCAGCTTTGATGATCCCCAGCAGAGCCTCCGGTGCAATATCGGCAATGACGGGGGTGGTGTGGGTGGTCAAGTGCAACACCGCCGAATCTACGGCGGGGGCGGGGATGAAGCTACTGGCAGGTACGCGGGCTACGATCTGCGGCGCAGCATAGAGCTGGATCGCAAGGGCCCGCACACTCAGCGCACCAGCCGCCGCCGTGATCCGCTCGGCCACTTCCCACTGCACCAGCACGGTCAGGGTGCGGGGCGGGTGCGGGCTGTGTAAGAAGTGCTGCAAAACCGGCGCGGTGATGGCATAGGGCAGATTGGCAACGAGCTTATAGGGCGGCGGGGCAGCCCCTGCGGGCAACGGCAGGGCGTGGGCTTGCCATGCTGCCTGTGCCTGTTGCAGCAACGTGAGCGGCGACACATCCAGAATATCGGCTTGCAGCAGATGCAGCACAGGCGGCGGCACAGGCGGGCCCGGGAGCGCCAGTGCGGGTGGCTCGGCGTGGGTCGTGCGGAACTGCTGATGCAGGCGGGCGGCAAGGCGTTTGTCCAGCTCCACCGCCACTACATAGCGGCTGCGCTGGGTTAGCTCCCACGTCAGCACGCCCAAGCCGGGGCCTACTTCGATAACCACATCATCGGCTTGGAGATCAGCCGCCGCAACAATTGTGGCAAGTGCGTGCGGATCTATCAGGAAGTTCTGGCCCATCCCCCGCGTGGGGCGCAGCTCTAGCCCACGTAGAGCCGCCTGCACGCGGCGCGGATCGAGAAACGGGTTGGTGGCGGGCATCAGACTTCGAGCGGAATCCGCACAAGGACAGTCGTGCCTTTGCCGGGCGCGGAGTGTATCTCGGCGGTGCCCGACTTGTCGCCTACCATCACCTGCGCGGCGCGGTCTTTCAAGTTGCTCAAGCCGTGCGAGCCGCGTGCCTTCGCCTCCTCTTGGCGTTTCTCCACATCAAAGCCTTTGCCATTATCCTGTATCGCAATCGAGAGGCGATAGCCCTCACGCTCAAAGCGCACCTCGATATTGGTGGCTTCGGCGTGCTTGATCGCATTGTTGATCGATTCCTGAATAATGTTGTAGAGCGTGCTTTTGTCGTGTGGAGCCAGCGTCAAGCCGGAGACATTCTTGGCTTTGTACTCAAAGGTCATATTCGGATACTGCTTGCGGTAGCGTTCGAGCAGTTCTTCCGTAGCCGATGGCAAGCCGCGCTGCTCCAGTGTGGTTGGCTTCAGCTCGCCCAGCAGCGTGCGGACATCGTAGTTGGCGCGGCGGAACATCTCGCCAATGCGATCCATCTCCTTCACGGCGGCGGGCGGGTTGGTCTGCACCATACGCTTGATGAAGTCAATATTCATCGCAATGGCGGCGAGCTTCTGGGCGAGGCCATCGTGGATCTCGCGGGCCAGATCGTGGCGGGCCCGTTCCTGCGCCACCGAAAGGTTGACGCGATCCTGCTTCAGGTCTTCGGCCATCGCCGCATTGATCAGGGCACAGGTAGCATAGATCGTCAGCGATTCGATCAGCTTGGCTTCATCGGGGCTAAAGGGCTGCGCTTCGCGGCGCATACACAGCACCAAGCCATACACCTCGAAGCTGTTGTGCATCGGCACAATCACAGCGGCTTGGCATGTCTTGGGCGTATTCAGGCGGTGCAGAGCAGTTTCGGCACTGATATTCTCCACGAACAGCGCACGCGGCTCGTTGCTAAAGGCATCCACCAGCACACTATTCTGATCGAGCGTCAGCACGATCCCACGATCCACAATGCTCAAGCCGTAGCCCGCATCCACCCGCACCTCTGCCGTTTCGCCGGTAGGCAGCAGCGCAATCGCCGCATCGTAGGGCACGAGCTTGTGGGCATTCTCCAGCATCCCATCAAGGATCTTGGTTCCCGACATGGTATCACCGAGCGTCTTGGCAACATCAAAGAGGATGTGCATCCGCGCCCGATACGCTTCCACGGCCTGCTGAGCGGCTTGCACATCGGCTTGGGCCCCGGCTAGCGTGGTGCTGTTGTTTGACCCCCATGCCTCTTTCAGCACATTCACCAGCGGCGGGATCAGCAGCAGCACCCCGCCCTGCATGGCAATCAAGAGTAGCTCGGTGATGGGCGGCACGCCCGCACCTTGCGCGGAGCGGGTGAAGGCGAGGAACGTTGCGCCGCCCATCAGGGCAACTGCTAGCACCGCCGCCCCTAGCCCCGCCCCGCTACCACTGCGGATCGCCATAAATGTCACTGGGAGCAGATAGAGCATAAGCAGGACGGGATGCAGGGTCGCCGCTAAAATGCTCACCGCCCCGATCAGCAGAATATCAAGATAGGCAAACACCCCGACTAGCCCGCGCAGAGGCGGCACAAACGTTGCGAGGGTGCTTAGGAGCAGCACGCCCACCGCCGCATACAGGACTAACAGGAGCGGCGGGCTGGTGAGCGCAACTGGAAACAGGGCGATCCCTTCAGCGACGACAATCAGGAGAATCGTCAGCACAATCAGCAGCCGCCCAACAAGGTACAAACGATCCCCCGCCACAGTATAGACCATCCTTGGGCGCGTGGCTGGCTCTAACTGTGCCGGTACACTGGTTGCTGGCATGATCTTGCGCTCCTCCGCGCTGCTCTACCGTACCCGCACACGACGGGCACGGCTAGTATGGACTATGTTATCAAGCTGAATTTTACCAGATTATCCCAAGATTAGGATAGCACGTATAATACAAAGCGACAAGGTGTAACCAAGCATCCCGTCATCGCGCAAGGTGACACCGCCGTCGCTTGGGTTCCCAACGCGCACGGCGCATGAACTCCGCAGAACGTCAGCGAAAGGATCTTTCAGGATGAAACAACAACCCCCAGTCCGTGTCATGTTTGTTTGTCTCGGTAATATTTGCCGCTCACCGATGGCAGAGGCGATCTTTGCGAAGTTGGTACAGGATGCCGGCTTGCAGGAGCAGTTTGTGATTGCCTCATCGGGCACCGGCAGCTGGCACACCGGCGAACGCCCGCACCCCGGCACGCAAGCGGTGTTGCAGCGCAACAGCGTGCCCCTGCGGGAAGATAAAGTTGCCCACCGGCTCAGTGGCGATGAGTTGGACTCCTATGATTATATCGTGGCAATGGATAGCGACAACGTTCATAGCATTTATGGCCTCGCGCCAACGCCACCTACGGCACTCTACCGCCTGCTCGATTTTGCACCCCACAGCGATACCCGCGACGTGCCCGACCCCTACTACACGGGCGGCTTCGATCATGTCTACGGGCTGGTGGAGGCGGGCGCACGCGGCTTGCTCGAACACATCCGCAACGAGCGCGGGCTGTAACGCACAAGCACGTAGCCTACTCTGGCGCGGCATGGCCACGGGGCAGTGGGCATGTCGCGGTGCTGCTCGATCTGAATCTATCTGCTCCATCCCTGATCCACATCCGCTGCCAGTGCCCGCCTTGCTGCGTAGTTGTCAAGCAGCCCTACCCGTGTTACAATACATCAATCTTTATTGATGTATTTTGCATAATGGCGGGAAGGAGAACCTATGGCAATACGGATTGGCATCAATGGCTTTGGGCGCATTGGGCGGCTTGCGCTACGGGCCGCGTGGGGCAATCCGGATCTGCACTTTGTCCACATCAATGAGTTGGGTGATGCCGCCACCGCAGCGCACCTACTGATGTTCGACTCGGTGCATGGGCGGTGGGCCCACGCGGCGCACGCCGAAGGCGATACCCTGCACATCGCGGGGCAACAGCTGAGCTACAGCCAACACAAGCAGCCCGCCGATGTAGCATGGGCTGAGCGCGAGGTTGATCTTGTGCTGGAAAGACCTGCGCCGCGCCCGTGCCGCCGGTCTCTCACTGATCCCCACGACGACTGGCTCTGCCACCGCCATCGGGCTGATCTTCCCCGAATTGCAGGGCAAGCTCGATGGGCTAGCCGTGCGCGTGCCGCTGCTCAATGCCTCGCTCACCGACTGTGTGTTTGAGGTGCAACGCCCCACCACCGTCGCTGAAGTCAATGGCTTGTTCAAAGCTGCCGCCGAAGGGCCCCTCAAGGGCATCCTCGATTACGAAGAACGCCCGCTCGTCTCGATTGATTACAAAGGCGACCCGCACTCGGCGATTGTGGATGGCCTCTGCACGCTTGTCACCAACGATACGCAAGTCAAGATTTATGCGTGGTATGACAACGAGTGGGGCTACGCCAATCGGCTGGTAGAGCTAGCTGCCTATGTTGGGCAACGCCTGAGCTAATTGCTCCCCAAACCCTGACCACAAGGAGTACCCTGTGTCGGATAACATCAAGACGACTTCCACCCCGCTTGATCTCGGCGGGGCGTTGCCGGAAACGAGCGCACCGCTCACACCGCCCACCCAAACGGCGAACCTCCGCAACTACATACTGGTGACGGCGGCCTACTGGGCCTTCACCATCACCGATGGTGCGATACGGATGCTGGTGCTGTTGCACTTCTACACACTCGGCTACAGCTCGTTCCAAGTCGCGCTGCTCTTCTTGTTCTACGAATTCTTCGGCATTGTCACCAATCTGGTGGGGGGCTGGGTTGGGCAGCGGCTCGGCTTAAAGATCACGCTGTATGCGGGGCTAGGGCTGCAAGTCGTGGCCTTGGGCATGCTGGGCATTGTGCCGACTGAGCTGCTGCTGCTACCCGCCTTCTCCGTACCATTTGTGATGGCCGCGCAGGCCCTCTCTGGGATTGCCAAAGACTTGACCAAGATGAGTTCCAAGAGTGCGATCAAGCTCGTCGTCCCAGAAGATGCCGACTCAACGCTGTTCAAGTGGGTCTCGATCTTGACTGGCTCGAAGAATGCGCTGAAGGGGGTTGGCTTCTTTGTGGGTGGCTTGCTGCTCACGCTGGTCGGCTTCCAGCCCGCCACCCTGATTATGTCGGCAGGCGTGCTGGTGGTGTTGATCGTGGTGATGATTATGCTGCGCGGCACGTTCAAAACGCCCACCAGCAAAGTCAAGTTCACCGAAATCTTCTCCAAGAGCCGCGCCGTCAATATCCTCTCGGCGGCCCGGGTGTTCCTCTTTGCGTCGCGGGATGTCTGGTTTGTGGTCGGCTTGCCCGTCTTCCTACACGAGGTATTGCTGTGGGATTTCTGGCTGGTTGGCGGCTTTATGGCTGTATGGCTGATCGGTTACGGCTTCGTGCAGGCTTCCACGCCGGCACTCCTCAAACGGCGGATTCAGAGCCAGCTTGAGCGCGGCGGTCAGGCTCACCCGCCCGATGGGAAAACAGCGATGGTGCTAGCCTTTGCACTCGCCGCATTTCCGGCGGGCATCGCCCTCGCGCTGATGAGCGGGGGTGAGCCGACACTGGTGATCGTGATCGGCTTGCTCGCCTTCGGGGTGATGTTTGCGCTGAACTCGGCGGTGCATTCCTACCTGATCCTCGCCTACACCGACAAAGACGAAGTTGCCCTGAATGTTGGCTTCTACTACATGGCCAACGCCACCGGACGGCTGATCGGCACGGTGCTATCCGGTGCGCTCTATCTGTATTTCGGCTTAGTCGGCTGCTTGTGGGCATCGGTGCTATTCATCTTGGCGGCGGGCTTCATCTCGTTAGGGCTACCAAGTACGCCTACGCCCGCTCTGGGCACGCTGGATCTGAAGAAGGCGATGGGCGATTAGCGGCGGCTTCACGTTCGCGCTCTAGCAGGGCCTGCTTGCGCTGCACGCCCCAGCGATACCCACCGAGCGTGCCATCGCCGCGCACCACGCGGTGGCACGGGATCAGCACGGCGATCTGGTTGGTGGCGCAAGCCCGCGCTACGGCCCGGCTTGCGCTGGGCTTGCCGATCCTCTGCGCCACCTCTTGATACGAGCGTGTTTCGCCATAGGGAATGGCTTGCAACGCTTGCCACACAAGACCCTGAAAGGCGGTAGCTTGCACATCGAGCGGCAGTTCAGGGGCTGGCGTATGCCCCGCCACATGCGCCAGCACCGCATCTGCCCATGCTGCAAGGCGATCATCGGCGCGGCTGATCGTCGCCTGTGGGTACTCGGCATGCAGCGCATCCACCAACTGCGCGGCAGTATCACCAAGCTGCACCGCGCACAGCCCCCGCTCGGTGGCGGCGAGCAAGACCCACCCCACCGCACTCTCTAGCACCGTATAGTCAATCATGATCGCTGCTCCTTGCTGCATCCCCCCCGCACGATAGCTGCTCGGTGCCATGCCGAGCCGACTGCTCGCCTGCTCATGCACGCGGCTACTTGAGCCGTAGCCAGCTGCATAGCCCGCCGCCGCAATGCTCTGCGTGGGCTGCGTGGCAAGCTGCTGCTTGAACTGCTCCAGCCGCACACTCGCCGCATAGTGGCGCGGCGATACGCCCATTACCCGCTTGAACACGCGCTGGAGATGGGCTGGGCTGAGGGCAAACTGGGCCCCCAAATCTGCCAGCGTCGGGGTCTGTCCATCGGCTTGCACCTGCGCCGTAATCGCCGCCACGATCTGGGTCACCAGTGGCAGCTGCGGATCAGGCGGCTCCGTCACATCTGGCTGACACCGCCGACACGCCCGAAAGCCGGCCTGCGCTGCTGCTTGCGGCGTAGCAAAGAAGACGACCTGCTCGCGCTGCGGGCGACGGGCCGGACACGTCGAGCGGCAGTAGATGCCGGTAGAGCGCACCGCATACACAAAGCGGGCATCGGGGGTGCGCTGAAGCACGGCTTGCCAATACTGTTCATCGCGGGGATCTGGATCCATCAGCGCGGCTTGCTCCTATCCTCTATCGCGGTGTTCCCGCATGCATCGGTTCTCTTACCTATCTTACCGCACGCGAGCGGTACGCGCACTCCGTTTCTTGCGCGGCAAACTCGCGGCAGTGTGAGAAACTGCACAGAAGCCCGCCCGCCCCGCCCGCATAATCGAGAACATCATCTATAATGCAATGGCGTATGCACTCGAACCACAATACGCCTGCGAAAGGAATTGCGTATGTATCAGAGATCCCTGCTGCTGTTGCTCTGCCTGATGCTTGCCGCATGTAGCAACACCCCCGCCCCGCTTGCGCCGCTGCCCGCTCCCGCCCCGCTCGATGATTGGGAACGCATCGTGGCGGACGCACGCGGCCAGACCGTGAACTGGTATATGTGGGGCGGCTCAGAAAGCATCAACAGTTACGTGGATCAGTTCTACGGCACCGCCCTGCAAGAACGCTACGGGATCACCCTCAACCGTGTGCCCGTGAGCGATGCGGTGCTGGCGGTAGACCAACTGCTCAGCGAGAAAGAAGCGGGCATTGATCCGGGTAGCATTGACCTGATCTGGATCAATGGCGAGAACTTCGCCTCACTCAAGCAAGCTGATATGCTCTACGGCGGCTGGAACCAGAAGCTCCCCAACAGTGTCCTTGTAGATTATACCAACCCGGCTCTCATCTACGACTTTGGCGTGCCGATTGAAACGTTTGAAAGCCCGTGGTCATCGGCCCAGTTCCAGTTCATCTACGATAGTGCCCGCACCGATCCGGCAGACCTGCCGCGCAGCTATGCCGCCTTGCTGGAGTATGCCTGTGCCAATCAAGGTCGCTTCACCTACATTGCACCGGGTCCCGGCGCATTTCAGGGCACGCGCTTCGTCAAGGGCGCACTGTTCGAGCTATCCGGTGGCGCGGAGCAGTGGCGCAACTTCGATCAAGCGCAGTGGGAGCAGTGGTCGCCGCAACTGTGGGCCTATCTCAACGAACTGAAGCCGTGCCTGTGGCGGACGGGGAGTGCCTACCCCGCCACTGAATACGAACTACACGGGCTATTTGCCAACCGCGAGGTAGATTATAGCATCACCCAATCGGTGACAGGCGCAGGCGCATTGATCGCCGAAGGAGCCGTGCCCGAGACGGCGCGGGCATTTGTCTTTAATGACTACATGATCGGCGATTACAACTACGTCGCTATTCCGCGCAACGCGCCCAACCGCGCAGCCGCGCTGGTGCTGGCCAATCTGCTGCTGGAGCCGGAGTTCCAAGCGGCCCAGATTTTGCCCGAAAACGGCTTCGGCTTGGGCTATGGCATTGATGTGCGCAAAGTCACTGATGAGCAGGACCGCGCTACCCTTGAAGCCGCGATGGATCGGCTCGGCGCACCTGCCACCCCACCCGCCGAGCTGCTCGCCGCGTTGGTACCCGATGCCGCCCCCGAATACCAAAGCCTGATCGAGGAGGGCTGGCGCGAGAACGTGCTGATCGGTAACTGAGCAAGGTATGCCGATGTCCCCTGCGACTTTACGCGGATGGCTGATGCTTGCGCCCGCCCTCGTGATTGTGGGCGGGCTGTTTGGGGCGAGCCTGTGGTACAGCGTTTTGAAAAGTTTGGGCTACTTGCCCTTCATCGGGCAATTCCAGATCACGCTGGAGGCCTACCGCAACTTGCTGCCGGGTAGTGGCACGCCCGCGAGCCGCGAGTTCCTGCCCGCGCTCGGCTTTACGCTGTGGGTCAGTGGGGCTGCAACCCTGCTTGCGGCGGCGGGTGCGCTGGGGGTGGTTGTGGTGGGGCTAGGCCGCACACGCGCCCCGCACGCACCACGCGGGATCGTGCCCCTGCTCAACCTGACGCTGGCGTTCCCGCATCTGGTGTGGGCGGTTGCTATCGCCCTGCTGCTGGCCCAGAGCGGCGTGCTGGCCCGCGTCCTGTTTCAGCTGGGGCTGATCGCCACCCCCGCCGATTTCCCCGTGTTGATCCGCGATCCTTATGGCATCGGGATCATCATCAGCTACACCACCAAGCTGATCCCGTTCCTGCTGCTGATGCTGCTGGCTACGCTGCACGCCCAAACCGATGACTACGCCGCCGCCGCCGCCACGCTCGGTGCATCGCGCTGGCAGACGTTGCGCTATGTCACCCTGCCGCTGGTGCTGCCTGCGCTCACGGCGGGCATGCTGCTCGGCTTTGCATTCGTGTTTGGCGCATACGAAGTGCCCGCCCTGCTAGGAGTGCAGTTCCCGCGTATGCTGGCGGTGCTAGCACTCGACTTCTTCCGCAATGCCGATCTGCGGAGCCGCGCCGAAGGCATGGCGATCAGTGTGCTTACGGGTGCAATCGTGCTGCTGGTGGCAGCAGTCGCGTATGCACTCACGGCACGGCGCACGGCGGGGCACGGCTGATGCAGCGCGGAGCCGTCGGCTGCATCTGGCTCTATGCCCTAGCGAGTGTGTTGCTCCCGCTAGGGCTATTCGGCTTGCACGCGCTTGGGCCACGCTGGTTTTTTCCCGCCCTGCTCCCCGATAGCCTATCACTGGAGCCGTTGCTCGCCCTGATCGGCAACCCGCGCACCCAAGCCGCGCTTGGGCTGAGTGCCCAAGTTGCGCTGCTTGTCACGGGGCTGGCGGTGCTGATTGGCTACCCCGCCGCCCGCGCCCTAACGTTTGCGCCACTGGTGGGGCGCGGGGTGATACTGGCGGTGCTGTTCCTGCCCACCGTCATACCGCCGATTGCGATTGGCATTGGGCTAAATAGCCTGATGCTCCAGCTCGGATTAGCGGGCACGCTGATCGGCGTGTGTATCGTGCATCTGATTCCGGTCTTGCCCTACGTGATCCTGACCTTAAGCAGCATGCTTTCGCGCTATGATCGCCACTACGAAGAGCAGGCGCAGGTGCTAGGGGCGGGCGCGTGGCAGGTGTGGTGGCTGGTGACATTGCCGATGAGCCTGCCCGCGCTCGCGGTAGCCGCGCTGTTTGCCTTCCTGATCTCGTGGAGCGAATACCTGTTCACCGCGCTGATCGGGGGCGGGCGGGTGATCACACTGCCGGTGCTGCTGTTCGCGCTGGTTGCAGGCGGCAACCCTACCACACTGGCGGGCGTGGCGTTGCTGATTGTTGCCGTGCCGATGCTGGCGATCCTGCTTGCCTCGCGCTTGCTGGGTGGTGGGCCACAGGTGGTGGGGGTGCGATGACTACGCTCACAATGCACAATCTGACCCTACGCTACCCGCGCCAAGCCACCGCCACGCTCGCCGATCTGTCGCTCGCAGTGGCAAGCGGCGAGCTGGTGGTGCTGCTGGGGACATCCGGCAGTGGCAAATCTACCTTGCTCCGCCTGATTGCCGGACTGCTAGAGCCGACGGCGGGCGACATTCGCTTCGATGGGCAATCGGTACGGGCCCTGCCGGCCCATCGGCGCGAGGCGGTGCTGATGTTCCAGAAGGCCTACCTGTTCCCGTTCCTCAGCGTTGCCGATAACATTCGCTTTGGCTTGCGGGTGCGCGGTGTAGCCCGCGAGCAGCAGCGCATCGCCGTGCAGCAGATGCTTGCGCTGGTGGAACTGGAGGGACTAGAATGCCGCTTTCCAGCGCAGCTTTCGGGCGGGCAGCAGCAACGGGTTGCGCTGGCGCGGGCACTGGTGACCCAGCCGCGAGTGCTCTTGCTGGATGAGCCATTCAGCAGCCTCGATACCAGCGTGCGGCGCAGCTTGCAGGCGGCGGTGCGGCGCATCCAGCGCGAAACGGGCGTAACGACAGTCCTTGTCACCCACGATCTGGAAGAAGCCTTGAGCATGGCAGATCGGGTTGCGCTGCTGCTCGATGGGCGGATCGCCGCCTATGGCACGCCGCAGCAGGTCTACACGCGCCCGCCGACGCTGGCTGCGGCCCGCTTTCTCGGCATTACGACATTTGTGGCGGGCACGCTGCATGGCTGCCAACTCACGACGGCGGCGGGCGTGTGGGTGCTTGGCGCGGCATCCGCCTGCGCCCCTGCCGAGCCACCCCGTCCAGCCGTGGTAGCCATTCGCCCTGAACAGATCACGCTGCACCCCACGCGCCCCGCCGATCTGCCCAACTGTGTGCTGGGGCAGGTGCAGGAGCAGAGCTATCGCGGCGACGTAATCGAGTATCTGCTCAAGGTTGCGGGCCTGCCCGAAGCGGTGCGGGTGCGCCGCCCCACCAGCGATGCGCCCGATCCAATCGGCCCGGAGGTGTGGCTCCATCTGCCGCCCGCTGCGCTGTGGGAAGTGCGCGCCGGATAGGCATCAGGTCACATCCCACTGGATCAGCGCATTCACGGCAAGCTGATCGGGGAAGGCCAGCAACGCATCATCGCCTACTCCCAGCCGCTCGCGCAGAGCCTCGCGCAGGCGGGCATCGCGCTCTGGATCGGGCAAGAAGCGCAACCGCACGCGCATATCTTCTACCGCCTCATCCAGCGTTGCGTAGCGCATCGTAGTGGCTGGCAAGAGCTGCCATGTGGCGGGGTAGCCAAGCTGATACAGCGCGTTGAAGGCTTCGAGCGCGGCGGGCAAGGGCGCACGCGGCTCGCCGTAGAACAGCTCCCAGAACGGCGACACTAGCCCCGCCAAGTGGCGGATCATCAGAGCCAGCATGCAGGTGCGGGTTGCACTGGCGTGCATCGCCTGTACAAACGGTGCGAACTCACGTACCCCGTACAGCACATGCGCCGAGAAGGCCACATCGCCACGCACGGGGGTGCGGGGCGGGAAGCCCTCCGCCACAAGCGTAATATTCGTGAGACCGGACTCCGCCACCGCCTGCGCGAGCTGTTCGTGCATCGCGGCGGATGGCTCCAGTGCCACGACATGAGCCACATGCTGCGCTAGCACGGTGGTGTACCGCCCGGTGCCTGCGCCAATATCCAGCACCGTATCCGTCGGGCGCAGCTGCGCCAACACCGCCTGCATCAGCGCATCGGGCTGCGGGGCGCGTCGCATTGCTGCGGCATAGCGGGGGGCCCGCCCAGCCCAACAATCGCTGCCAGCGGGCGCGGCTGCTTCGCCCTGTGCCCGTTCCGCATCGTACATCGCCCGCCAGATTGCCAGCCAATCGAACTGTCCCGGATGGGTGCCCCCGCTAGCTAGGGCCTGCTGATCTGTGTTCATACACTCCTACCTGATTTCTGACGTAACAACTTTGGCTTGTGGTATAATTTGAGTTATGGGATTGTTGATGGAGATCATCGTGCCCAGAATCTAGCTTACGAGGACTTGTCCCATGAGTCAACTTGGCGAACGCCTCCGACACGAGCGTGAAAGTCAAGGTATATCGCTCACCGTCGCCGCCGCCGAAACCCGCATCCGCCTTCAGGCCCTGCAAGCCCTCGAAGAAGGGCAGTATGATCGTTTACCCAACGAGGTTGTTGCCAAAGGATTCATTCGCAACTATGCCCAGTTTCTGGGCTTGTCGCCTGATGAACTCCTCGATCAGTATCGGCTCGAACGCGGTGCGACAACCCAAATCCAGATCGTGCCCGCCACCACTATGAGCCGTGAGCGGTCGTTTGTGCTGCCAAGTTTCTTTGCCGTCTTTTTCATCACGGCGGCGATCATTGCGCTGGCCTATCTCGGCTTGAATGCATTGGGCCAAGTGCGGGATGATACCGTCGCCCAGCTGGCCCCACCCACCGCGACTGCCGCACCGCCCACCCCAACCCAGCTCGGCGGCTCTGAGAGCAGCCCAGCCGATCAACCCAATCAGACGGGCGCAGCCGGTACAGTTGCAACGGATACACCGGAACCTGAGATCCAAGTGCTGATCCCCGAACTTGAAATCACCCCAACCGCCCGTGTCCCCATCACCAGAACCGACACGGTAACGGCTCCGATTGTGCTGAACCTCGCGGTGCAAGGTGTGCTCGGCGAAGGCTCGTGGCTACAGGTGCAGGCGGATGGCTCTGTTGTCTATGAGGGCATCCTCTACTCTGGGCAAGAGCAGACCTTCTATGCCCAGCAGGGTGTAGCGATCTCGGCGGGCAACCCGACGGCAGTGCTGGTAACGGTGAATGGCAGCCCGCCCCAATATCTGGGGCAAGTCCCAGACATTCCTGTCTTTTGGACATGGCCGCCCCAATAAGCACCGCAGATTGCAAGCGCACCATGAGTTTCATTGTGGGTTGTTCGTAGATCTGCCTCCTACTATGGGGAGAGCCGTATCAGGGATACGGCTCTCATCACGCGCACGATAGCCCCTAGCACCGGACGAGCTAGCCCTTTGCAGCCGCTTCGATCAGCGTCTGGATGCGACTCACCATGCTCGCCGGATTGGTATGCAAGCCTTCGAGCAGCAGCGCGTTATCGTAGAGCTGCTCGGCAATCGCACCGGTCAGCTCATCATCGGGGTTGGCGGCAATGCGCTGAGCCAGATTGACGATCACCGGATGGGCCCGGTTGAGTTCGAGGATACGCGGCGGGAGGGGCACATCCTGCCCTAGCAACTGCTGGATGCGCTGCATCTCGCGGCCCGGCAGGGCATCCTCCCACACCAAGCGCGAGGGGTTGGCGCGCAGCACCTTCGAGGCCCGCACCGCCTTGACCCGCTCGCCGAGCGCATCGGCAAAGCGTTTGGTCAATGCGCCGAACTCCTCTTCCGTCAGGCTGCCATACTCCTGTTCGCTGGCTACGCCGGGCAGTTCAAGGCTCGCATCATCAATGTTACGCAGGGTGTGGCCCTCGTATTCGCGCAAACCAGAGAGCATAAAGCCATCCACCATATCCGTCATCAGCAGCACCTCTAGCCCACGGGCGCGGAGTGGATCGAGGTGGGGGCTGTGGCGGGCGGCTTCCAGATCGCTGGCGAGCAGGTAGTAGATCTCGGTCTGCCCGTCAATCATGCGGCTAGTATACTCTGCCAGCGACACAAGCGTCTCATCGGCGTGGTGCGTCGAGTAGAAGCGCATCAGCTTGATGATCTCATCGCGCTGCTCAAATTCGAGGGCTAGGCCTTCTTTGAAGAACACGCCAAACTGCTTCCAGAAGGCGGCAAATTTTTCGGTGTCGTTGTTCGCTAGCTCACCGAGTTCACGCATCAGCCGGCCCGTCAGCGATTTGCGGATGCGCTGAATAACGGGGCTGTTCTGCACCGCCTCGCGGGAGACATTGAGCGGGATGTCCTCACTATCTACCACCCCCTCAATGAAGCGCAGATAGTTTGGCAGGAGTTCTTTGTGGGCATCTTCTTGGATGAGCACCTTGCGCGAGTAGAGCTTGATCGTGCCTTCAACCCGCCGCTCGATCAAGCCGCGCTCGCGTTGGGCTGGCACGAATAAGATGGCGTGCAGATCAACCGGCACATCCGTCGAGAGGTGCATATGCAGCAGGGGCGGCTCCATATCCATCGTGAGTTGGCGGTAGAAGTCCGCGTACTTTTCCGCCTCAACATTGCGCGGGGCTTGCCGCCAGAGGGCCTGCTCCTCGTTGATGCGGCGATCATCCATGTAGATCGGGTAAGCCACAAAGTTCGAGTGCTTGCGGATGATCTGCTCTAGCCGCCACGTATTGGCAAATTCGGTGGCATCTTCTTTCAGGTGCAGCACGATGGTCGTGCCACGCTCGGCTTGCTCGGCGGGGGCGATGGTGTAGGTATCGCCGCCGGTTGCTTCCCACTGGGCTGCCTCAGCATCGGGGCGGTAGGAGAGCGAGGTGACGGTGACCCGCTCGGCGACCATAAAGACCGAGTAGAAGCCGACCCCAAACTGCCCAATGATGGCACTGGTGGTTGCACTTTTGCCGCCTTCGCTCGCCCGCTGAATGAAGTTGCGTGCGCCCGATTGGGCAATCGTGCCGAGATGCTCAATCATCTCCTCGCGAGTCATGCCGATGCCGGAGTCGCGGATCGTGATGGTGCGGGCTTCACTATCCACGCTGATCCAGATCGCTAGCTCGGCTTCCGGCTCGCGCACATCGCTCGTCGTGAGCATCTCGAATTGGAGCCGTTGCAGCGCATCGGAGGCATTCGAGATCAGCTCGCGCAAGAACACCTCGCGTTCGGTGTAGAGCGAATGGGCCAGAATATCAAGTAGTTGGCGGACTTCCGCCTTAAATGCTACCGCCTCACCCGACGGGGCCACGGTTGCTTGTTCTTCACTCATCAATATACTCCTTCGCTAATCTTTGCACGCATTGCAAATCACACCTTTCTTTCTATGATACGCAGAATCGGCGGGCAGAAGTGCTAGCGTTGTGTTAATCTTTGGGGCGGTAGCGTGTCGCGCTAGGCTTCTGGCGGCGGTGCAGATGGGGCAGCAGACGCGAGGCGGGCCAGCAGATCGGGCGGCTGCCCAGCCATGAGGACGTAGCCTGCCACCCCTAGCCCGCCCAGCAGCACCCCGATGTGAAAATCCCACGCGGTATAGCGCAGTTCCGCTGCAACGCAGGGGGTGCGCTCACCGTCACTCACAATGACTGCGGCGTATTCGCGGCCCGGCTCGGCGCGGAAGATATTGATGTCGCCAAAGGTGGCGGTAGGGGTGGGCCGAAAGCCCTGCGGCACGCTGACCCAATCCGCCTCGCTGACGAGCGGTGGTCCGGTCTGGCATAGTATGGGATTGTTCCACAGGGCACAGCTCCTACAACAGGGTGCGATTGCCATTATTCTTGCAGATGTATCATACCAGACACACTAGACGTGGGCAAATACGCGAGGCATCCCCGACTTGCCCCTGCCACAGCATACATTGCCGCATTGCCGCGAATGAGATCAAAAAGGGCGCAAGTCAGATTTGACTTGCGCCCGGTGCGGGTCGGATGCTGGTTGCGGCTATGGGCTAGGGTTGCTTGGGGCGGGGCGGCAACACCGGCGCGGTTGCATCGGCTTGGGTCTCCGCCAGTTGGGAGCCTGTGACGGTCAGCCCAGAGAGGCGCACGACGTTGTTGGCTTCGCCCTTCTCACCTTCGTTCATCGCGCCAAAGTCTGTGTCTGGGTTCCACACATCGAGGAAGGCGTACAGATCGGTGGTTCCCGCAAGGAGGCTACCGGGCCAGATGGTGTATGCAGCGAGGTAGCTGTCGGGGGTAGAACGGAGTACCATGCTCTCGCCCGGCTGGAGCGTCTCAGTCACGCCCCATGTAATCCCGTGACACGGGAACAGACCACAGTTGTCCTGCCAGAACACATTCTGCTCTGGGGTGCGGGCTGGGTTGATGTACAGGTCTACCCAGAAGCCAGCACTGGTAGCGACTAGCCCGTTGTTGGTGATGGTCAGTTCGATCATGACTGGCTCACCCACCGCAAAGCTGGTCTTATCCGGTACGAGCCGCAGCTCGCCAGTCAAGTCGGGCACGAGGTCTTCGGGATTGACGACTGCGGCCCGCACCGCAAGCGGCAGGAAGGTGCGGAACTTGTCAATCAGGGTCTCGGCCCGCTCCTCATCGGTTTGAGTTGAGCCATCCAGATTCGTCCAGATGACCCGCGCATCCAGCTCGATCCGTGTGCCTTCGGGGGTGCTGCTGTCTACATTCACCACAAAGAGCAGCTCAACGGTTTGATCGGGGGCAACATCACCGAGATCGAAGGTGTAGCCGATGGCTTGCAGTTGGGTTTGCTGCCAACCAGCCGTGCTGCCATTTGGATTGAAGGTCGAGAAGTCGGGCAGATTGACAATCACTTGGGCATTCTGCGCTACCGTTCCACCAATATTCTGGACGGTAATCTTGGTAACCTTCTTGGTGCCCGGTGCAACCTGATTGGGGCCGTGCAGGGTCAGTTCAAGCAAGGCATTGACGGGTGTGCTGGTTGCGGTTGGCGGCACGTTGGTCGCTGTCGGGGTGGCCGTCGCCGGAATGACGATGGCGGTGTTGGTTGGCGTTGGCGGTACATCCGTTGGCGTTGCCGTCGGCGGTACATCCGTCGGGGTTGCCGTCGGCGTACATCCGTCGGCGTGGCCGTCGGC
>JAAUTZ010000102.1 GCA_012031225.1 Chloroflexaceae bacterium
GTGGCGAGGGCGGCGGCGAGGTCGTCCAGCTCCTGCTCGCGCCCGGCGAAGTCGCCCACGGGCGCGGGGATGGCGATGGGCGCGGCGGTGGGGGCGGGCTGGTGGATGTTGATGTCCCGTCCTGCGTTGTACTGGTCGCGCCCGACATTCTGCCCTTGCTGGTTGTAGGTATTCCCTGATGGATTATCGCTCATGCGCCTGCTCCTGCGTGCGTCGGTGGGTCAATGCCGTATGGGGGCATTATACACGATAGGCAGGTTTCAGGTGATAGGTGATAGGTTTCAGGGCAGGAAGGCAAACCACGAAGAACGCGAAGGGGGGCAGGTGTCAGGGCTGAAGCCTCCCGACGTGTGCTGGTTTTCGGTTTGTGCTGATCTCCATATTGACAGATCGTCTTTTTATTGATACATTGCTTCTGTGGTATTGAGATTATGTATCAATAACAACGAGAGGCCGATGAGCCATTTCTCTCTGCCTGCTGTGCAGCCTGCAACCCTTGGCGATGAAGATGCGGTCGCCCACCTGTTTGAAGCCATCCATACGCAGAATGCCGCACGTTGAGCGATGCTGACAGCAGCGATACCCTAGCAACTGAACTGCATCATCTGGACATGGAACGGAAGCGTAACAGGAAGGACCGCCCATGAACCTGTTGAACCCCCGCCCAATCCCCGACCCGCAGCATGTTGCTGCCATCAAGCAGTGGGTCGGTGCGACCTTTGGGCTGGATGCCCAGACCACCATCCTCGTGACCGAACTGCGGTGCAGCGAACCCGGCTGCCCACCGCTGGAAACAGTCATTGCGCTGCTGCCCATAAACAGTCCGGTGCAGCAGTACAAGCTCCCGAAAGCGATCCCCGACATTACGGCCGCCGATGTGGCGGACTTGGGAACCCATGCATCAGAAGGAGAATCCTATGACCACCACGGCTGATCCACGCACCCCCGTCACGGTGTTGACGGGCTTTCTGGGCGCGGGCAAAACGACCCTGCTCAACCGCATCTTGACGGAGCAGCACGGCAAACGCATCGCCGTGATCGAAAACGAGTTTGGCGAAATTGGCATTGATCACGATCTGGTCATCGGCGCAGACGAAGAGATTTTCGAGATGAACAACGGCTGCATCTGCTGCACTGTGCGAGGCGACCTGATCCGCATTCTGGGCAACCTGATGAAGCGCAAAGACCGCTTCGATTACATTCTGATTGAGACGACGGGGCTGGCCGATCCCGGCCCAGTGGTGCAGACCTTCTTTATGGATGATGAAATGAAGCAACGTCTGCGGGTAGATGGCATCATCACGCTGGTTGATGCCCGCCATATTGTGCAGCACATTGATGATGCCCCCGAAGCTCAGGAGCAGATCGCCTTTGCCGATGTTATTCTGCTCAACAAGACCGACCTCGTGAGCACCGCTGACTTGGACGCGCTGGAAGCCCGCATTCGACAGATCAACAGCCAAGCCCGCATCGAGCGGACACAGCAGGCCCACGTGCCGCTGGAACGGGTGCTGGAGGTGGGCGGCTTCGACCTGAACCGCGCCCTCGAAATTGACCCCCAATTTCTGGAACCGGAATACCCCTTCGAGTGGGGCGGCCTCTATACCTTGCAAGCGGGCCGCTACGAGCTGCGGCTTCAGGAAGGCCCCGACCCGGCGATGCAGGTGGCCCTGCTGCCTGCGGCTGCGGCCACCGCCGAAGCCCTTGCCACCGTCCAAGAGCAGGCTGTGCTGGTCTTTTCCGATGATGAACACCCGCTTGAGAATGGCGGCACCTTGCACCCTAACGAGAGGCTGGTGCGGCTGAACCTGTGGGAACCTGCGCCGCGCTTCCACATCAACATTCCCGAACTTGGCACCTATGCCCTCTTCACCGAACACCACCCTGATGAATTCGCCGCCGTGCTCTATCGGGACGATGCGCCGCTTACACCAGTGCTCGCCCACGCCTACAAGCCTGATCACGAGCATGATGAGGAAATTACATCTGTGGGGATTACATTGGAAGGCGATCTCAATATCGAACGAGTAAACCATTGGCTCAGCCGCCTGCTGCGCGAACAGGGTCCGGACATCTTCCGCATGAAAGGAATCCTGAGCATCGCAGATATGCCCGAACGGTTTGTCTTTCAGGGCGTGCATATGCTATTTGATGGTCGCCCCGACCGACCGTGGGGCAACGAGCCGCGGCGCAATGCGCTGATCTTCATCGGGCGCAACCTAGATCGGGCCGCCTTGACGGAGGACTTCCGCGCATGTCTGGTCTGATGCGTACACGTGAACGACAGGGGCCAGCCCAACCTGATCTGCGGAGGATCTGGCAGGTCGTCCTCGATGACCATATTATTGCATTGCGCTGGTCACCCACGGGGCAGACTCTGGCGGCGGCGGCGATTAGCGGTCCAATCAGCATACTGGACAGCACCAGCGGTACTGTCCAGCACCGCCTGCAAGGTCATCTGGGATTGGGAACCACCGCCCTCGATTGGCACCCGGATGGGATCCGGCTTGCCAGCAGTGGGCAGGATGGGCAGGTGCGGGTGTGGGACACAACGAGCGGCAAGGAACAGCAGGTGCTCGATGCTGGTGGCACCGCTTGGGTAGAGCGCGTGGTCTGGCACTCGGCGGGGAGCGTGCTAGCCGCCGCAGCCGGACGCACGGTGCGCCTGTGGGCAGCAAATGGCACGCTGCGCCACACGTGGGATGCCCACGCCAGCACAGTGGTAGATATTGCGTGGGAGCCGCGCGGCACGCGCCTAGCCGCCGCTGCCTATGGCGGCGTGACGCTCTGGCAGCCGGGGCAAGCCGCACCACTGCGCTGCTATGCGTGGCAAGGCTCGACGCTGGTGCTGGCTTGGAGTCCCGATGGCAGCCTGATCGCCACGGGGGATCAAGACTCGACCGTCCATTTCTGGTATGTCGCCAGCGGCAAAGACTTGCAGATGTGGGGCTACGAAACGAAGGTCCTCGAACTGACATGGCACTGGAGCAGCCGCTATCTGGCGACTGGCGGCGGCAGCATCCCGTGTGTCTGGGATTGTCAGGCCGGCCCCAATGGCCCGGAAGGTTCACGGCCGGTGCAATTGGTAGCCCACAGCGTCCCGGTGACGGCCCTCGCCTACCAGCACCGGGGCAACCTGCTGGTCTCCGGTGGACAGGCTGGCGGCGTGGCGTTGTGGGAGCCGCACCGCACCAACCGCCGATACGCTTGGGCCGACGGCACAAGTGCGGTTACCCAGTTGGTCTGGTCGCCCGATGATACCCGGCTGTCTGTAGGCTACGATGATGGCACGGTTGCACTGTATGCAGTCACATCGGAGATTGCAAAGGTACCCCGCGGCAAGCCCCAGCGTAGTTGAGAGAGGAGTAACCGATGACTGATCGTCCTTCCATTGATTGGGCCAACCGCTGGCTGGGCGGGTTCTGTGCCGTTGGCGCACTCGGTGGGTTGCCGGTACGCGGTCCGGACTATGCCGCTCATCCGCCGCTCGAAGACCTCCTGACCCTGCCTGCGGATGCACCGCTAACAGCAGCAACACCATCCCTAGCTCACGCCGCGTGGGCTACAGCCCGAGCCGGAGCCACCGTCGTGCTGCTCCGCAGCGTGGCGCAGGCTCGCGCGGTGCTGCTGGCGGCAGCAGGGATCGGCAGGGGGGCCGTGGTTGGCGTTCCCGCCAATGCTAGCCGCCCACTGGTCGAAGCGATCAAGCGCAGTGGCGCAACGCCGCACTTCCTGCCCCTGACGGAATCACTCCAGCTTGTGAGCGATGCGCCAGCAGGGGGATCACTACAGGTAGTCTGGGCACAGCCAGTAGGTGGCTTGGTGGCACCTGCTGCGCTGCCGGATGTGCCGCTCTGGATAGATGCGGCGGATAGCGTGCCCCTGACCCATACCCACCCGCCGGAAGCTCAGGTGGCCCTGTATGGGCTGCATCTGTCGCCCGACGAACGGGATGCTGGAGCATTGCTGGTCTGTGCCGATCCGGTGCTGGCACAGCGCATCTTCACGCTCGTCACACCGGATGACCAGCCCGACCCGGCGCGTGCGCTGGCGCAGGCTGAGCGCCTGCTGCACGCGGATGGGATCGCTGCGCGGCAACAGGAACGGCTGCACAAGGTCTGGGTTGGGCTACACGAAGCGGTCGGCTTGCCCCTGCTGCCGCTACCTGCTAGGGGGACACTGCCGCACGGCGTGGCAATCGGCATCCCAGATAGCTGTGAGGTTTCGACCTTCTATGCCTATGTTCACGGTGAGCAGACCCCCGTGCGCTGGCTGCCAGCGGTTCGTCCAATGCACTATGCAGCCTTACGCACAGCAGCTACGCCCTCGGCCCAACAGCTCGCCCGCTGGCTGCTCGTGCCGGTTGGACCAGCGTATACCGCAGAAGAAATCAGTCACGCCATTCTCGGTATGGCCAAGACAGCGGACTATCTGGGCGTGCGCTGGGTGACCAATCCAGCCCGCGCCCACTGGTACGCGGATCTGATGGTCGCGTGGTATGGACGTGACCACGATGGCTATCGGCCGCACTTTGCCGTGGCTGAGCCGTCATCTCTCGATCCATAATGAATGGTATAAGGTTGTTCATGCACCTGTTGGCGGTGCAAAGCAAGAAAGAGGATGTATATGTTCACACGGCGGCTATCGAGACGTGTATGCTGGGGAGTATTGGCGTTGCTGCTGCTTGTAGGTCATCGGATCGTCTGGGCGCATAGCACTGATCCATTCGCGGCGCAAGGCAGTGCGCCACGCTACATGCACATTATGGAAGGCTTTCTGCCACCCATCTGGGCCCTCTTCTGGTTCATCGTCGCGCTGCCGTTCTGGGTCATCGGGTTGCGCCAGATCACCAAGCTGATCGCAGACCAGCCGGAGATGCGCCTGCTACTGGGGGTAGCGGGAGCCTTCACGTTTGCCCTCAGTGCCCTCAAAATTCCAAGTGTCACAGGGTCTAGCAGCCACCCGACTGGGACTGGGCTAGGCACGATCCTCTTTGGGCCCTTTGTCATGGCTGTACTCAGCAGCATCGTGTTGTTGTTTCAGGCACTCCTCCTCGCGCACGGTGGCTTGACGACGCTGGGCGCAAACACGGTCAGTATGGGGATTGCTGGGCCACTCGTTGGCTGGGCAATTTGGAAGGGCTTGCACCACCGCGCCCCATTCTGGCTCACCGTCTTTCTGACGGCAGCCCTCGCCAATCTGATGACGTATGTCGTCACCGCGATCCAATTGGCCCTCGCCTTCCCCGATCCGATTGGGGGCTTTGTGGCTTCATTTGTCAAGTTCGGCACCGTCTTTGCCGTCACCCAAATTCCCCTGTCTATCAGTGAAGGAATCTTGACGGTGATTATCATGAACGCGCTGATGAGCACCGCATCTCACGAACTACGCACGCTTGGCGTGCAAGGAGCATAAGTATGGAAACGTCGTCATCCTCGCCATCGTTTGGCGCAAAGACTATGGGGCTGCTCCTCGGACTGGTGGTGTTGCTGTCCGTGATCCCGTTGCTGCTCCACCCCGAGTCAGAGTTTGGCGGTGCCGATGGGCAGGCGGAAGAGGTTATTCTGTCAATCAATCCCACCGTTGAACCGTGGGTTGCGCCGATCCTCGAACCACCCGGTGGCGAAACGGAGAGCTTGCTGTTTGCCCTGCAAGCCGCCGGTGGTGCAGGATTCATTGGATATGTTTTGGGCTTGAAGCGGGGTGCAGCAAGCTCGCCCCAGCGCGATGAAGACGAGTAATTAATGTCCCAGATTGATCGCTACGCCTACACAAGCCGCATCCGTCACCTTGATCCGGCCCAGAAAACGGGGCTTGCCGCCCTCGTTATCATCCTCTGCCTGATCCTGCCGCGGCCTGCGGTAGGCGTTGGAGCAGTACTTTGGATGGGGATGCTGACCGTGTGGTGGGGCGGTATCCCGCTCCCAGTGGTGGGGCGGGTGCTGTTGGCCGAATTCCTGTTTCTGCTACTCGCCGTCGTCGGGGTCGTGCTGAGTTTCAGCTGGGAACCCCCACCTGTAGGCTTCTGGAGCCTACAGCTCGGACCACTCTGGATCAGTACCAATCAGGGATCACTGGCACTTGCCGGACTGCTCGTCAGTCGCGCTTTCGGGGCGACAGCGGCAATGAATTTTCTCGCCCTAACGACACCCTTCATTGATCTCGTTGACCTGCTGCGGCGGCTGCGCGTATCGCCTGTTCTGATTGATCTGATGGATGTCATGTATCGCTTTGTCTTTGTGTTGCTGGACAGCATGGGGCGCATCGCCACAGCACAGCAAAGCCGGCTCGGCTACGCCACCCGCCGTGCGGCATGGCGCAGTAGCGGGCTTCTTGCCAGCCGCCTCTTTGTGGATGCCTACCAGCGGAGCCAACGCATGCAAACGGCACTGGCAAGTCGGGGCTACTACGGCGATCTGCGGGTGCTGCCACTGGACTACCGCCACGATGGGCGGGTATATCTCTTGACTGCGGCAGTGGTAGTCAGCCTGCTGCTTGCTGGGAGTCGCGCGTGACGGTGCTGCTTGAGGTGCGCGACCTGCACTTCTGCTACCCCGGCTCGGCCGAGCCGGTATTGCGAGGCGTTTCGCTCCATCTCGGAGCAGGGGAAAAGGTGGCCTTGATCGGCAGCAACGGATCAGGCAAATCAACCCTGTTGCTGCACTGTAACGGCATCCTGCGCCCTGATCGGGGACAGGTGCGCGTAGCAGGGCAGGTGATGGGCTATGAGCAGCAGGCACTGCGTGCGTGGCGGCGGCAAGTCGGGCTGATCTTCCAATATCCCGACGATCAACTCTTCAGCGCAAGTGTGGCACAGGATATTAGCTTTGGCCCCCTCAATTTGGGGCTGAGTGATTCGCTCGCACGGCAGCGCGTGGCAGATGCTGCCGCACTGTGTGGCGTAACGCACCTGCTCGCACGCCCGACCCACGCCCTGAGCGGCGGCGAAAAAACGCGGGTGGCCCTCGCGGGCGTGCTCGCGATGGAGCCACGCATCTTGTTGGCAGATGAGGCACTGTCCACGCTTGATCCGTGGATGCGGCTCCACATGCTGGCGATCTTTGAGCGGCTCGTGGCACAGGGCAAAAGTATCCTGTTAGCCACGCACGATTTGCATACTGTGCGGACATGGGCCGAGCGAGTGATTGTGATGCGGGCGGGGCAGGTGCTTGCCGATGCCCCCCCAGCCCAGCTTTTCAGCGATCCCGTGCTGCTCACCCGCACCGGGCTTGATGCAGTCGTGAAGGGGGTGCTCCCACCTGATAGGCCATGACCCAACAACGCTGTCACCACCTGCAACAGCGTGCAACCATTGATATGGGTGGCGTGGTCAGCGATTTGCCCGATAACGCAAGATTTTCAGCGTGGTTGCACCAGTGCCCATGGGCTTCGCGCTGCAAAGAGGGAGACCATCACAAACCGGGGGCTAGCGCATCAGAATGCCGGAATACCACCCTCGTGAAGGGCGAGACAGCACCTGCGTTTGCCCCGCCTGCGGCGGAACGATGGCAGGATAGTCAGCGCTGATGGGATCTGCTTCCCAGTGTTAACGTCTGGCGGCGAGCGGAAACCACAGCAGCACGCTCGGCAGATTGGTACGCCACACGGGAACGTTCCGGCAACAGTAAGGGCTAGCCCCCGGTTTGTGATGCTCTCCCGATTGCTCTGCATGGTCAGCGTATCAAAATGGGATAGAGCAGGCATTGGAGCCAGTTTTTGCTGGATACCACAGAATATAGAGCACCCGAATGCTGCCAAGACAAGCGGCGGATCAGGCACACGGCTTGCTGGAGGGGCGTGCATCTCGAAGTCTTTCTGATGTGGTATATCGGTCATTTTAACCGAGTTGCACTACATGACACGAACGTTGAGTTTGGGCCAAGCTGTACGTGAAAAGAGAATCGAATGAAAAACCGGACCGCGAATAGGGCGAACCACCACGAATTTGGTGCGGGGCGTTAGCAAACATCAGAGCGACCATAAGGCGTGCGTGGGGCAGGGTTGCGCGTGTCTGCGAGCCGGACGCACCCGCGACAGCCCCGTCCCGCTGCGCCGCCGGATCAATCCGCCGGCTACGCCCGTGCCCGCCGCCGCGAGCGAAAGCTCCCGGCTACCCGCCCAAGCCCGCTGAAGTGGGCTGCCCGCGCCCCATCACCCCCACGAGCCGGATTGATCCGCTAGAGAGAGTGGGGCACGCACACCACGAAGAACGCGAAGGGCACGAAGAACACGAAGATCAGCATGAGGTATCAGGTTTCGGGTGATAGGGGGAGCGGCTGTATTATATGTATTCGCAGCAGGGTGTATGCGGTGTATTCCTTGTACCCATCAGGAATACACCCGCCCCACGAGCGGCGCACGCGGCGGGGACAGGTGGTACACGGTGGGGCGATGGGCGGGACTGCTCGGTGTGCCAGCGTGTGGGTGCAGGTGATGCTGTACCGCCCGGAGCGGGTGAGCGATGCCCTCGCTCCGGGCAAAGCATGCTACAATCGCACACAGGAGCAGGTGGCATGGGCCGTTGGAATGCGGTATGACCGCAAGCAGTGCGTGCAGCTGCCGCCAGCGCGGTGCAGGTGTGGTCACGCCGGGTAATGTGGGTGGTCAAGATGTGGCAAGAAAGGATGGGCGATGACGCGGATTATTGCACTGACAAATCAGAAGGGCGGGGGGGCAGACACCCACCCCACATCCGCTGTACGCTACCCGCGCCGATTGGAGGACTATGAACACCGAACGAGCGCAGCAGCGCAGCACCCACCAGACCATCGCCGCCATCTTCAACCGCGCTGCCTCAACCTACGACCATGTGGGGCCGGCCTTTTTTGCCTATTTTGGCAGCCGGCTGGTGGAGCTGGCACACCTTGCGCCCGGCGAGCATGTGCTTGACATTGCCACCGGACGTGGGGCGGCACTCTTTCCAGCGTGCGATGCGGTCGGCTTCTCTGGGCGTGTCATCGGGATTGACCTTGCCCCGGCGATGGTTGCCGCAACACACGCCGAGGCAATCGCGCGGGGCGATACCAACATCACGCTTTTGCCGATGGATGCCGCCTCACTCGCCTTTGCTGACGCAACGTTTGATGCTGTATTGTGCGGGTTTGCGGTGTTCTTCCTGCCCGATGCGCTGGCGGCATTGCAGGAATGGCAGCGTGTGCTGAAGCCCGACGGGCGGCTGGTGTTGTCTACATGGATTGACCCCTTTGGCCCAGAGCTGGAATGGTTTGCACCGCTCCAACGCACGGTGCTGCCACTGCCCGCCGCGCCTGCCTGTAGCGGCACGGAGCCGCCAATCTTTGACACGCCCGCAGGGTTGACGGCACTGCTGGCGCGGGCTGGCTTCATCGAGATTGCCGTACAGGTTGAGCGGGCACGCTTCGTCTACGCCGACGAGGAGACATGGTGGGCATCGCTCTGGTCGCACGGCATCCGCGGCTGGCTGGAGAGCGTCGAGCGCGAGCGCGGCGCAGCGGCGGTGCAGCACTTCAAAGAGACCGCCTTCGCATTGCTGCGGGAGGGTCGCCAGCCAGATGGTTTCCCGCAGACTTCGTCGGCACTGCTGGGGCGGGCAACCCGCACCGCGCTGGCGGAGTAGTCCGCGTGGGCGATGCCCAGATTGCCCAGCGCGTTAGCTTCGCTGGGTTGGTCGCCGCTTGCACGGGCTGCTGCAAGCTGTTGCTCGTAGGATGCGATGGCCGTGCGGGCATCATCTCCGTCCGTGGGGTCTTGTCTCAAATTGTCCGACATACTACCCTCCCGCACCCGCTACTGTCGTTCGCCACTGCTCCAGAAAGGCCAGCACCGCGTCGTACTGCTCAATCCGAATCAGCTTGTAGCTGCTCACCCCGAAGCGGCGGTACAGCTCGCCAAAGATGCCCTGATACTGGTTCTTGCTGCGGTCTTGCTCACCGAGCAGCTCCGCGAGGGCCTTGACCAGCAGCGAGATGTGCGTCGCCTGTTCGTCGGTAATGTAAGCGTGCGGGTGCAGTTTGTCTTCAAGCGTAGCAGTACGTCGCTGCAAGGCGCGGATTACCTCTGCCGCTTTGTCGAGCCGAGCGTGGGCGTGGGCGGCCAGTCCTTGGGCATCTGTGGCCAGTGCGTGTGTGTCATCCACGCGCCCTTCGAGGGCCATTTGCTGTTTTGCCATCTGTGCAATCGCCATCCCTAAATCGTAAATCTGCGTCAGCGTCATACCTTGCTCGGCGGCGGTCGGCGCGGCGGTCGGCGTGGTACTTGTGTCGGGCAGCAGCAGGTCAGCCTGAAATGCCGTTGCCAAGACGGTGAAGCATTCGCGCCGGTAGAGCGTGATCTTCTCGCGGTATTCCGCTTTCACCTGCGTGTCTGTGATCCCGAATAACCAGCCGTGTAGAAATTCAATTGGCAGGGCCGCCATCTTGCGCCGTTTGCCATCACGCGCAACCGTTATTACTTCGATAACGGTTGTCTGCAAGACCGTATCCCGTCTGATCCGTTGCCACTGTGGGGGCCAATTGATGCCGAGTACCTCGCACACGGGACGGACTGGTACGACGATCTTCGTCGCCCCAGCCACGCTCACCAATGCGGCGAGGATCGTATCATCGTAGAACTCGACCCACCGCTCTTCAAGTACTTCGATCTGTGGCTTGTCGCTCATGGTGTTGGCTCCCTCCTAGCTATCAGCGTGACCGCTTGCCCCGCCCGCCACCGAGCCGCGCCACTGCTCCAGAAACGCCAGCACCGCGTCGTACTGCTCAATCCGAATCAGCTTGTAGCTGCTCACCCCGAAGCGGCGGTAAAGCTCGCCAAAGATGCCCTGATACTGGTTCTTGCTGCGGTCTTGCTCACCGAGCAGCTCAGCCAGTGCCTTGACCAGCTGGGCGATGTGCGAAGCCTGCTCATCGGTAATGTAGGCGTGCGGGTGCAGTTTGTCTTCGACGCTGCCCACTCGTCGCTGCAAGGCGCGAATCACCTCTGCCGCTTTGTCGAGCCGAGCGTGGGCGTGGGTAGCCAGTCCTTGGGCATCTGTGGCCAGTGCGTGCGTGTCATCTACGCGCCCTTCGAGGGCCATTTGCTGCTTTGCCATCTGAGCAATCGCCATCCCCAAATCGTAAATCTGCGTGAGGGTCATGCCCTGCTCGGCAGCGGGTGGCGCGGCGGGCGGCGTGGTACTTGTGTCGGGCAGCAGCAACTCGGCTTGAAACGCGGCAGACAATACCCGAAAACACTCACGCCGATAGCGTTTGATCCGTTCCCGATATGGCTCACTGACTTGAGACGTAGTAATCCCAAACAGCCAGCCGTGCAGGTAGTCGAGCGGCAGACACACATGGGCCCGGCGTTGCAGATCAGGGGGGATCTGCACGGTTACTTTAACCGTGCAGGTGCTGAGGACATCATCACGCATAATGCGCTGCCGTTGACCATCCCAATTGATTTGCAGTACCGTGCATATCTGCCGCACCGGAACAAGCACCGCAAGTTCGCCATCCAGCCGCACCAGCACCGCAAGAATCATATCATCGTAGAACTCGACCCACCGCTCCTCAAGCACTTCGATCTGTGGCTTGTCGATCATGGTGTTGGCTCCCTCCTATCAAGGCGCGTCCTTCGCACCCCTTGTGTCCTGCCTTCCCTGACCCCTGACACCCGTCACCTGCCCCTACCCCGCCCCACCCGCCACCGAGCCGCGCCACTGCTCCAGAAAGGCCAGCACCGCGTCGTACTGCTCGATCCGGATCAGCTTGTAGCTGCTCACCCCAAACCGCCGGTACAGCTCGCCAAAGATGCCCTGATACTGGTTCTTGCTGCGGTCTTGCTCACCGAGCAGCTCAGCCAGTGCCTTGACCAGCTGGGCGATGTGCGTCGCCTGCTCGTCGGTAATGTAGGCATGCGGGTGGAGTTTGTCTTCGACGCTGCCCAGCCGCACCTGAATATCGGCGATGTCAAGCTGCATGCCGCGCACCACGCGCCCCGCCTTATCGAGCCGTTGCGTGAGGGCTTGCTGCTGGCGTTGTAGCTCGATCTGCTGCTCGGCCATCTGGGCAATGGCCCGCCCCATTTCGGCAATGCGCTGCAACTCCTGTATCGCTGGGTCACCATCGGTTGCCGCGAGCGCGGTCTCCTCACGCAAGATGTGCGGCTTGAAGGCTTCCCACAAGATGCGGAAGCACTCTTCTTGGTAGCGAATGATGGTTGCGCGGTATGCTTCTTTCACGCGGCTCGCGCTGATCCCAAAGAGAAAGCCGGGCAAGAACTCAAGGGGCAGGCAGGTCATCTTCTGTGTGCCACCAGCACCGGGTGTTTTCATAATGAAAACACCGCGCACATGACGTGACAACACCGGATCGCGGCGCAGCCGCAGGGTTTGCGATGCCCACGTCAAGCCGAGATAGGTGACAATCGGGCGGAGCGGGACGTAGATGTGGTGTTGCCCATCCCGATCAACCAGCACAGCGACAATCTCATCGCCGTAGAAATCAACGCGCTTCTCTTCCAACGGCACGAGGGGTGCATCGTCAGCCATCCTCTATCTCCTTTGCGCTGTCCCTATGGATTACCCCTGCTCGACCAGTTGGTGCATCCACACTGTTGGTGCTCATCCGCTTGTGGTTGCAC
>JAAUTZ010000103.1 GCA_012031225.1 Chloroflexaceae bacterium
GGGATCTACGACCAAGCGGGGCCACTCTTCCGCCAAGCGCGGGATCGTGGGATTGAAGCCCAATTCCTTGGCCCCGATGGGCTGGACTCGCCGGAACTGGCGAACCTCGCTGGGGATGCCGTAGACGACATGTACTACACCTCAGTCGCGGCTCCGGTGAGCCAATTCCCCGATGCGGCGCAGTTCGCAGCCGACTATCAAGCCGAGTTCAATGCTGCCGCCCCGCCCTTCTCGGCGCAGGCGTATGACGTGATCGGCATCTGCGTGGAAGCTATTGCAACGGCGGCTATCGCGGCAGGCGACCTGCCCGCCCGCGCCCAAGTGGTGGAAGCTCTTGCTGCATTGCCGGAGTACAACGGCATCACGGGCAGCTACACGTTCAATGCAAACGGCGACCCCGAAGAAGCGATTTACTTTGTCTTGCAAGCCAACGTTGCGGACTGGAATACGAACGAGCTGATTGAGCGGTTGGCGATTGCACCGCCAGAAGAATAGGCGTAAGCCGTAGTCTTCGCAAGCCCGATACGCAAAGTGGCGATCAGATTACCCTGATCGCCATTCTGTGTACGGCACACACCCTCAGTAGAAACCGATATGTGAAGGGAAAATCATGGCTACTCAGAGTGAGGCAGGGGCAATTTCCGCAGGCACGCGCCGCACCACCCGAATGCTCCTCAATCAGATCTTTGGACCGTTACTCCAAATCTTGTACTTCGTCATTGGGAGTGCTGTCATTCTTGGCACAATTGTCATACTCCTCGCGTTTCTCCTGCAAGGAACCCGCAGCGATATAAACCTCCTGCAAGGAACCTTGATTATTCTTCCACAAGTGATCGTGGACTCACTGGTGCGCGGGTTTCTGTATGCGATGATTGCGCTGGGCTACACGATGGTGTACGGGGTGTTGGAGTTCATCAATTTCGCGCACGGCGAGATTTTTATGGTGGGCGCATTCGTTGTGGCGGGCTTCGGCTTGATGCTTAATAGTGCTGGGATACTGGGCGATTTCCCCGGCATCCTGTTTGTGATTATCTCCGTCCTGCTCGGTGCGGCAGTGTCGGGCATCCTTGCCGTCTCGGTCGAACGTGTCGCCTATCGCCCGCTCCGCAATTCACCCAAGCTCGTCTTGCTGATCTCAACGATTGGCATGTCGCTCGTGCTGCAAGACCTCGTGCGGATCATTGCCACGTCCACCCCGCTTGGCTTCAATGCCCGTGTCCTCACCCCTGATCTCGGCTCGGCAATCCGGCTCGCTACGCTTCCCAATCCGGGAGGCAATGACATCAATGTGATTATTGATGCGCGTTCGATGATCTTCATCCTCGCCTCAATCGTGATGCTGATCTTCCTCAACTATCTCGTCAATGTGACCCGCGTCGGCAAAGCGATGCGGGCTGTCGCTCAAGATCGCCCCACCGCAAGCCTGATGGGGATCAACGTCAACAATATCATCGCGCTGACGTTTCTGGTGGGCGGTGCGCTAGGTGGGGCCGCAGGGGTGCTGTTCGGCATCCGCGTGCAGGCAATCAACCCTTACGTCGGCTTCCTGCCCGGCTTGAAAGCCTTCACCGCCGCCGTGCTCGGCGGGATCGGCAACATCACGGGAGCCATGGTGGGCGGCATTGTGTTGGGCTTTCTTGAAGCCTTCGTTGCATCCTATCTCTCACTCTTTACGGCAGGCGCATTTGCTGGGGCAAACTACGCCGATATTGCCGCATTTAGTATCCTGATTATCATTCTGATCTTCAAGCCAGAAGGGTTGCTTGGAGAAGCAACGGTGCAGAAGGTGTAGCAACTATGGCAACTTCCGAAAGCAAAACCCCGTTCGCTACTGGCTCCAATCCAAGCAACCCATTCCTCCAAGGACCTGCGCTGTATGCGTTGGTAACAGCCTATCTGGTGGTGGTGCCGATCTTGGCGATTGGCAATATGATGAGCAACCCACGCCCCAGCCTCATCGCCGACATCCTCTTTCTGGGCTTGCTTGGCTCGTTTCTGGTGCTCCACAAAGCACCCGTCTCAATGACCTATAAAGGTGTGGCAGCAGCCATCTTGCTTGGCGCAGTGCTGCCCTTCTTCGGGACGTTCAACCAATTCTATATGGATGTGATGATCCAGATCGCAATGTTCTGTGTGCTAGCGACTGGACTAAACGTCGTGGTCGGCTTTGCTGGCCTGCTCGATCTGGGCTATATCGCCTTCTACGCCGTCGGTGCCTACACATGGGCGATTGTGAGTACCGGCCAAGCGAACAACTTCATCTCCGGCGGGCACTTTCCATTGGGCCCAGAGTGGTTCTTCGTGTTCCTCCCAATCACGCTTGTGGTTGGGGCTATCTTCGGGGTGCTGCTAGGGCTACCCGTGCTGCGCCTCAAAGGCGATTACCTCGCCATCGTGACGCTTGGCTTTGGTGAAGTGATCCGGGTGCTGCTCACCAACCTTGACCGCCCGATCAACATTACTAATGGCGCACAAGGGATCAAAGACATTGGCCAGCCGCCGCTCTTCCTGAACCCGATCTTCAATGCTTTTGGGCTAGACCTCAACCGTGCCCAGACGGTGCAGCTCCACTTCTACGTGTTGGTTGCTGTCATTCTCCTCACCATGCTGCTCGTCGTTTATCGGCTCAGTGTTTCGCGCATCGGGCGGGCGTGGACAGCAATCCGCGAAGATGAGACCGCCGCCATTGCGATGGGTATTCCGCTCGTGCGGATGAAGCTGCTCGCCTTTGTCACGGGGGCATCATTTGCCGGTGCAATGGGCATGGTCTTTGCTGCAAAGCAGACCTTCGTCAATCCACCGACGTTCGACCTGATTCGCTCAATCAATATTCTGGCGATGGTGATCCTCGGCGGCATGGGCAGTATTCCCGGCGTATTGCTCGGCGCGGCACTGGTGACGCTGCTGAACTTGCAGATCCTGCCACGAATTACTGCGGAACTCGAAGCCCGCACCAACCTGCCCTCAACCCTTGATCCGGCCCAATACCAACGCCTGATCTTCGGCTTGATGCTGGTGCTGATGACGATCTTCCGCCCGCAAGGGCTGCTACCCGAAGAACGCCGCAAAGAGGAGCTACACGGGGTTGTTCCGCCCGATCCAGCCGATATTCCGACCAAGCCAGATGACGACTCCGCGCCTAGCAGTAGCTCCCCAACAGGATCAGGAGGTTCAGGAGCATGACCTTACTTGAAGCCAAAGAGATTACCAAACAGTTCGGGGGCTTAACCGCCGTCAACAACGTCACGCTGACGATTGAGCCGAGGAGTATCATCAGCGTGATTGGCCCCAACGGAGCGGGCAAGACAACCTTCTTCAATGTGCTGACCGGTATCTACAAGCCAACCAGAGGGACGATTACCTTTGATGGGCAAGAGATCGCGGGCAAACGCCCCGATATGATCGCTGCGCTCGGAATTGCCCGCACCTTCCAGAATATTCGCCTCTTTAATCACATGACGGTGCAAGAGAATGTGATGGTTGGTATGCACACCCGCTTGAAGAATGGCTTCTGGAGTATTGTTGCGAGCCTACCCAGTTCACGCGAAATCGAGCGCAATGCGCGGGCGCGGGCGCGGGAGTTGCTGGCGTTTGTCAAGCTGGATGAGAAGCGCGACGAATTGGCGAAGAACCTGCCCTACGGCGATCAACGCCGCCTTGAGATTGCCCGTGCGCTCGCCACGCAGCCGAAGATTATTCTGCTGGATGAACCAACCGCGGGCATGAACCCGAATGAAACCGCATCGGCGACGGAACTGATCCGTAGCCTGCGCGATACATTGGGGATTACGGTGGTGTTGATCGAACACGATATGCATGTCGTTATGAGCATCTCCGAGCGGATCAGCGTGCTGGATTATGGGCTGAAGATTGCGGAAGGCAAGCCGCTTGAGATCCGCCGCAACCCGAAGGTCGTTGAGGCATATCTGGGCAAAGCCGCCGCCGAAGAACTCCTGCATCAGGATAGCTAGAAGGTGAGGAGCGTGATATGAGCTTGCTCGAACTGCAAAATGTCCATACGTACTATGGCAACATCCACGCCCTGAAAGGTGTTTCGATTACCGTCAATGAAGGCGAGGTCGTGACGCTGATTGGCTCGAATGGCGCAGGCAAAAGCACCACCCTGCGGACAATTTCGGGCTTGCTGCGCCCGCGCTTGGGCGAGGTGCTATTCAAGGGGAAGCGCATTGACCGCATGCCCCCGCACGATATTGTGCAGCTCGGCATCGCCCAATCACCGGAAGGGCGGCGGATCTTCCCGCGCCTCACGGTGCTCGAGAATCTGGAGTTGGGAGCCTACATCCACAATTCCAACAGCCCTGAGTATCGGCGTGATTTGGAGCGCGTGTTTGACTTGTTCCCGCGCCTACGCGAACGCTACACCCAAAAGGGCGGGACCCTCTCTGGGGGCGAGCAGCAGATGCTCGCAATTGGGCGGGCCCTGATGACCCGTCCAAGTGTGATCCTGCTGGATGAGCCGAGCATGGGCTTAGCCCCTGTGCTTGTGGAGCAGATTTTCGATATTGTGCAGGAGATCAACGCGCAAGGTACTACCGTTCTGCTGGTTGAGCAGAATGCCCACATGGCACTGGCGATTGCCCACCGGGCCTATGTGTTACAGACCGGGATGATTGTGCTAGAGAATACGGCTGAGGCAGTTGCCAAAGACGAAACTGTCCAGAAGGCGTATCTGGGGCTGGATTAGCCCGCGCAACGGGGCGGTAGTTCCGCCGCCCCGTGCTGTCCCGCGTGGCCCCACCTCACCCCTGCGGCTTGACGGCCCGCACGAACGTACTGGCAAAGCGGCTTATCGTATCATCCACGAGCGCAGCATCAACGTGGGTAAACACCTGCGGGATCATGTCGCCCACATCCTCGCGGCTGTAGCGGCGCGTGACTTCTAGCTCGATCTCGGTGAAGCCCGCCTGCGCCAAGCCCGTGCGATACTCCGCATCGGTGAGTGCGCCTGCAATGCAGCCCGCCCACGAGGAGAGACGCGGCGGAACGCATTGGTATCGGGGAAGGCTGCGGGCAAGCCGCCGTGAATGACAACATCCGCCACAGCGAAGCGGCCGCCGGGCTTCAGCACGCGCAAGGCCTCATTGAATACGGGCTGCTTATCGGCGGCAAGGTTAATCACACAGTTCGAGATAATCACGTCTACGCTATTGTCGGGCAGGGGGATGTTGGCAATATCGCCCTTGAGCCAGCGCACATTCTCAACGCCGGCCTCTGCCGCATTCTGGTGGGCAAGCTCCAGCATTGCATCAGTCATATCCAGCCCATACGCCAGCCCCGTCGGGCCGACGCGCCGCGCCGAAAGCAGTACATCAATGCCGCCCCCACTGCCGAGATCAAGTACCACCTCGCCGGGGTGCAGGGCGGCTAGAGCCGTCGGGTTGCCACAGCCAAGCGATGCGAGCGTCGCTTTGAGCGGTAGCCCCTCCAGTTCGTCTACCTGATATAAATTGGTCGAGATCGTGTTGCCCGATAGCGAGACATCGCCCCCACAGCACGTATTGGCATTGCCTGCGACCACCTGCTCCGCAATATTGCCATAGCGTTGGCGCACCGCTGCCGTAATCTCCTGCTCTGCCTGTGTCATCTGGAACTCCTTGTGGTTGCTTGCATTGATACATATCAATATACGTTTCAAAAAAAGAGCAGATTACCGCCCGTGTAGCTGAGCCAGCAGCGCATGTACATCGGCCAGCCGTTCGCGGCACACCGCGTAGTAGGCCCACTGCCCGCGCTTCTCATACTGCACCAGCCCAGCTTGGCGCAGCACCTTCAGGTGGTGTGAGATGGTCGGTTGGCGCGGACGCTGCCCCGTCACCGGATCAGGCAGCCCGACCACCCCTTCGAGATCGCACACACATACCAAGCCCGCATACTGGCTCAGGACATCAAGGATTTGTAGGCGGGCGGGATCAGCGAGGGCTTTGAGCAGCGTCGCGTGGGCAAGCGCAGTAGCATCGCTGATGCGTGCGACGACTCCCTCTCGGCAGCACGCACTTGTGCTGGCAGGGGGGCTAGGGGGGCCATCCGCGCTACTCGTGCTGGGCATAGGTGCGTTGAATTGTTCCATTGCCATAGTCCGCGTGCCGCTCCGGTACGGTTGGTCGTTTGCTCTTGATCGACAGTATAGTGGGTATATTGATCGTTGTCAATATACCGGTGCGCCGAATCGTCAGGATGTAACGAGCGGGCAGCATCCGCGCCACGCACTGCACAAACTGCGCCCGATGGTGGTACACTTGGAGAGAACCAAGCAGCACGCTTTACCCCTTTGCTCAAGTTGTCTCGTGAGACCGAGAAAGGATATGTTCTATGCAACCACACCGCCCCCACACGATAGCCCGGCTCCCGCGTCGGGTCTGGATTGGCTTTGTGCTAGGGTTGGTGCTGCTTGGTGGCTTCTGGCACGCCAGTGATCCCGCCGCGGATCGGCTCTCAGATCACCCCGCCCACGCCCAGACGCTACCCTTGCCACCGCCGATAGACGCGCAGTGCCTTGCGCTCGTGTCGCCCGATCCGCGCCCGTTGCCACAGGTCGCCGCCGCCGCGCCAGAAGCTACGGCTGCACCCCGCATCGCCCCGCCGCCGAGCAAACCAGATCGCCGCACCACTGCGCCACGGGCACGGGTGGCGCAGCCGGCTGCCGCCGACCTCGCGCAGTATGGGGGAGGCGTGCTGTTCGGGGTGGTGGTATTGCCCGATGGCGCACCTGCGCTGGATGCCGAGATTTCCATTGCCCCGCTGGATGCCGATGGCAATGCCAATTTCAATGCGCTACGTTACGCCGATCTCGATGAGGATGGCGAGTTTTTCATTGACGCTCTCCCCGATGATGACTATCGCCTGTTCATCGAAGTGCCGGCCCAGCCCAGCGATGCCATCGTGCTCGCCCCAGTCATCGAGGACATTGCGCTGCGCGCTGAAGAAGAGCTTGATCTAGGGCTGTTTGAGCTAGAACTAGCGACCCAGATCATACGTGGGCAAGTGTTGCTCGATGCGACCCAGCCCGTTAGCGATGCGCTGGTGTTGATCTACGAGTGGGAATACTTCGATGTGCTGACCGCCGAGACCGATGCCAACGGGCAGTTTGTGTTGGGCGTGATCGCAGGCGATTGGGAGGTGACGGTGGACACCCCAAGCGATCAACGCTACGGCTTCTTCGCGCCGTCGGTACTGGAGATCTTTGATGAGTCGCCCCGGACTGCCACTGTGCAACTCAATGTGCAAACCCCAGATGCAATCTTGACCGCCCAGATCCTCCGCCCAGATGGTAGCCCCCTGACTGTGCCCGATGTGTATGCTGTAGATAATCCGGCTATCTCCCTTGATCTCGTCAATCAAGCGACTGACGTGTTCAGCTTTGGCTTTGCCCAAGCTGATGGCAGCATCCGCATCCCGCTGATATTTGGCACGTATGATGCGTGGCTGTGGGTCGAACACGAAAGCTACCCTGACTTCGCGGGGGTCACCCTCGGCAGCATCAGCGTCATAAGCGATACGCTCGATCTGGGCGGGCTACGGGTTGCTGCCCGCACCAGCCAGCTTACGGGGCGGGTGCTGACCCCCGCAGGACAGCCGGTGCCGGATGTGGAGCTGGATGTGTGGCAGGATGACGGCTTCTGGGAAGTGACCGAGAGTGATGCAAGTGGCGTATACACCGCCACCCTACCTGCGGGCGAGTGGCTCGTGGAGCCATACTTGACAGGCGAAAATGGCCTGCTTGCAGTCGCGGGCGCACGCGCTGTCAGCGTCCCCAGCGATACCGTTATCAGCGACATAGATTTCACGCTCACGCCTGTGCGGGCAACGCTGCAAGGGCGCGTGCAAGATCAAGCGGGGACACTGCTCACACGCCTGCCCGCCTTTGCCTATGCCCGCTTCGTTACCGATAGCACCCAGATCAGCTTTGCCCCGGTTATCTCCGGCACGTTTGCGCTGCCTGTTCCGGCAGGCGAGGTGCAAGTTGGGGTGCTATCTTTTGATGAGCCGGCTCCCTACCTCCCCACCCGCGAAGCCACCCCCGATCCTAGCGATACTGTGACGGTTGTGCTGGTGGCGGCCAATGGGCAAGTACAGGGCACCCTGCGTGATCCAGATGGCCGCGCAGTCACCGGCATCAGTGGGCGCGTCTTTGCGACTGCCGCCGATGGCCGCCTGATCTGGCAGGGTGCGCCAATCGTAGCCGCTACCGGAACCTACACGCTGCCGCTTGCGCCCGGCACATGGTCGCTCAACTACATCCTGCGTACCACCCAATACCAAGCGACTGCAACCGTACCGCTCACGGTCACGATCCAGCCGAATGATCGCCTGACCCGTGATCTCGACCTCACCGCACTAGCGGGCGAGGTGCGCGGGCGGGTGCAAGACCCGCAAGGCAACCCGCGTGCTGATACGGTGGTGTGGGTGCAGCAGGGCGAGCAACGCCAGACTGTTCGTACTGATGCGAATGGGCAATTCCGAGCGTTGGTTGCCCGCGCCATCAGCCCCACGGTGCAGGTTGGCACGCTCAGCCGCGCCTGCATCCCGCTCGGCGATGGCAACCCACCCCCAAATTGTCTGCGTGATGCCGATGTGGTCAGTGTCGCGCCGCGCCCGCGTGGCGTGTCTGCACTGGCGCAGATGGCTGATGTGGCTGCTGATGTGGATGAGGTGGTGCTGATCTTGCGCCCCAGCACGGCAGTCTTGGTGGGGCAGGTCTTTACGGCGGCGGGGCACCCTGCGCCCGCCAGCTTTGTGGCCGCATACAGCAGCGATGCCCAAAACGCGAATACTCGCAGCGATCAGCGCGGCTGCTTTGTGCTGCCGATTGTGTATGATCCCGATCAGGATGCGGTGCTGTGGCAGGTGGTAGCCCGCGCCGTTGATCCCGCCGCCCAGACATGGCAGCGCAGTGCCGTCGTCACAATCAGCACCGCCACCCTCACTCCGACGCATCAGACCGCCGCGCCCGCCGCTACCCTATCGCGGGCCCAGTTGCAGTTGGCATTGGTGCTGGGGCAGAATGCCGAGCCACTGCGCCCGCCGGTGATGGTCCGTTTTGCAGTGGCGCAGGGCTGGAGCGGCACGCTTGCCGATGGCACCTTGATCCGCATTCCACCCAATGCGATCCAAACTCGTGAGGCGACGGTGCAGCTTGCGATCCGCCCGCGCTTCGATCTGCCTCATACGCACCTGTACCGCGTGCTTGGCTTAGGCTACGAACTGACCCTGTTTGGCGGCACGAGCGGACGGCCATTGGCGGCCCAATTGCTGCGCGACCTGCTGCTGATCGTACCTGTGCCTGATGAGCCAGCCCAACAAGGACAGCTCGCGCAAACCCTCCTCCCGCCCGCGAGCGATGCGCTGCTTGCCCGCTATGCCGAGCAGGTCTGGCAGGTACAGCCCGATAGCAGCTACAATGCGATTGCGGGTACGCTCACGCTCCAAACGCGCACACTGGGAACGTGGGCGGTGCTTGCGCCGCACCGCAGCATGCCAGATCCGCCCCCGCTTGAGCCGCCGGACAGCCGCCCGACGGTATATCTGCCCTTTGTGGTGCGCCAGTAGCAGCGCGAGCAAACGGGGTGCGGTTGCGATTCGGGGTGGGCATGGTACAATACCTCCGCAGGGGTGATACCCCTTGACTAGCTCTGCTCAGGAAAAGAGAACTATGCAACGCAATCACTACACCCGCCGCATCACCGCCGGACGTGGCACACCCCGCCGGGCACTGCCGCCCACTATGTGGCGGCGGCGGCGCGGACATACGACGCAGGCTCCCCGCCTTGCGAACTTCTTACTGCTAGGGAGTGTCCTCTCGCTCCTCGTGATCGTCGTGGCGACGGCTGGCTCAGCCTTTGCCGCATATAACGGCGTGGCAGCATCGCTGGAGCCGCGCCTTGCCAATCTCGAAGATCGGCAAGTCTTTCAGACTTCGCGCATCTTTGATCGCAACGGCACTCTGCTCTACGAATTCTTCGATGCCGGACGGCGGCGGGCAGTCAACGTTGAGCAAGTGTCGCCACTGCTGATCAATGCCACAATTGCGATTGAGGACAAAACCTTCTACACCAACTCCGGCATTGATCTGCAAGGCATCATGCGTGCGCTCTACCAGAATGTCTCCTCCGGCGAGGAAGTTGGTGGGGCTTCGACAATCACCCAACAGGTGATCAAGAATGTTGTGTTGGATGAAGAAGAACGCGCCTTTGAAAACCGCTACCAACGCAAAGTCAAAGAGATCATCCTTGCCCAGCAACTCAACGATCAATACAACAAGGATGAAATCATGGAGATCTACCTCAACGAGATCTACTATGGCAACCTTGCGTATGGCATTCAAGCGGCCAGCGAAGTCTACTTTGGGATCAATGCCAGCGAGTTGAACCTCGCGCAGGCAGCCCTGCTGGCGGGCTTGCCGCAGCTACCGAGCCGCTACGATCCGCTGCTGTTTGTTCAGAACGATGAACAAGGCCCCTTTATTCCCGGCTTGCGCCTGCCCGCCGAAGAGTGGGTCAACCCCAACTACCCACTGCCCGAAAACACGGCGGCTCCGAAGTGGCGGCAGGTGGCGGTGATGCGCCAAATGGTTGCCGAGAGCTATGCCACCGAAGCTGAAGCGCGGCAGGCTCTGGCGGAAGATTTGCGCTTTGTGCAGCAGGATATTCCGCTCAATGCGCCGCACTTCGTCTTCTATGTGCGCCGCTTGATCGAAGAGAAGTATGGCCAGCAAATGCTGACGGGCGGCGGACTGAACATTGTCACCACGATTGATCTTGACCTTAACAACATGGTGCAAGCAAAAGCCCGTGAACACATTCTGACCCTCGCTGATGAGCGCAACATCAACAATGCGGCGGTGGTGGTATTGCAGCCGCGCACCGGGCAAATCCTCTCGATGGTTGGCAGCGTTGATTACAATGCCATCAAGCCGACGAAAATGCCCGATCAGGAAGGCAACGTCCTCGATGGGCAGGTGAATGTCACTGTGCGCGAACGGCAGCCCGGCTCTGCGCTCAAGCCCTTCACGTATATCGCCGCAATGGAACAAGGCATGACCACCGAGACGCTGCTGTGGGATGTGCCGACCAAGTTCCCCTTCTCGCGCGAAGCAGATGGCGAATACTACGAGCCAGAGAACTATGACAAACGCTGGCACGGGCCTGTCCGCATTCGAACCTCACTCGCCAATTCGCTGAATATGCCCGCCGTCAAAGCCCTGCACTTCGCCTCAATTGGCTCCACGATGGAGCTAATGAACCGCGCTGGGGTTCGCACGGGGCTGAATCGCGGCGGCGAGTTCTACGGCTTGTCGCTCACACTTGGCGGTGGCGAGGTTTCGCCGCTTGAGATCACAAGTGCCTACAACACGCTTGCCAGCGAAGGGCAACACTATCCGCCGGTGGCAATTCTGGAGATCACCGATAACAACGGGCGCATCATCGAGCAGTGGCAACCAATCGAAGGCGAGCCAGCCATCAGCCCGGATCTGGTGGCGATCATCAGCAATATCCTCAGCGATGATGTAGCGCGGGGACCCGTGTGGGGCCGCAACAGCCCGCTGCAACTCTCGCTCCCCTCGGCCGTCAAGACCGGGACAACCAACGACTACCGCGATGCGTGGACGATTGGCTATACCCCCTTTGTGACGGTGGGCGTGTGGAGTGGTAACAACAACAACGAACCAACGGCGGAAGTTGAAAGCCTCACCGGTGGGGGCATCATCTGGCGCAATGTGATGGAGGATATTTTCCGGCGCATCGGCGCGGAGCCACGCTACCAGCAGCTCTTTGCCATGCCTTTTGCCGATGGGGTGATCCAGACCGATTTCCGCCTGCCAGAGACCGTCGTGCGCCGCTCGATCTGCTCGTTGCCCGGCCCCTACGGAGGCCCAGATACGGAGCTATTCACCCAAGCCATGCTAGAGACCAACCCATCAAACTGCACCGCCTTCCGCAGTGTGCGGGTTGTTCGCACGGGTGGCGGCGGTGGCGATGGTGAAGATGGTGAAGATGGTGCGCGGAATAGCTACTGCATTCCGGCTGAAGGCTCATCCTACCCGCCTGACCGCGTGATCAGCATTCAAGTCTTCAACACTCCACCACCCGATCCTGACATCAAGGTGGAGTACAAGTGGGATATTGGCCAGCGCAGCTTGATTGACCCGAACAGCTTGCCCGTGTGTGGTTATGTTGGCGATGAGACCATCACCCGCACGCAGCAGATCGAACGCCGCGACCCGCTGCCGCAAGCCACCGTGCAGCCCGCCGAGCCGCAGCGGCCTGCTGGGCAGGTGATGCCGCCCCTCGTTGGGCTGGGCGAGAACCAAGCCAAAGCCCTGCTCGCCCAGCTTGGGATCACCTCTGTTGTGGTGGATTACCAGACCCGTGAGCGCATTCCAGCCATCTTCGATCAGTTTGTGGCATATGCTGTGGTTAGCTCATCGCCGCTACCGGGTACCCCGATCAGCCCGGCATGACGGTAGTGCTAGGGTACGTGCGCCTGAGGCATCGTCGCCGCCACCACCCGCATCACCCACGCCGCCACCACCTGCGCCGCCCACGCCCGTGC
>JAAUTZ010000104.1 GCA_012031225.1 Chloroflexaceae bacterium
CCGCAGCGATGGCGCAACAGGCATAGCGGGCGGCGCAGGGGCGGGCGGGCGGCGTTCGTACTCTTCAGTTAGCGAATTGTAGACGAGGGTCTCGTGGATGTAATCGAGATACTCACGGATGTCCTCATTGTCCTCCAGCGAGTTGAACGGGATCGTCGCATCGCTGACGACCTTGACGCTATGCCCAACCTCTTGGAGGGTTTTGTCTATCCCCTTAACCAAGCCCTGCATCACGATGGCAAGCTCCTCGCGCTCATCGGCGGTCAAGTTGGCAAAGCCTTTGAGGGCTTTCTCTTGGGCCCGCAGCAACGTGCCGCGCAGGATCGCAATATCGGCTTGGGCTTGCATCTCGTAGCGTTTCACCAGATGCGCTTGGCGCACCTGCTCCACCAACTCTTCAGAGGTGACCGGAGTCCAGATCAAGGCGGGGATCACAATAAAGCCAATAATCCCAACCAGCACCTGCTGCCAGATCAAGCCCGTGTCGGAGACAACCGGCTGGGCCGCCCACCACGTATACTGGATCTCGAACGAGTAGTAGATGAGAAACAGCGCAGCGAAAATCACCACCGCATAGCCCCACGTCTGTGCATTGATCTTCTGGAGCAGCATGCCCCCCGGCGACCATGGGATCAGGAAAGAGACCAGCACCGGCGGAGCCAGCACCAGAATCGCAGTGAAGGCAATAGACATGGCCACATTCGAGGTGAGTTGGCTTTGCACGCCCCACCAGTACACGGCAGAGCTAACCATTGCTATTACGGCAATGCCAGTCAGGATCGTCTTCGAGGTAATCTGAAAGCCACCTCGACGCTGTTGCCCACGCACAATATCAAGATAACGGCTCACGGCTGTTCCACCTTTCCTACTCCGATACGGAATGCGGGATCGGCTCTACGATCCGCACTTGCTCCACACCCTACTATGACGTTATGCAAAGTCGCAAAGTTGCATGTGATGTTAAGTTCACATTATACAATAAAGCGGGCAAAGCGTATAGCCTTTGCAATGGGACTTTCGGTTCAATTTGCCTGATCCAGCCTGATCCGTTGTTACGGAGCCACGATGTCGGGCGTTTCAAGCACATAGGCTTCGACCCATTCGCTATAGCCCGCCGCCTGCATACGCTCGATGATTGCTGGCGAGAGCGCGGTTACGCCGTAGCTGCGGTTGATCTGGTAGGGTACTTCCAGTGCGGGTGCGTTCTGGGATTGAAGGATGAAGCGGGCTTGCACCGTGAACGCCCCCCGAAACGTGCCGAGCGCGAGATGCTGCTGCTGGAGTGGATCGTACCACCATAGCTGCGAATTGCTGGTAAAGAAGCTCTGCATCGCCACGAATGGTTGCCGCTCGCGCTGCTGCAACCGCCAGCGTTCTTCATTGGTGTAGCTGGGCAGGGGCGGCGCACTGATAATCACCTCTGGCTCGGCGGGGGGCGGCGCAAATACCGATGCGGGCGGCTCCGCCACCGGCGGCGGCATACGCTCCAGTGGCGCGGGTAGCGCATATTCATACACTTCCAGTGTGGGCGTAGCAAGAGGGCGGCTCACGCCGAAGGTGCCCGATGCTTCGCGCAGGGCGGGGTCAGTCGGCATAGCTTGCATACAGCCCGCCAACAGTACCACTGCAATGATCGAGACCACACGCGGCATCAGGTACATCGCCCACCCGCGCTTGCTACTCCTGTTCATGATCGCCCTTCACTCCGCCACGTAGGTGTGCCAAGCCAGAACGATGACTGGAGGACGCTGACCTACGTGCAGTCCCGCCCCATTGAAAAGCGTAGCATCACTATTGCATTATAGCATGCCCAAGCCGTAAGTCGGCGTAGGATTTCCCCGACCAATCAGAGCAGGGCCGGATGATCGCGGTGCTGGAACATGGTATCCACCGAGATCCCACTATGAATCCGCTGGATCACTTCAGCTAGCATCGTGCTAACCGACAGCACCTTGAGCCGATCAAACTGCTTTTCGGGCGGCACTGGCAGCGAATCAGTGACCACTAGCTCGACAATTGGGCTAGCCGCGAGCCGCTCCACTGCGGGGCCAACCAGCACCGGATGCACACAGCCGGCATAGACTTCGCGTGCGCCCTGCTCCATCAAGAGGTGGGCCACCTGCACTATCGAGCCGCCCGTCGCAATCTCATCATCCACGAGGATGCAGCGTTTGCCCGCCACATCACCGATCAGGTTCAGCACCTCTGAGGTGGTGGTGGTTTTGCTACTGCCATTGGCGGCAGGCGGGAACTGTTGGATGCGGCGTTTCTCGGCGATCACCAGTGGCACACCGAGCCGTTCGGCAAGGTTGCGGGCCCGTTTGGCAAAGCCCATATCCGGCGATACCACAATCATCTCATCGAGGTTCTTCTCGGCGTAGTAGCGCGACAGCAGCGACAAGCCGCTCAGTTCATCTACCGGGATATTGAAGAAGCCCTGAATCTGGCCCGCGTGCAGATCCATCGTAATCACTTGATTGGCTCCGGCAATCTCGATCATATCGGCAAACAGGCGCGCCGTGATCGGCACACGCGGCTGATCACGTTTGTCGGTGCGCCCGTAGGCATAGTACGGGATTACGGCGGTGATCCGGCCAGCAGAGGCGCGTTTGCACGCATCCAGCATAATCAGCAGCTCCATGATCCGATCATTGAGCGGACTCGACAGCGACTGCACCACAAACACATCTTTCTCGCGCACAGTTTCATTCAGGCGCACGAAGATGTTTTCATTCACAAATTGGGTGACGGTGGCATCGCCGGGCCGCACCCCGATGCGGTCACAGATGGCTTGGGTGAGGGCGGGATTGCCATTCCCCGAAAAGATCCGCAGCTCATCAAAGCGGCTCCCCATGCGCTGCTCCTTTCAGCATCTCGTGCAGGTCAGGCCGGCTGATCGTATAGCCTGAGGGAAAGTGTTGCCCGACGGGAATAACGAGTGGCTCATCCACCACCAGCACCGCCCGAATTGTCGGTTGCTGGAGCATCACCGCGAGCAGGTGCGCGAAGGCAATGCGGCGCAGGCGCGGGCTACCGCTTAGGCGCATGCGCTGGGCAAAGCCGAGTGCGGTATCGGCGGTGGCAAACGCCAGCAGGGTGCGTGGGCGGGTGAAGGGCGGCGTGGCGGGAGCAGTATCGCTATCCCCCTCACGCCCAGCAACCCGATAGACGTACAGGGCGTGCCCATGCCCTCGCTCGCGCAGGGTTGCTAGCAGCTGCGTGTAGACCGGCAGAGCCACTTCGGCGGGATACCCCTGCTGGCTGGCAGTGCCCAGAAAGAGGGCTTGCTCATCAGAGCTGGGCACGGATTTGGTCTGCCAATTCCTGTAGCTCGGCGGCATCAGAACTGCCCGGCGGCCAATGCTGCAACGCATTATCCCCCTGCCAGCGCGGAATAATATGGACGTGATAGTGGAATACCGTCTGGCCTGCGGCAGATCCGTTGTTCTGCACAATGTTGAAGCCGTCGGGGTGGAGGGCGAGGACGATTGCCTGCGCCACGCGCTTGGTCGTCTGGGCCACTGCGGCCAACACATCGGCGGGGACATCGGTGAGTTGCGGGTAGGGTTCTTTGGAAATCACCAGTGTATGCCCGCGTGCGGCAGGCGCAATATCCATAAACGCAAAGGTATGCTCATCTTCATACACACGCACGCACGAAATCTCGCCTTTGATAATGCGGGTAAAGATTGTATCCATCGCTGCACTGCTCCTTGCGACTATACTCCCTTCGGGAAAATCAAGGTTTGGCTCGGCATAATTGGCTCGGATGCTATGCCAACATATCCACAATTATAGCACACTCTGCCCACGCCCAAGCCCATCCCCGTGCCGATCTCAGGCGGCGGCATCGGCACTCAGGTCAATGCCGCGCAGGTGACGATGGCGGCGCACAAACCACGCCAGCGCGATGATGCCTAGCCCCACGCCAAACCAGAGCGTGGCAAAGCGGATCAGGATGGTGGCGGCGGTTGCAGCGGCGACATCCATACCAACCAGTGTCACCAGCAAACCGGCACTCGTCACTTCGGAGGTGCCCAAGCCGCCCGGCAGCAGCGATACCAAGCCGAACAGGGTGCTAGCTGCAAAGATGAACGTGGCTTGCAAGAGCAGCAGCCACGTCCCCTCTACGCCCAAGCCGACTAGCACGAAGTAGAAGGCGACACATTCGCAGCCCCACGAGACGACGCTGATGATCGTGGTGAGCAGCAGGATGCGCCAGCCAAGCAGTTGGTGGATACTTTCGTAGATGGTGGTGAGGCGCGGTGCAAGGCGGCTGCCGAGCGGCAGGACCGCGATGCGGGTGAGGATCTGTTCGCATAGCCAGCGATATTGCACGAGCAGAATGCCCGTCACGGTAATGCCAACAAGCACGAAAAAGAGCGGGCGAGCAGGCGGGTAGAGCGTTAGCCCTGCGCCCATGAGCAGCAGCATGGCAATCCCATCGGTGAGGCGTTCCATCAGCACAATCGGGGCAGAGGCGGTGATCGGGGTATTGTTGAGCTGTTTGAGCAGGTAGGATTTGAACACTTCGCCAATCTTGCCGGGCGTAACTGACATGACCATGCCTGCGGTGAATAGCAACCCGCTATCGAGTGGGGGTACGCCGTCGTTCATCCGCATGGAGCGGAGGTAGAAATCCCACTTGAGCCAGCGCAGCACGTAGTTGATAATCGTCAGCCCGACGATGAGCGGCAGCAGGTGCCACTGGAACTGTTGCAGGCTACTCCCGACGGCTTGGGCATCACTGAGTAGGGCGAGAATCAGGACAACCACTAGCCCTAGTCCAAGCGAGATCAGCAGGCGCGATTGCAGTTTCTTGAAGCTCATGCGGGGTGTCTCCTTACACGGTGCAAGCTCGCGCTAGTATAGCACCGAGTAGGAGCCAGTGCAAGGGAGCGGGGTGAGCGGGTGTAGGGTACGAGGTGTCAGGGATGCCCTACTCAGCGATTGCCGCGAGTGGCAGGCGTACTGCCGGATCACCAAGCAGCGCATAGTTGCGGGCATCGTTGCGAGCGGCCCACAGCTTGCCCAGATCGGTAGGGGCAACCCGCTTGCCAAAGCTCGCGCTCTCGATCTCGTTGCTGAGCAGCATCGCAAATGCACCTTGACGCTGGTTGAATTGATCCATTGCAAAGCCAACCCGCTTGCCCGCCATAAGCCGCGCTAGCAGATCCTCAAAGCTCTGCACCTGTGCAGGTGCATTGGTGGCACTGAAAGAGTACGTCCACGCCCGATCAACGTGCCCAATAAAGGCCAGTGCGCCGCGCACCAGCAATTGCTGACTGAGCTTGCTAATCAACGGGAAGGGTGCAATGATCGGGCGTTCGGCGGGTGCGTCGCCATCCTGCGCTAGCGCAAAAACAAACTCATCTGCTTCAGGGCAGCCCGCCCCATAGCAAGCAAAACAGCACACAATCAAGCCGCGCACGTCCGTATCGGGCGGCAGATCGGCGGCGGCGAAGGCATGCTGCGGCTCAATCTCACCCCAACCTTGCCAATCTTGGCAGAGCAGTGCGCCCTGCCGCGCCACCAGTTGCGGATCATCTGGGGGCAGCCCGATGCCGTGCGTGGCCGTGAACAGCAGCGCGGGCTTGCCGCCGCGGGCCTGCCCGGTGAGGATCGCCTGTAGATTGGCGTGGGTGGCGGCAGTGCCAGCTTGGGGCCCTAGAAAAAGTTGCTGACTAAAGCTAAACCGCTCGGCAATCGGCGGGATGCCGTCGCTGCCCTGCGCTAGCGGTAAGATCAGTTCGGTAGCACTGCGCTCGGTGGCGGGATCGTGGGCGTGGTGCGTGCCAAATAGCACCAAATGCCGCCGATACGCAGGATCGTGCAGGCGCACCGGATCGGGCGGGATGGGCGGGGGATCGGGATCATACTGCTGCTCAAAGGCCACCACCTGCTCGGCATAGGCGCGATACTCGCTGAGGATGTGCTCGCCTTCCGCATCGGTAAAACACAGCCGCCCCACCGCCCAGAACAGGTCTAGCTCATATTGAAAGACGAACGGGATATGCGGCGGGACGCGCTTCAGGGTTGCACCCGGCTGCCCCACAAGCAAGAGGTAGTAGGGCACACCGCGTCGCGGATCCACTACGCCGTGCCCTACGCCGTGCCGTTGCAGCCACGCACTGCTGCTTTCGCCCGCGTGGTAGAGCAATATCGGCGGGCGGGCATTCCACGCCGTCTGCGGATCGGGCACAAGCCGTGCGAGCCACTGCCCGCAGGTCTCATCCGGCTGCACCGCTAGCGGCGGCAGCGTAATGCCCTGCTGCGTACTGCGGTGCTGGATCAGCGGGAACAGGGCTTCGAGCAGTTGGGCGGCCTCGTCGCGGTGGATGACTATCGCCCAGCGACTCTCATCGAGCCGATCCTCGCTGATCCCAAACACCAAGCCCAGATGCTCTTGGTGCGTCTGTTCCTCGCGCACAGCATAGATGCCGCGTTCACGTTCGCCTTCTGCGGTTGCCCGCGCAAGGTGGCTGGCTGTCAAGGTATCCAGCGTAATCAACGGCTGGCCCGTCACGCCATTGATGCCGTTGGGGTACAGCTCTAGCTCCTGCTGCACCACTGCCGCATCCCGAAAGACCAAGCCCGCCCCGACGGATTTGGTCAGGGCTGGGGCAGGCGGGGCAGAGCGGGGCAGGGCCGGAACACTCGCGGGCAGGTCATCATGGCTAGCGCCTGTCATCGGCGCAGATGCGAAGGCAGGTGGCGATGCTTCCGATGCTTCCGGCGCAGGCATGGGCGGCTCAGGGGCTTTGCCCATGCTTGCCAGCACCATCTGGTGCAGCGTGGCAACGGTGCGCTGCAAGCCCCCTAGATGGGCTTGGATCTGCTCCAGCGTAGTCAGTAGCCGCACCGCCCCCCCCGTCCCCAGTGATGATCCGTCAGGTGTGGGGGGCGGTTGCTCGTTGGGTGGGTCGGGGGTTGTCACGCTTACCCCACGCCTTGTTGGGCGGCAGCTTGGGCGTGGCGGGCGGCGTGCAGGGCATCCGCTTGCGCTTGTTGGGCGGCAGCTTGGGCGTGGCGGGCGGCGGACTGCTCCAGCTCAATCCGTTCTTCTTCGAGCAACTGCTGAAATAGTTGCTGCCCTAGCTTCTCGTAATGTACTTGTTCACGCTCACGCCGATACACCCACAACGCAGCTAGCCCTAGCACTGGCAAGAGCAGGTTCCACCACTCGCGCATGCTCTTGAGGTCTTCATAGAAGAAGCGGGCTTGCGTGATCGTGGGAAAGCGCAGCAGGAAATCATCCACCGGCTGATTGCCCGTCAGCGGGGGGGGCCAGATAGGATTGCATACGGATTACGCGGCGGTTGTTTGCTCGCCATAGCGACTCATCCTCCTTCGGCTTGCTTAGGCTTTGCTGGCGGGGGTGCTCCCCTTACCCTTGCGCCGCCCCTGCTGCGGGGTAGCGTTGCTATTGGCGGGGGCTTGCCGTCCCCGCGCTACGGTAGCGGGCGCGGCGGCAGTCACCCCTTCTGGCGCATCGCCCGCCACCAGTGCTGCACCGGATGGGCCCGCTGGCTGAAGCAAATGCTTGATCTCATCCAGTCGCCCCAAGTGACAATATTTGTATTTCTTGCCACTCCCGCACGGGCAAAGATCGTTGCGGCCCGGCTCGCGGAACTCCTTCTGCACTGTGCGCGGGGCTTTGCGTTTGGCGACCGTGTTCTGGATCTCACTCGAACCGCCGGATGCTTGCGCGGCGGCGAGGCGGCGTTGCTGCTCCTCCTCAATCGCCCGCAGTTGCTCCTCGTAGCGGTAAGAGGTGGGGATCATTTGATAGACAATATCGTGGGTGATATGGTCTTTCAGCTCGGCAAACATCTCAAACGAGCTTTTCTTAAACTCGACCAACGGGTTGCGTTGGGCATACGCCTGCAAGTTGATCGTCTGGCGCAGCTCATCCATTGCGGTGAGGTAATCAATCCATTGCCGATCAATCGCTGCAAGCATCAGCCGCCGCTCAATGAAGCGCATATTCTCAGCAGTGATTGCCGTTTCGCGCTGCTGATACTCCTCCTCAATGATGGTGAGCAGGGCATCTTCGATCTCGGCCCGGCTCAGCTTCTGGATGGTCGCCACCGTGAAATCTTCCGGCAGGGCCACAACAACGCTCTGCACCGCCCGCAAGAGGGCTTCATAGTCCCACAGTTCACGCTCGTGGTCATCGTCGGGCAGGTAGTCATCCATCAAAGCGGCAACTTCCTCGCCAACCATCTCCAGCACCCGCTCGTGCATATCGGCCCCACTCAAGATCGCCCGCCGATCCGCGTAGATCACTTGGCGTTGCGTATTCATCACATCATCGAACTCGACCGTATGCTTGCGGATGTCGAAGTTGTAGCCTTCCACGCGGGTCTGTGCGCCTTCGATCACCTTGTCAAGCATGCGCGATTCGACCGGCAGATCGTCATCGGCGGAGATGTTCTTCATAATGTTGTTGATCATCTCCATGCGCCCAAACCGCCGCATCAGTTCATCCTCAAGCGAGATGTAGAAACGCGACGAGCCGGGATCGCCTTGCCGTCCGGCACGCCCGCGCAGCTGATTGTCAATCCGGCGCGACTCGTGGCGTTCGGTACCGATCACATGCATACCACCCAGCGTTATCACCGCTTGGCGTTCGGCTTCGGTAATCGCCCGCGCCTGCTGCAAGGCGGCGGCGTGTTGTTCGGGGGTGGCATCCTCAAAGCTCAAGCTCTCGGCGGCGAGCAGTGCTTCGACTAACCCATCCGGGTTGCCGCCGAGCAGAATGTCCGTACCACGCCCAGCCATATTGGTGGCGATAGTCACTTTGCTTTTGCGCCCCGCCTGCGCCACAACAAACGCCTCGCGCTCGTGTTGTTTCGCATTCAAGACGGCGTGGGAAATACCCTCTTTATTGAAGATCTGTGAGAGCCGCTCAGAAGTTTCCACCGATGTTGTACCAATCAGCACCGGGCGGCCTAGCTCTTGCAACTCCTTCACATCGCGGGCAATCGCATTAAACTTGGCAGTTTCAGTGCGGTAGACTTGATCGGGGAAATCTTCGCGCACCATCGTGCGGTGCGTCGGGATCACAACAACATCGAGGTCATAAATCTTGCCAAACTCCTCGCGTTCGGTATATGCTGTACCAGTCATACCGGCGAGCTTCTGATACATACGGAAGTAGTTCTGGAACGTGATCGTCGCCATCGTGACGTTCTCGTTCCTGATCTCTACGCCCTCTTTGGCTTCCACCGCCTGATGCAGCCCGTCACTCCACCGCCGCCCCGGCATAGGCCGGCCGGTAAACTCATCTACAATCAAGACATCCCCCTCACGCGTGACCATATAGTCTTTGTCGCGGTGGAAGATAAACTCTGCGCGGAGTGCATTCTCGACAAACGGGGTCAGTTCGTAATACTTCGGATCGTAGAGGCTCTCATCGGCGGGAATGCCGATTGCCTGTTCGATCTTCTCGATGCCCGCTTCGGTCAGCGAGATCGCCCGGGCCCGCTCATCAATCAAATAATCGCCATCGTGGGGAATGCCCTGCTTGTGGTCTTTCTCTGAGACGGTGCTGCGCTTCAGACGCAGGCGGCGAATCAGGCTGGCCATGCGCTTGTACTCATCGCTACTCTTTTGGGCAGGCCCGCTGATGATGAGCGGGGTGCGGGCTTCATCAATCAAAATGTTATCAACTTCGTCCACAATCGCAAAGAACAACTCGCGCTGCACCACCCGCTCAAGCTCAATCGCCATGTTGTCGCGCAGATAATCGAAGCCGAACTCGTTGTTCGTACCGTAGGTAATATCGGCGGCATAGGCTTCTTGGCGCGTACACGCCCGCCAGTGGACAAGCCGTGAGTCTTCTTGATTGGCATCTGGATCAACATAGTCAGGATCATAGCGGGCACTGTACTCGTGCGCGATAAAGCCGACGCTCAAGCCCAGATAGTGGTAGATTGGACCCATCCAGCCCGCACCAACCTTCGCCAGATAGTCATTCACCGTAATCAGGTGGCAGCCTTTGCCCGCAAGGGCATTCAAATACAGCGGCAAGGTGGCCACGAGGGTCTTACCTTCACCGGTTCGCATCTCGGCAATCTTGCCTTGATGCAACACAATTCCACCGATGAGCTGCACATCGTAGTGGCGCAAGCCAATCGTGCGGCGCGAGGCTTCGCGCACTGCGGCAAAGGCTTCGGGCAGCAGATCGTCGAGCGTTTCACCAGCGGCGATGCGCTCGCGGAACTCGGCCGTGATGCCACGCAGCTCATCCTCATGCATCTGCTTGAACTCATCATCAAGCTCATTAATTGCTTTCACATAGGGCTGCACCTGCTTGACAGCCTTTTCATTTGTATCCCCTGTGAGCTTGCGTAATCCACTCACCAATTTATCAAACATAACGCCTCCTTGTGGCGGTAGGGGCAAAAACATAGGCGAAGATATGGCTTGCACTGGCACAATCTTTTATACTACATACAAGACCCATTATAACCGAGCGATACGAACGGGGCAACCATTGCCCGCTTAGAAGAAAGTGAGATTACAATGGCAAAAGCTGGTGTGGTTTATATTGGCACTACCGACGGACTCGTGGTGTTGAGTGATCCGGGCGCAACGGGGCGATGGCGCAAGATTGGGCATGAGCTGGTGGGGCAGGCGGTGCAAGCCATCGCCGCGGAGACTGCGCTGGCAGTGCTGGTAGCAACCTCGCAGGGCAGGCTCCAGAGCAGCGACGGCGGGCAGACGTGGAATCCTGCGCCAGATGGTGAGCCGCCCACCGCCCCCGTCACCGAAGTGACCCTGCTCGGCAACCCGCCGGTGCAACTCCGCACCGTCCCCATGCCCGACTATCTAGGCATTGAACGCCGCGTCAATGATGAATTGCTGTGGGAAGGCATTGCCCTGCCCGCCGCAAGTGTTGGCAACATCAGCGTACTGGCACTCGCCCACTACCACCGGGATGTTGTGTGGGCCGGCACAGATGCTGGCGCAGTGCTCCGTTCGGATGATCGCGGGCGCACATGGGAACTGGTTGTTGATGGCTTGGCGATGGTGTTAAGTGTGGCAGCAGTGCGCCTGATGTAGTGCAAAAGTCCTACGAGTGTGCTACACTAGAGATCGTACAGTTGCATGCTTTCTTTGTACTTCGGAGGTACACGATGGCAAAAACCGATCACCCATTGAAGCGCGTGGTTGCGCTTACGCCGGAAGCAATTGCTGCGTGGTTGCTTGGTGTAGAAGTCATCCGCGTAACTACCCGCAAAGATGAATTCACAACTGCCGAGCAGATAGATGCCGATCTCGTGCTATTCGTGACGCTTGCCGATGGGAGCGAGATCATTTTGCACATCGAGTTTCAGGCCCTCGGCAGCCGCATCCCAATGCCGCTACGTATGCTGGATTACGATGTCCGTATTGCGCTCGAATACCGCAACATCCCGATCTTCAGCGTGGTCATCTATCTTGGCGGAGCCGGCGCAAACGACACTGGCTACCACACCCTCACCGATCACACTGGGCAGGCACACATTGCGTGGCAGTATGGCGTGGTGCATCTGTGGCAGATGACTGCCGAAGAACTGCTAGCGATAGACAAGCCCATTTTGGCGGTGTTGATTGGACAGACAACAATCACCCACCCAGAGCGTGATTTGCGTGAGGCTCTCCGCCGCATCAATGACAGCACGAGTGGCGAGCTGCGCGAACGATTACTCACGGAGTTTTTTCTCTTATGTACCGATAAGGAGATCGCTGCAATGGCAAGCAAACTATTCAAGCAAGACTATGGCTTGCCCGATCCACCCATCCTCGACATCTGGCGCGAGGAAGGCATCGAGATCGGGCTAGAGCGCGGCCTTCAACAGGGCCTGCAACAGGGCCTGCAACAGGGCCTGCAACAGGGCCGTGCCGAAGAACTTGAAGCCGTCACCCTCCGTCAACTCACGCGCCGCTTTGGAACCTTGCCGGATGACGTGGTGGCGCAGGTACAGGCTCTTGGCCGAGACCAACGACTAGACCTCGCCGAGGCCCTGCTCGACTTCACGCACTTCCGCGATCTGACCGATTGGCTCATCACGCACGGCACACCACCCGATCAGCAGGCAGATTAGCAATGTCATCCTCAAGCAAGCTGTTCAAGCAAGACTACGGCTTGCCCGATCCGCCCATCCTCGACATCTGGCGCGAGGAAGGCATCGAGATCGGGCTACAACAGGGCCTGCAACGGTTGAACCGAAAGGCTTTACAGCCGACCATGTCAA
>JAAUTZ010000024.1 GCA_012031225.1 Chloroflexaceae bacterium
CCCCGCCTGCCGCCCGCCCTGACCCCCCGCAGCCCGGCAACCCCCGCCGCCGAACACGCCCCGCGTGAGGATTATCTGGTGGCGTTGCTGCTGCGCTACCCAGAGGCGATAGCGAAAGCCAATGCGTGGTTGCGCTGCGATCTGGCCGAGTTTGCGGGCTTGGCGGAGATGCTCGGCGATGATGTTGAACACCTGCTCAGCACGACGGCCAACCGCATGCTCTGGCAACACTGGCAGCAGGCGGGTTGCCCAACATTGCCTAGCGAAGCCGAGCTTGGCAACGCGCCGCCGCTGTGGGTGCAGAGCCTCGCGCCGAGCCTGCACGATCACCTGCGCTATCTGGCGGGCTTGACGGTGCCGGGCAGCCGTGAGTACCTGTTTATGCAGGAGATTGAAAAAGGCGTGATCGAGATCCGCAAGGCCCAAGTGCGCCGGTGGCAGGAGCGGCTTGGGATGCAAGCCCACGATCAGCACGCCGATACTGCTGATTCAGCCCCCGTCGCTCCCCCCGACCTGACCCAGACCCTGACCCTGCTCAATCATTTGCTGCACTACAGTGCCCGGATCAGCACCCCACAACGCACCAGCACGTTCTTTGATCTGCGCGACACGCTGGAGCGCGGGAGTTGAGCGGGTGAGATTATGGTCTTGTGGTCTTGTTACCTATGCTACAATACACGATGGTTGGGTTAAGCACAGGAACAGGGTAAGAATACACGTTGAGGATCAACACGGTTCATGAAATATCACATTGTTACACTGGGCTGTCCTAAGAATAGTGTGGATAGCGAAGGCATGCACAGCATTCTGGCCCAGCAGGGCTATACCGCTGTGGCCGAGCGCGATGCCGCCGATGTTGTCATTGTCAATACGTGTAGCTTTATTGCGGCAGCCCGCGACGAAACACTCGCCGTGCTGGGCGAGATCGGCGCACGCAAAGCGGCCCACCAACACCTGATTGCAGCGGGCTGCATGGCCGAGAGCCACACCGCGCTCGTGCAAGCCGTGCCCAGCGTAGATGCCACCCTCAGCACCAAGCAGTGGATGCAGATTGGGGCGGTGGTGCAGCAGCTACGGGGGGGGCAAGTGGCACGCCCACCCGGGCCGCACAGCCGGTGCTGGAACTGGCGGCAGCCGCGCCAATGCCGCTGATCCCGCTGAGTGCTGGCCCCGCGCCGTCTGCTGTAGCCCCGCTCGATCTGAGCATCCCGCTGATGCCGGCCCATGCTGGCGTGGCCACCCCTGCGGCAACGGGCTATGCTGATTGGCGTACCGCGCAGATCAAGCGTAGCCTGAATGGACCTTCGGCCTACCTGAAAATCTCCGATGGCTGCAACTTGCGCTGTGCCTTCTGCACGATCCCATCGTTCAAGGGCGATATGCGCTCCAAGCCGATGGGGGCCGTGCTGGCCGAAGCGCAGGAACTCGCCGCGCTTGGGGTGGGCGAGATTGTGCTGGTGGCCCAGCACTTGACCGACTACGGGCGCGATCTGAAGCTCAGCGATGGGCTGGCCACCCTGCTCGATGAACTGTGTCAGGTGTTGCCGGCGCATGTCTGGGTGCGCCTGATGTATGCCTACCCACACGGCATTAGCCCGCGCCTGATCGAGACAATGGCGCGCCACCCGCAGATCTGCGCCTACCTCGATATGCCCTTGCAGCACGCCCACCCTGCCACCCTGCGGCGTATGCGCCGCCCGCCCGATACTGAGCGCACGCGCCAGATCATCGCCGATCTGCGGGCGGCGATGCCCGATGTGGCCATTCGCTCGACGTTCATCGTCGGCTTTCCGGGCGAAACTGATGAGGAGTATACAACGCTGCTGGCGTTCCTCAGCGATATGCAGCTAGATCGGGTGGGGGCGTTCCAGTATTCGCAGGAGCCGGGCACGCACGCCGCCACCCTGCCCGATCAGGTTGCCCCTGCCGTCATAGAGGCGCGTTGGCACACCTTGATGCAGCTCCAGCAGGAGATTTCGCGCCAGCGCAACCGGCGTTGGAAACGGCGCACGATTGAGGTGCTGGTGGAAGGGCAGGGCACCGCCGATGATGGCACGCCGTTGGTGGTGGGGCGTTCCTTCCGCGATGCGCCCGAAGTGGATGGGCAGGTGTTTGTGTGGGGCCGTGCGCCCATCGGCAGCAAGGTGCAAGCCCGGATTACCCAGACCACCGAGTATGATCTGTGGGGCAAGCTGGTGCGCTGATGCCTAACGGATGCTTAACCCTCGTTGGCGTGCGCCCAGCCTGCCCCTCCCTAAACCCTACGCGATTGCCACTGGCCCACTAGTTGCCCCAGTGCGGCTCCGTCTCGACATATTCTGGTGATTCGGTCAGGCTGCGCCAGCCGCCCCCAGCGATATTCGTTACATGAATATCGTTGGCATAGCTAAACACGTAGCTGCGCCCGCCGGGTGAGACTGATGCTGCGCTCGCATCAAAGATCATATACTGCTGCGAACTGCCATCGTTGTTGAACATCAGCAGCTCTTTGCCGCCCCAGCTAAACTTGCGCTCGGCGATCAGGCGGAAGCCATCGCGCAGCCACGTCGGTTTGTCAAAGTAGTAGCCCACCTCAGAGGTGTTCACATTGGTCACATTGCGGCGGGTGTTGTCTTGATCCCCAACTTGCAGAATCCAGACGTTTGGACCACGCCCGTCTTCATCCGAGATGTAGGCGATCTGCTTGCCATCCGGCGACCACGCGGGCGAGTATTCGGAGGTGCGCGGGGCAAACTTGGTCAGGTTCACGGCATCGCCCGTGCCATCGGCATTGATCACGTAGATGTCGGCGTTGCCATTCCAATTGGTGGCAAAGGCAATCTGCTTGCCATCCGGCGACCATGTGGGGTCCCACTCGGCTTGCTCATTGAAGGTGATCCGGCGGGCATTCGAGCCGTCGGCATTCATCACCCAAATATCCTGATCTTGGGTAGTAGGTGTGCCGCGCACATAGGCAATCTTGGAGCCATCGGGCGAAATCGCGGCTTGAAACTCGCCGACGTTAGGCGTATTGGTGAGATTCGTTTTGCCGCCGCCGTTGGGCTGCATCACCCAAATATCGAGCGAGCCGTCGCGGGTCGAAGTATACGCAATCTTGCCCATCATATCGGTGAACACATCGAAGCGCACCGATGAGCCAAGCAAGCCAAGCAGCACTTCATAGGGCGTGCCGGCGTTCTCGGTGTGGTGCTCCATGCGCCGCCGCTCGAAGTATTGCACGTTGCCCGTCCAATCGCCAAAGGTTTCGCGGATCGGCTCCGTGATCGGGTAGCCAAAGCGTTCCAAGCCGCCGTTGGTGCGCCAGTAGCTGAGGAACGGCTCGCATAGGCTATGGCGGGTCACCTCCACGTAAACGCAGCCCGTCGGGGCACTGTTGACCGCGGGGAAGGATTGCCACGGGCGGCCTTGCAACTCCAGCAGCTGGGCGCCCAGCCGCCCCGCCAGCACGCCCTGCCCTTGATTGCTGTGGTCTTCCAGCCGATCCCGCTCGAACCACTGCACAGGGCCTGACCAGTTCTCAATCGTCTCGATGCTCGGTGCGGTGATCGGGTAGCCAAACACCGCTAAGCCGCCGTTGCGCTCCCAATACTCACGGATCGGCCCACTGATGCAGTAGCCGGTTTCGGGAAAACAACGCTCGCCACTCTGGGCGTGGGCGGGTACGGGGAAGCGCATGCCCGCTAGTGCAATGACTGCCAAAAGCACCCCAATTGCCCAACGCCGTGCTGCTAAAGATTGGTGAAAATAGGTAAACATGAGTTTGTTAACCTCCTCAAATGGATGACTTAACCATGCCTCCCAGCATGGGTACAACCTTAATCATAGCACGTTCTAAATGAGAAGTGTGTGAGACTAGCGATGTATTGTGGTGATGGCGGATCCGCGCTTGGCGTGGGGCATTTGCCGTGCAAGGCTTTCCTGTGGCATACTTTAGAATAAGAGTCGAGTTTCACCAAGCGGGTGTGGCACAGTTCGCCGATGCCCGCGTGCTGGGTTGCCCCGCGTGCCAATGCCGGCCGCATGTACTATCCCGTGTGTTTACCCGCACCAATTCAGGAGACGTTGCGATGGAAATGGAAACGGTTTCAATTGCCTATGATCTTGCCCTTGCCCTGTCTGCCGCGCTACTCGGTGGCATTGCCAGCCACTACCTGCGCCTGCCAGCCCTGATCGGCTACATGCTCGCGGGCATTCTGGTGGGCCCCTTCGTAGGCATCTCGCCTACCGCCGATACCGAGAATATCCAGTTGCTCGCCGAAATCGGTGTCGTGATGCTGATGTTTGGGGTGGGCGTAGATTTCTCGCTGCAACAGCTGCGCCAAGTGCAGCGCATCGCCCTGTTTGGCGGCGGCACACAGGTCATCCTCACGATTGCGCTGGGCGTGCTGGTCGGCTATCTGCTCAACTGGCCATGGGCATGGCAGATCTTCTTTGGCTGTGCCTTAGCCCTTTCATCCACCACCGTGCTGCTCAAGATTATGATGGATCGCGGTGAACTGGATACGAAGCACGCCCAGATTATGATCGGGGTCTCGATTGTGCAAGACCTCAGCACGATCCTGATGGTCAGCCTGCTGCCTGCGGTTACATTGCCCAACGATAACGGCAACCCCCTGCTGCAAGTCGGCACGTCGCTGGCCCTGACCGGCGTGTTTGTGGCGGTGATGCTGGTGCTTGGCTCACGCTTTGTCCCGCTGGTGCTAGCGCGGATTGCCAAAACTGGCTCACGCGAACTGTTCCTGTTGGCGACGGTGGTGCTATCACTTGGCACGGCATTTATTGCGACGAGCGTCTTTGGCTTGTCGCCTGCGCTCGGCGCGTTCATTGCAGGCATGGTCGTCTCCGAGTCGGATCTGCACTACCGTGTGCTGGGTGAGGTGATCCCGATCCGCGATATGTTTGGGATCCTGTTCTTCGTTTCGGTGGGGATGTTGATTGACCCGATGTTTGTCGTGGATAACATTGGCGTAGTGCTGATTGTTGTGCTGACGCTGGTGGGGGGCAAGTTCCTCGTCACGCTGCTGGCGATCTGGTGGTTTGATTATAGCCGCCGCACGTTGCTGCTCGTGGCGGCTGGGCTGGCCCAGATGGGCGAATTCTCCTTCATCCTTGCCGCGATGGGCATGCAGATCGGCGTGATTGACCGCTACCTGTATAGCCTGATTCTGGCTGGTGCGCTGATCTCCTCGCTGATTACGCCCTTCTTCTTGCGGGCAGTCAATCGCCTCGCCGATTGGCTCGATCAGCATATGCCCGCCAAGGATCGGATTGCCGCGCCGCTTCCAGCGGTGCCGCCCGGCATCCGCGATCACGTTGTCATTTGTGGCTATGGGCGGGTTGGGCAGCACCTCGTCGAAGCCCTGCACGAGCTAAACATGCGCCATATCGTGATCGAGCAGGACTATCTCCGCGCCCAGATCGCCCGCGAGCATGGCTCAACCGTGATCTACGGCGACTCATCTATGCCATCGGTGCTAGCCGGAGCCTACCTCGAACGGGCGCGGGTGGCTGTGGTGACGGTGCCGGAAACGTCCGCGCAACGCCTGACTGTGCAGCAGATCCGCGAGATTGTGCCCAACCTGCCGATCATCTCGCGGGCCCGCCAACCGGAAGACCTGCCGCAACTTTACCGCGACGGAGCCAACGATGTGGTGGTGCCGATCTTTGAGGGGGGCATGGAGATCCTACGCCAAACGCTACTGCGGATTGGGCTGAGTGCCGAAACGATCCAGAGCTATTCGGATGTGGTGCATAGCCGCCGTTACGAGCCGTGGCAGCAGCCCGATGCGGACTCGCAGCTGCTCTCCTGCCTGCGCCGCGCCCAGCAGGGCTTGACGATTGAGTGGTATCAACTGCGCCCCGACTCGGCTTACGCCGGGCGCACGATTGGCTCATTACGCATTCGGCAAGAGACCGGCGCATCAATCGTAGCATTGCTACGCGATATGGAAGTGTTTGTCAATCCCGAAGCCACAATGATGCTACAGGGTGGGGATCGGCTGGCTATTCTCGGCACAGAGGAGCAACGGCAAGGCTTTGTGGCGTGGCTGGGCTGGGGTGAATTGGGCATGACGGTTCCGCTGGAGATGCACGCCGTCCCATCGTGATGGGTGATGGGCTACCGCACCGAAGATAGGGTGCAAATGTTAGCCTTATCCGTGTACACGAGGGGTTTTTTCGGAATCCGCAATACAATCGCTAATTTGGCACTTGCAGATCTCGCCGAATACGGTATACTGCATTGCTATTGAAACGCACTTGGAGCGACGTGTTTTCTATTCACGGGAGGAGTGTATGACCACTGAGAAGGCTGCCAGCATGCAGAAGACCGAGTTCATCAAAGAGGTTGCTACCCGTACTGAACTTTCGCAGAAAGTCACCCGCCAAGTGATTGACGCGGCATTTGAGGTGATTAGCGAGGCATTGGCTCAAGGGCAGCGCGTCACCCTCACTGGCTTCGGCACGTTTGAGGTTCGCACCCGCCAAGCCCGCGAGGGCGTGAATCCGCAGACGGGGCAGAAGATGAAGATCGCCGCAACCCGCACGCCGGGCTTCACCGCTAGCAGCACCCTGAAGGAGAAGATCAAGCAAGAGGAGTAGCGGCGCACGTTATGCAGCTACTCACCGCAATCCTTCGCCTGTCCTGCCCGATGCGGCAGGGCAGTTTTTTTATCGGGTGGCGCGGCTTTGGGCATAGACTAGCTCTTGGCCCGTGCTAGCTCTCCCTGTGCAAACCCTTGACAAGTAGGGTACAAACCCCGTATCATATCTCTAGAGCAAACTCTAGAGCAAAGAGGTGTTGTCGTTCACAGAGAGGTGATGTATGTCCAACCCTGCAACAATCTCAGTCCGGTTTGCAACTGCCACCACAACCTACAGCGGCGATCTCCCGATTACGAGCATTGTGCATCAGGCGATGCATGCCCTGCTCCCCGCCGATCTCCAGTATGCCCATCATCTGCGGGTGCTGCGTGCCGATGGCACATTGATCTACCCGGACATGTTTCTCAACGAGATCGTCGCCCACTATGGCGATGCCGACTTTGTGCTTGAAGCACGCGCACTTGATCCGCGTCCGGCGGCGTGGACGAATTACGGCTTCGATCATCTTGCGCTCGCTGTGACGGATCGTCCGTCTGCCCGCGATTTCTTCCACATCGGCTTGCAGATGCAGATCGTGCGCGACGACGACCACCTCACCGTCGTGACGACGGGCAACACTGCGCTATTCCTGTTTGAGGCCAAGCCGGGTGCGCCGCTCTCGGATGGGATCCCCTCGCGCATCCATCACATTGGCTTTGTGGTAGATCACCTCGAAGCGGCGTTTGCCCATTTGCAAGCGCACTTCCCCGCCTTCACATCGGAGTTTACGCTGCTCGAACGGGCCGAGCGGCTATCCCTCTATGGACACATCACCTTTGGCGACGTGCGGTTTATGATCCAACTCTCAGAAATCAAGCCGGAGTATCGCGGCTTTGCCAATGGCACGCCCTTCACGGAAGTGCTGTATGACTATGCCGCCCGCCACTATGGGGTACGTCTGGGCTAATGCTATCGAAACAATCTACACCAACCACACCAACCACACCAACAAAGGAGCCGAACACCAATGACCATACATTTTTTCACCACCGATGATGGAGTCAAGCTCGCCTATCGCACCTTTGGCAGGGGACCAGAGCAGATCCTAATGCTGCACGGCTTCAACTGCACCAGCCGTAACTTCGATTGGATGCTATCCTTTTTTGCCCCAGATCGCTACACGGTTGTGCTGCCTGATCTGCGCGGCGGCGGCGCATCCGACAAGCCCGACACGGGCTACACGCTAGAGCGTTTCGGGCGCGATACACTGGCCCTCATTCGGGGGTTAGGCTGGCAGCAGTTCAGCCTTGTCGGGCACAGCACGGGCGGCGCAATCGCGCAGTGGATCGCCGCCGAAGTTCCGCTCCGCACATTGATCCTGCTGGGGCCTGTGCCCGCCACGGGGGTGCCGATGTCGCCCGAAGGCGCGGCAATGTTCCGGGCCGCCGCAGAATCGGCGGAAGGGCGGGCGGCGGTCTGGCAGATGGGCTGGAGTACGCCGATCCCGGCTGATTTGCTCGATGGGCTGGTGAGCGACTCGATGACGTGGCGGCGCGAAGCGATGCTGGAGATGTTTGAGGCGTGGAGCAATGCGAACTTCCCCGAACGGCTCGCGCACATTCATGTTCCGACGCTGGTGGTAGGCGCACAGCATGAGCCATTCCTGACGGCGGATTTCCTGCACGCCAACGTCGTCAGTCAGATTAGCGGGGCCCGTTTCGTTGAAGTGCCGAACAGCAACCACTACATGCACATTGAGCAACCCGCATTTACGGCGGGGGTAGTGATCGGCTTCCTTGCGGCCCACTAGGGGCGGAGGGATCACGGCGATAGCCTACCCGCCAGCCCGCAGGACGGATACCCTGCGGGCTGAGTGCTATAATAGCCATGTGTGATCGGTGTGCAGCGGTGCAAGCCGCAAGGAGTTCGCGCTATGCCGACGACGAACTCCCCTGATGTGCGCCTTGTGCTGACCGAGAGTGGCACCGAGATTGCGCTTGCTGCGTTGCAGGGGCTTTGGACGGAAGCAATGTACCTGCGCCTAAGCGCACAAAAAATCATCTGATCGAGTTCAGCGATGGTGAATTAGAGCTATTGCCCCTGCCCACCCGTACCCATCAGCGCATCCTCGCGTATCTGTACGAACAGGTTGCGGCAATCGTGCATCCGCTTGGGGGGATTGTTCTGTTTGCGGCTTTGCGGCTCCGCATTAGTCCCACCAAATACCGCGAGCCGGGTCTCTTGCTGCTCTGCGATCAGGCTGATCCGCGCAATCAAGAAGCCTTTTGGCTAGGTGCGGATCTCGTCCTAGAGGTGGTTAGCCCCGATCATCCTGAGCGGGATCTGGTGCAGAAACGCGCTGATTATGCCGAAGCGCAGATCCCTGAATACTGGATTGTTGATCCGCAAACCGTAACTATCACAGTGCTGGTGCTACACGGATCATCCTATGTTGGGCATGGCGTATTCACGCCCGGCACATTCGCCGCGGCGCTGCTCATCCCCCAACTCACGCTCGATGTGGCGGCAGTGTTTGCGGCCGGCGGGATCCAGCCGCCCTACTCCCCCACCTGATAGACCCGCGTGTCCGGGCGAAAGGCCGCCCACGAGAACCAGAAATGGTTGACCGCAACGACTGGCGCAAGCTGGGTGCCTTGCAGTTGCCCCGCCACTGCCTGCCCCAGATGATCCCACTGGCTGCCTGTCTCTGCATCGCTGAAGCCGCGCCCGTCGGCATTGGCGGTAAAGGTTAGCACCTGCCCGGCTACGCTCCGCTCAAACGCGGTGCCCGTGCCGACATCGCGCCCCTCGGCCAGTGTGCCCGCATCGAGTGCGGAAGCCGTGCCCGCCTGCCAAAAGACCACAAGCGGTACATCTTGTACGGTATCGTTGATGACCCCCACCGCCTCAAGGCTGCTGTAGGGGTAGGCGACCAGTTCATCGCCTAGCTCGACGGTCAGGACTCGGGCCATCGGAGGCAGCGTATCGGCAACCGGCGCACCCTGATACAGGAAGGGGCTGCTGTTTATATCATCGTAGCCGACGTAGGGGTTGCGCCCGTAGGAGCGATTGAAGCCGGTATCCCGCGACAGCACCTGCCCGTTTGGGTGGGCGGCCTGAAAATCGGCCCACGCAATAATCTCGCCCGGATAGAAGCGCAGGCGCGTGCCGGTTAGCTCGCCTGCAATCGCCTCGCCAGTTGCCTGTTGCCACCACGTCTCGGTCTGGCGATCATACATAATCAGGTTGCTAAAGCGGAGCCGCCCCGTCGTGCCGAAATCCAGCAGCTGCCCTGCAACCTCCCGCTCGAAGATGATCGCCGTGTTGCAGAGCGGGCAGAAGCTGACGACCAATGGCAGCCCACCAACGGTATCATTCACGAGTTCGTGCCACGTCAGAATTTGGAGCGGGTAGGCCCGGGCATCATCGCCCACCTGCACGCGCACCACTGGCTCATTGGCGCGGAGCCACTCCTGCGCGGCGGACACGGGCACAAACTGGGGGCTATCTATCGCTGGGATGCCATCCTTCGGCGGGCCACCCGATAGCACCTCGCTATAATCTATGCTGGCTTTGCTAAAGTCGGTGCGAAACTCACTGCGTGCGCCATACGGCGGCAACTGCTCAGGCGAGGGGGCGGGGGCGCGGGTGGTGGGCACGGGGCTTGGTGCGGCGGCGGCAGGCGCGGGGGGGCTTGCCGCCGGTGGGGATACGGACGGTTCGGACGGTTCGGACGGGGCTTGCCCGCAGCCAGCCAGCACAAGCAGCACCACCAATCCGACAATCATGATAATGGGCGTAGGCATAAGCAGTTCTCCTCAGCAGGATCAGGTTGTGTTCCTGCTCCTAGTATGCCGGCCTACGCCCGTCGCAACTGTGCAGAATCCTACGCTTTCAGCGATTGCCTACCAGATCGCCATCACCCGCGATGGGCCCCCAGAGCCAGCCGCCACTTTCGGCGCACCCACAAACGCAACTGCCCCCGTCGGCGGAATCTGGTTCAAGTTGGCAAGGTTCTCGATGCCCCACCGCCCAGAGCCGAGAAACGACACATGCACATCGAAGGTGGTGGAGTTGCCCGGATCGAGGCTCAAGGTGTCCACGCCGATGCCCGCAATGTTGCGCTGGAAGATCAGGAAGTCGGTGGCTTCTTGGCTAAAGCCGGGATAGTGCTGGGTGCTACCTTCATCCAGATTGACGAATGCTTCCGGTTCGCCCCAACGCTCCGCCCAGCCCGAATCCATAAACACAGCGGCATTCTCAGGGATCTGCCCATACTGGGCCTCATACGCCAGCACATCATCCAGATTGACCGTTGTGTCCGGGTTTAGCAGTGCCCGCCCGCTAATGTCAATCACGGCGATGGGTACGATCAGGTTGGCGGGATTGAGTTGATCCACAAACGCCCCCCCAACGGCAAAGTGGGCGGGCGCGTCCATGTGGGTTCCGACGTGTTCCCAGTAGTTCAGAATGCTGCCGTAGAAGCCGTTCTCCTCAACGGTGACGTAGGTGGTAATCTCAAACGGGGGCGACCCCGGAAAGAGTGGGGTATTCCGCCCCAGCACATGCGTCAAGTCTTGCACATTGTTGAAAGAAATCCCGCCTACGGCTTGGGCGAGGGTTTTGCGGGTGTTTGGCAGGGCAACGGCGGCGGCTCCGGCAGCGGCTGCGCCAAAGCCGAGCTTGAGGAAATTGCGCCGACTTGTGGCGGCTTCCGCCATGCCACTCAGCACTTTTGGTGGACACATAGCATGCTTCCTTTCTGCTAGCTCAACCCTGAGCTTTCTCGTTTAGAATAGGACTGAATGTGATACAGTGGTATGCCTAAGTATAACGGGCTTTGGACCCGCTGTCATCATGTATTGTGTACAAATCGGAGCGACTTCTCATGAAGGAGTGACCAATGCCAAGTCTACGCGATTATTTGGAATTCAAGCAGGGCAAGCTCGCCAAGCTCGCCGAGCATCTGCGCCAGAGCGACACGCCCGCGATTCCGTTGCAGGTGACGGCGCGAGTGGCGGGCGGTTCGGGCGTGCGTCCGGTGCAGATCCGCGAGTTCACGCTGGTGACGGATTCGGGCGATGGGCTAGCGGGCTACAATCTGGGGCCTACCTCGCCGGAGCTGCTGCTGGCATCGCTGGCCAGCTGCCTCGCGCATACCTACCTGATCGTGGCCACCCAGCACAACATAACGTATGATCGGCTTGAAGTGCGCGTCGCGGCGGAGATTGATTTTCGCGGCATCCTTGAGATCGAGGGCGCACCCAGCATCGCGCCCTACAATCTGCATTACACCGCGCAGATCGAGTCGCCCGCCAGCGATGCCGAGCTTGCGGCTGTGCAACAAGCTGTGGAGCAGCTGTGTCCGATCTTCCTTGCGGTGACGCAGCCGCTACCGGTGACGGGTGAGGTGGTGCGGCTCACCAGCTAAGGCGATACGGTAGCCCTAGCGGGGCGAGCGGCGGGCCCGGCTTTACGCTGGGGCGATCTGGGCGAGATGCGGGCTAGATGATCATGGCGGCGATCAGCTGCACGATGAACGTGGCGATCACGGCTCCCCCAAGCGTGATCAGCGCAGTACGCTTGTCGCTGATGTTCATGCTGGAGCGCACGGCAATAAAGGCAAACACGGCTTGCACGGCGAGTAATGCCAGCCCCAAAAGCGGCGTGAGCAGATTGATGATCGGGATGGCGGCCACGATGCCAAGCAAGCCCCCAATGATGGTGAGGGGGGCGATGAACAGCGCAAAGGTGTAGGCGACTTCATCGAATGTGCCTGTGCCGCCTTGCTGCTTGCCAATAAAGTAGACCAGCCCCGTAAACAGGAAGAAGCCAATCAGGGCATTGATCACCCCACCAACAAAACCCAGTGCGCCGCCGCCCAAGCTGAAGATACCCGCCACGACAGCCGCTAGCCCAATGTAGAGTGCGGCTTCGCGCAGGCTGCCGTGCCGCTCATAGCGTTCAAAGGTTATCTCATTCGGATTGGTCATCACATCTACGCTTTGTCCGACCATTGTTTGAAGCTGTTGTACCATGCTGTACTCCTTGTTATGCTGGTTGTGATTAGACACTATGCGATTGCAAAGGGATGGAGCGACTTGCGCTAGGACCCTACAGTATGACGTTCGGGCGGGCGGTCTAGTTGCAGTGCGGCTTGGACTGCCTACGTTCATTTTACACAATCTGCCTAACGTATCCCACATTATCCCACACTATCCCACACGCGCCACCCATTCAGATCAGGCCCATGTGGGATAGGCGCAGGGGCAGCTTGGGGCACAAATTCCTGTCAGCGTCAAAAGTTTTAGGATATTTGTTCGCACCTACTCACGCCGCTAGCAATTGGGCTATTCGCGTTTGGGTTGGTCTATTTTACGTGGCGCAGGCGTTGTATAATGCAAAGGGAAGCGTGTAGTGGGTGTAATGATCGTGAAGCGACGGGTAGCGCGGTGGCTGCGCCAAGCAGCAGAAAGAGGAACTGGGTGAGCAACGCCGACATGTTTTTGGATATGGCTCGCACGGCTCATGTCAAAGGGCAGACCGAGCAAGCCCTGAGCTTGATTGATCGGGTACTCTACACCGAGCCAAACAACCAAGCCGCGTGGCTCCTGCTAGCTGAAACGACCCCCGACCCCGCCCGCCGCACCCAAGCCTACGAGCGGGTGGTGGCGATCAATCCTCAGACGGCAGCCGGCAAGCAGGCCGTAGCGGCTCTACAGGCAACGCCCGCCCCGCCGGCCACATCTGCCCCGCCTGCCGCGCCTGCCGTGCCTGCTGATCCGCGCCCGCCGGCCAACGCTGACTCAGCCGCACCGAAACAGCCTGCCGTGCGCGAAGGCCGCTGGGATTGCCGCTACTGTGGCTCGAAGGGCGTTCGCGGGCGCGACATCGCCTGCCCCGCGTGTGGGCATGTGCGCGATAAAGAGGTGCGCTTCTATCTGCCCGAAGAAGCCGACGAGGTGCTGGATGCCGCACTGCTGCAACGGGCAAAGGCGGGCGTGGATTGGCTGTGTGCTTTTTGTGGCACCAGCAATGTTGCTACCGCCGAGCAGTGCCGCCAGTGTGGGGCATCCAAAGCTGAGTCGAACCAGCACCAAGCCGAAAAGACGTACACGCTCGATCAAGTGCCGCGCTCGGCAAAAGCTCCTAAGCCTACCCCCGCGCCTGCTCCGCCCCCCTCCAAATCGGGCGGGTGTGGCTCGGTGGTGGCCATCGCCGCCGTGCTGTTGCTGTTCTTCGTGGGGCTGGGGGCGTGGCTGCTGTGGCCCCGCAGCAGCGAAATGGCGATCACTGGCTATAGCTGGGAACGCACGATTGCGATTGAGGAGTTGCAGACTGTTACAGAGGAAGGGTGGGAGATTCCGGCCGGCGGGCGACGGCTGAGTGAACGCCAAGCCGTCTATGGCTACAATCAGGTGCTGACCGGCTACGAAACCCGCACGCGCAATGTCTCGGAGCAGGTGCAGGTGGGCACAGAGACATATACGTGTGGGCAGCGTGATCTGGGCAATGGCTTCTTTGAAGAGGTGCAGTGTGATCGCCCCGTCTATGAAACGCGCACCCGCAGCGAAACCTATGAGGAGCCGATCTACCAAGCGGTGCCGATTATGCGGACCTCCTACACCTATGAGATAGACCGCTGGCGCGTGGTGACGACGCGGCGCGTGGGCGGCTCCAATCGGCGGGCTGAGTGGCCCACCCTGAACCTGCGCGACAACCAGCGTGCAGGAACACGCACGGAGCAGTACATCGTGGTGCTTGAAGATGGCAACCGCCGCCGCTACGAATTGGAAGTGAGCCAAGCCCAATGGGAGGCTCTGCGCGAGGGGCAGCGCGTCGAGGTGCAGACCGATGCCTTTGGCAAGCCGATCAGCATCGAGTAGCGCAGGCGCACCGGATCAGCCTGCGTGCTGCTATCGTTGGCTACCCGCAACTGGAACACGGAAGGAGAATGTGTGCTAACTGACATCTATCTCATTCGCCATGCTGCCCCTGACCGCAGCCAACGGATTGATTACCACACCCCGCCGGGCCCCGACCTGACGGCGCAGGGGCGCGAGGAAGCCCGCCAAGCGGCGGTGTTCCTCGCCGAGCGGGGGCTAGAGCAGCTCTACGTTTCGCCCTTTGCCCGCACCCACCAAACCGCCGATGTGTTGGTGGCAACCTTGCAGATTCCGGTCACGTTTACGAGCCTTGTTGCCGAGCATGCCGTGCGCGAATCGGTGGCGCAGGTGCAGGCACGGGTGGGCGAGCTGCTGCACAGCCTTGATCAGGGTGAGCAGCGCGTGGTGGGCATTATCAGTCATGGCTCGCCGATCAAAGAGATGTTGCTGCTCTTGACTGAGGGGCGGGTGCAGATCACGCAGACGTTCTCGCAGGGCAACCCCGCCCCTACCGCTGGCATCTGGCATGTGCAGCGCAATGCGGAGGATGGGCAGTGGCACGCCACGCTGATCTTCCAGCCGCTAGAGCTGCTGTGAGGTAGAAACCTCACCGCCTACCACCCTACGCTAGCTCGCCGCGCAGGAAGCGCAGGGCCGTTTCGGCAAGGACTGCCGTGCCGAGTGGTAGCACGCGCTCGTCAATATCGAAATTGGGGGCGTGGTGCGGGCGGCGCACCCCATCATCAAGCTGTGCCCCGATTATGGCCATGGCACCCGGTACACGCTCGCACATATAGGCAAAATCCTCGCCGCCCATGCTTCTGCTCTTTGACACAAGCGCATCCGCTCCGAGCAAGTCGGTGGTCACCTGCCCCAGCCACGCCGTCGGTTGTTCGGCATTGTAGCCCGCCGGATAGCCGCGTGCAATCGCAAGGCGATAATCGCCGCCAAAGACCCGCGCCACCGAGACGGCCTGCTCCACTTCGCGGATCAACTGCTCGCGCACCTGCGGATCGAAGCTCCGCAAGGTTCCATTCAGGTACACTTCGGATGGGATGATGTTGGAAGCGGTGCCGCCATGCACTTGCCCCACCGCCACAACAGCGGGCAGCAGCGGATCAATGCGGCGCGAGGTGATCGCGTGCAGGGCCGTCAACACAGGCGCAAGCATCCAGATCGTATCGGGCGTTTCGTGCGGGAAGGCTCCGTGCCCGCCGCCCGCCGTGAGCCACGCCTCGAATTCATCCACTGCCGCTGTGACCCAGCCCGACTGGAGCGCAACCTTGCCGACGGGGAGCATTGAGTCGACATGCAGCGCAATGATCGCATCTACAGCGTGCATTGCACCTTCCTCGACCATCCGCAGTCCGCCACTTTTATTCTCCGCGTCGGATTGCTCCTCAGAGGGCTGAAACAGAAAGCGTACCCGCCCGCTCAGGTTTTCCTGTGCCATGCGTTCACGCAGCAGCAGAGCCGTGCCAAGCAGCATGGCCGTGTGGGCATCGTGCCCGCAGGCATGCATCACGCCTGCATTGGTCGAGGCGTAAGGCGTGTTGGTCTGCTCTAGAATGGGCAGGGCATCCATATCAGCACGAATGGCAATCGTGCGCCCGCCCGTGCCCAAATCGGCGACCACGCCCGTTTTGGCGATGCCAGTCGTAATCTCTATCCCGCCGATCTCACGCAGCATCTCCACCACCAATTGGGCGGTGCGTGTTTCGCGGAAACCTAGTTCGGGGTGGGCGTGAATATCCCGCCGCAGGCGGATCAATTCAGGGGCAATGTGTTGCGCTTGTTCTAACATGGTGGATCTCCTTTGCGCGATGTAGCTCGCGTGGTTCGTGTTCTTGCTCTGCATTATACGGAGTTTGGGGGGGCAGTGGGGCATGCGCCTACACGCAGATTGCTCCACAGGAGACTTGATTGAAACGCGGGGAATACAATGGTATAATAAGAAAGATAAGCATCCACAACTTATTCATAGAATACCATGCAGAATCTTACCCAGCATAGTCAGATTGTTGTTGCCGTCGCTGATGATGCGCTCTACCATACATTGGTAGGTGCGCTGACGACAGCCGCATATACCATTGCGCGTGTAACGACGGCAACTGAATTAACGGCCCAGTGCCATGCTACAGCGGCGGTTGTGCTGATTGCAGATAGCGGTTCGCCCCTGCTTGCTGAAGCCCTTCAGCTGAAGCAGCCGATCTCCGATCCGGCCTTGTGCTTTATGCTGCTGCTGCACGGAGCAGGCCCGTTGCCTGTTCTCGCCGACGATGCCGATGCGATTCTGCCCCTGCCGCTTGTGCCGGAGATGCTGCTGCGGCAGGTGCAGCTTGCCTTTCGCATGTTGCACCTTGAGCAGCGCACCCACGCCATGCGGAGTGAGCGCGAACAGAACGAAGCCGAGTTATTGGCAGCCAAAGAGACCGCCGAAGCTGCTTCACGGGCGAAATCGGAATTCCTTGCGAATACGAGCCACGAGATCCGCACCCCGCTCAATGCGATCATGGGGATGACTTCGCTGCTGTTGGACACGAGCCTAACTGCCGAGCAGCGTGATTATGTCGAAACGATCCGCAGTAGCGGCGATACCTTGCTCAATCTAATCAGCGATCTGCTGGATTTCTCCAAGATCGAGTCGGGGCGGCTTGAGCTAGAGCTACGCCCGTTTATCATTCACGAATGTATCGAAGAAGCCCTCGATCAGGTGGCGGCCCAAGCCGCATCCAAGCGGCTGGATGTCTCCTATCATATTGATGATTTTACCCCTGCGATTGCGCTAGGTGATGCCAAGCGGGTGCAGCAGATCCTGCTCAACTTGCTTAGTAATGCCGTCAAGTTCACCCGCACGGGCGAAGTTGCGGTGCGCGTGACAGCAACTCGGCTAGAGCAGGAAGTTGCCCGTACCGATCAGGTAATCGGGGCATGGCAGGATGATGAAGCCGCCTCGTATATGATTGATATTGCCGTCCACGATACCGGCATTGGGATTCCCCCTGACCGCCTGAGCCTGCTCTTTCGCCCCTTCACACAGGGCGACTCCTCGATGTCACGGCTCTATGGTGGCACTGGGCTAGGGCTAGCCATCAGCAAACGTCTGGCAACGATGATGGGCGGTACGGCATGGGCCGAGAGTGTCGTTGGGGAAGGTTCCGTCTTTCATTTCACCTTTCAGGCGTGTAGCGTCGTCGGGATGATCCCCGAAAGCATTCGGCCCAATCAGCCGGAGTTACGCGGCTTGCGCTTGCTGATTGTGGATGATAACGAAACAAGCCGCACCGCCCTGTGTGATATTGCCCGCTATTGGGGCATGCAGCCCTATGCCCTCAGCTCTGGCGTGGCGGCAATCAATCATTTACAACACGTCAAGGATTACGATCTGGCGATTATTGATCTGCATATGCCGCAAGTAGATGGCTTGCAGCTAGCGATGGAAATCCGCGCCGATGATCGCCTGTTTAAGCTGCCCTTGATCCTGTTGAGTTCACTCGGCTACCAACTCGATGTGGAAAGCCTCTCGTTTTTCGCGGGCATCTTGACCCGCCCGATCAAGGCAACCCAACTCTACGAAGGCATTCGCGCTGTGTTCAACCACATCGCCCCTGAACAGCAGACGCGCTTCCGCCGCCCAAGCATAGATCGGCAGATGGGGGCGCAGATGCCGCTTCAGATTCTGCTTGCCGAAGATAATCTCGTCAACCAGAAAGTTGCGCTGAAGATGCTCGAAAAGCTCGGCTACACCGCGCAGGTAGCTGAGAATGGGGTTGAGGTGCTGGAGATGCTCAATCACACCCAATTCGACGTGATCCTCATGGATATTCAGATGCCCATAATGGAAGGGATTGAGACCACGCTCCGCATCCGGCGCAATGCCGATCTGCCGCGCCAGCCGCGCATTATTGCGCTGACGGCGCATGCCTTTCAGGGCGAACGCGAACGGTATATCGCGCTGGGGATGGATGATTACATTCCCAAGCCGATTGAGATTGAGGCTCTGATGGAGGCCTTGCGGCGCTGTGCGCCAGATAGCCAGATGCCGGAACGCCCGCGCCGGGCCCGTGTGCAGAGCGGCGATGGCGAGCCAGAAGCCCCGCCCGATCAGCCGCCACCCCTTGATTGGAGTGTGCTGGAGGAGTATGCCACGCTGGTGGGCGATACCGATGGCACCGCCACCCGGGAGTTAATAGATCTGTATCTAAGCAGCACACCGAGCCTATTTGAGCGGCTGCAAGTGGCAGTGCAAAACAACAACTCCTCAGAGGCGGTGCGGGCTGTGCATGATCTCGGCTCGACAAGTGCCAGTGTCGGCGTGCTGCGGCTTTCCAAGCACGCCCGCACGCTCGAACGGCAGCTGCGCTACGAACGCCCACGCAACGTGCATGAGCGCATTGGGGAATTGCAGGAGATGTTCAACGCGGTGCAAGCCGAGCTTGCTGATTCGCAGACCCGCATGTTTGCGCCCACCAATGGCGACGGATGATCGGTGGCGAAGATCAGGTGGCGGGTCTCAAGGGGCAGGTTTGCCGGACATCGCACGAAGAATAGGGAAGCACAGGCAAGGGATAGGTAGATGGTAGATAGATAGGTATTCCGTATCCTTTGCCTGTTACGCTCCCTAACACCTACTTGTCCCTACAGCCGGATAGTCTCGCCCGTCGTGGCCCGCTCGTCGGGCTGCACGGTGGGTGGCGGAGCCGGTGCGACAGGCGGGGCAGGTGGCGTGGGCACTGGCGGCTGGGCTGGCGGCTGGGCCGCTAGGGTAGGTACGGACTGAACCGGTGCGACTGGTGCGGCACTCGCCATCTGGATGCCGGGCACCTGCACACCGAGCTTTGCTAGCAAGCGCACGAGCTGTGCATCTAGCTCGGCTTCGCGCCCGCGTGCCAGCAGGCTGAGACCGGCCAAGATGATGATGCCGGGCATGACAAATTCGATCAGGAACAGCACCGCCAAGCCGATCAGCCACAGCCCGCTCTGCACCGCTGCCCCAATGCGCCCCACGCGGCGACGTTCGGTGTAGAGGTATGCCCCCGCCGCACTCAAGCCGAGTACCGGCAGCAACCCCCACAACCCGAATGCCATCACCATCCCTAGCACAATCAAGCTCGTCCCAATGATGACCGTTGTCTTGCGATCCATCTGCATCACAAACCTTCCTCTCTATCGTATCTCGTGTATCGTATTGTTATCGTCATTCTTGAGCCTATGACGTAGGGCACGCGGGCAATGTTGCAGGGCATGGCGATGGCGGGGTACGCTGTGCAGGGGGATGTTCAAGCGGGCTTGCAGGCTTTGTTATAATACCCCTATCAGCAAGAGTGCCAAATACTATCGCTATGGTATGCGGAAAGAAAAGAAAGGAGCAACAGCCGATGGCTTCCGAAAACAGCTTCGATATTGTTTCCGATTTTGATCGGCAGGAGTTGATCAATGCCCTCGATCAAGCCCGCCGCGATGTCGGCACACGCTACGATCTCAAAGATACGGGCACGGTGATAGACCTCACGCAAACTGAACTCAGTATCACCACCGACACCGAGATGTCGCTACGGAGTGTGCGCGACATTATCGAGACGAAGATGCTGCGGCGGAACCTCTCGCTCAAAATCCTCGATTTCGGCACGGCGGAGGATGTCAGTGGCGGGCGCGTCAAGCAGACGGCAACGCTCCGCAAGGGGATTGACACGGAGCTTGCAAAGAAGCTCCAGAAGCTGATCCGCGATCAGTTCCCCAAGGTGCAGGGGCGCATTCAGGGCGATACGCTACGGATCGTGAGTAAGAGCCGCGATGAGCTACAGGCGGTGATCCAGTTTATGCGCGAGCAGGAAGGCGACTTGCCCATGCCCCTGCAATACACCAACTATCGCTAGCTGGGGCGGCTGTGGGGAAAAGCAGAACGTGCGCGGGGGGCCTGCCCCCGCCGCCACCCGCTTGCCTACAGGGTCGGCTCGGCGGGTAGCTCTGGCGCAAGATCAGGCAGGGCGGCATGCTCGTCGTCCACGTTCCGCAACGTGTCTAGATTGGTGATGCGCTCGGTGTACAGGATCCCGTTCAGGTGGTCTATCTCGTGTTGCATGGCCCACCCCAGCAGATCGCCCGCCCGCCGGATGCGCTGGCGTTTGCCGTCAAGGTCTTGAAACTCGACGGTAGCCCACGTTGCGCGGGGCACTTCGCCATACCAGCAGGGCAAGCTCAAGCAGCCCTCCATGCGTGGCACATACTCCTCACTGAGCTTGACAATGCGCGGGTTTAGCAGCACGTAGGGGCGGGCAGGCTCGATGATCGCATCGGTCTCGTCACCATTTGCATCAGTCTCATAGAGGGGCGGGATCTCGATAATCGTGAGCTGGATCGGTAGCCCGATCTGGGGCGCAGCCAAGCCTACCCCCTGCGCGGCGTGCAGCGTCTCAAACATATCCGCAATCAAGGCTTTCAACTTCGGATCGGGGAGCTTAATCGGGCGACAGTGCGCTTTCAAAATCTTGCGGTCTGCGGCATCGTCTATACGAAGAATGCGTCGTGTAGCCATAGTTCGGTTGCCTTTCCTGCACAGTGCGGTGTCTTGTCTGAATTATAACATATTGGTATAATAGCGAGGTGAGCTATCAAGCACACAGGAGGATTTGCATGATTTCAGCTCCCTTACGAGCCGCGACGCTCGTGTTCCTACTATTGGTGGGCATCCCGTTGCTGTCTACCTGTAGTGGATCAGATCAAGTCTTGTACGTTCAAGCGTTAGTCAATGATGCCCCGACCTATGCTGGGCAAGAGATTACGGTAGATGGCGCATATGTCTGGCGCCCCGGCGACCCGACGCTCTCCGTGTTGGCCCTTGGGGTAAGCACCCTCGATAGTGGCCTTGATGCCCAACCGCTCGGCGAAACGATTTGGCTGGAAGGCTTTCCCGCCGAAGTGACCAATGACCTGCATCGGCCCGGCGATTCAGTGTATGGCTTTGTGCGCGTCTCGGGCACCTTCGAGACGGGTGGTGGCTTCGGGCCTACGGGCGATTTCCAGCACCAACTTACGGTGACTGCGGCCCAATCCATTGAGCAGGTGCGGCTGGTGGAACAACGCATAGATAACCGCCCGCTCGGTGAAGGCAAGGTGGACTTCCGCGAATTGCAGCGCAACCCGCAAGCCTACAATGGGCAGACGATCACAACGCAAGGCTACTACTTCTGGAATTCGATCATCTATGTGCTGGCGGAAGGGATTGCAACCGAAGAGAACGGCAGTAGCCCGCGCCCGCTCGGTGAGCCAATCTGGATGGAAGGGTTCCCGCCGGATCAATCCGCGCTGCTCAATGTAGGCCCCAACAATAGCTTCGTGTGGGGCTTGGTCGAGGTGACCGGCAGATTTGAAACCGGGGGCAGCTTCGGCAAAGATGGAGCCTACCAGAGCCTCTTTACGGTCGAGTCGGCTACGGTTTTGGAACAGACTCGGATGCAATAATCCCGTAGGAGCCGGTGTACTATTTTGTAGAGCCAATGACGGAAGCCGACATACCGCAGGTGCAGGCGGTAGAGCAGACCAGTTTCCATACCAACTGGTCTGCCACTACCTACCGCCGCGAACTCCGCAACACGGCTAGCTGTCGCTATGTGGTGGCCCGAGCTAGCCCTACACCGCCCCCGCCCCGTGCGGAACGCCCGCGCCGCAACGGTCTCTTTGCGCATCTCTTTGGCAGCCTCGTCAATCCGCACTACTTCGGCGGTGCTGCGCCCCTCGTTGGCTATGGCGGGCTGTGGGTGACGCTCGAAGAGGGGCACATTACGGTGATTGCCGTAGACCCGCCCTATCGCGGGCGCGGCATCGGCGAGCTACTGCTGAATAGCTTAATTGATGCGTCGTTTGAAATGGGTTCAACGGCATTGACGCTAGAGGTGCGTGACTCGAATACCGCCGCGCAGCAACTCTACCTGAAGTACGGCTTCTTGCCTGCGGGCAAGCGCAAACGTTACTACACCGACAATGGCGAAGATGCCGTGATTATGTGGACCGAGCCGATGAACACCCCTGAGTATCAGGCCCGGCTGCGGGGCCTGCGCCAGCAACTCTACACCCGGCTGCGCGACCAAGTGCCGCAGCCCTGAGATCCCAACATCCACACCCATCACTTCACCAGATTGTCACTTGACGGTCTCTGCGTAGGCAATGCCGCGTGGTACACTAGAGGCAGAATGGCGACGGCGATCAGATCGGCTCGTTTATCGTTTGCGCCATCCGACTGCACGACTGCCACCGAAAGGAGATACACGACTAATGATCCATTTGATCCAACTATCCCAAGCACCCCAACTATCCCCTCGCACGCCACAGCAACCCGCACCCACCCCACCCCGATCACGGCTGCGCTGGCGTGCGCTGCTCACGCTGAGCCTGCTCTGCATGCTCCTGCTTGTGCCCGCTGCACCTGCCACAGCTGGTGGGGCAGATGTGGCCCTTGTCCTATTACCGGCTCCGAATGTGAGTGTGGCACCCGGTGGGATCATCACCTACGAGATCAAGCTCCAGAATTTTGGGCGCAGTGGGGCGCGGCATGTCCTTGTTGAGATGCCCTATGATCCGCAGCTCGTGCAAGTCCTCGATGTACAATTTGAGCATAAGAAAGATGTTGTTGGCTCGGCAGGCCCAGATCGCGTGCGGATGACGTTTGATGGGGTGCAAGGGACGGGCATCGTCCGTAAAGCCTACCTGCGGATGCAGGTATTGCCCGATGTACCGATTGGCACGGTGATCAATATGTGGGCCGGCTATGGCTGGGATAGTGCAGGCGGAGGGAGCCGGGCCGGGCTTAGTTCCAATGCTGCTCCGGTAGTGGTGCTTGAGCAGGATATGTCATCCGAGTGGGCGTGGATGGCGGTTGATCCAGCGCAGGCTCCGGCGGGGACGCTGTTCCAGTTCTACACCAATCGCCTGTTGCCGGGTGAGCGCACTGTGGTAGAATTGATTGCACCGTATGGCACGCGCCGCTTCGAGCAGAAAGCCACGGTAAATGATCGTGGCGAGTTCTGGTTTGAGGTCAAGAGTCACAGCCTTCCGCCGGGGCTATTCACCCTAGGCATTCGTGGCGAGCGCAGTAACTTGACGGCGGCAGTGAATTTTGAGGTGACACAGGAGTAACCCAACACCCTGCTATGTGGATTATCGTAGGACTTGGCAATCCGGGGGCACAGTATGCCCGCACGCGCCACAATGTGGGCTTTATGGCACTGGATCGCCTCGCCGAGCGGCACGGGCTACGCTTTGGAGTGCGTCGCGCCAATGCCGAGCTGGTTGAGGGGCATATGCGTGGGCAGCGGGTGGTGCTGGCCAAGCCCCAAACCTTTATGAACCTGAGTGGGCGCAGTGTGGTTGCCTTGAAGAACTGGTACAAGATTGATCTTGCTGAGAGCCTGCTGGTCGTCTACGATGATCTGGATCTGCCCTTTGCGCGGCTCCGCCTACGCCAGCGCGGCAGTGCGGGCACGCACAACGGCATGCGCTCCATCGTCAATCTGACCGGCACGACGGAATTTGCGCGGCTGCGGATCGGGATTGACAAGCCGCCACCGCAGTGGGATGTGGCCAATTATGTGCTGTCCCGCTGGAGCAGTGCCGAAGAAGCTGAACTCCCCGCGCTGCTTGACCACACCAGCGAAGTGATTGAGACGATCATCGAGCATGGCGTAGATGCCGCGATGAACCAGTACAACCGCTAGGTGCGGTGAGCTGGCCCTGCTCCCTCCATTCCGAACGCTCCGCTATCGCCTGCACGGCTCCGGCACGAAACAGCGCATCGTGGTATACTGAATCTCAAGAAGCCCCGCCTGTGCGTTGCCCGTGTGCCGGTAAGCACATCCCGCCAAGCACAAGCCACACACGCTGCCAGTAGGTGCGCCTGATCCTGTTACCACCACCCGCGCCGATTGGCTAGCACCGAAACACCAACCGACAGCCGAAGAAAGGGTTGTGCATGTTCAACACAATTGATGAGGTGCGTAGCGCACTGAGCAAGCAGCAGTATATCCCCTCGCAAGAGATCACCACCGCCATGTTCCTCGCCGATAAGCTCGGCAAGCCCCTGCTCGCCGAAGGCCCCGCTGGAGTGGGCAAGACCGAATTGGCGAAAGTCTGGGCGGCGGCAACTGGGCGCGAGCTGATCCGCTTGCAGTGCTATGAGGGGCTGGACGAAAGCAAAGCCCTGTATGAGTGGGAATACTCCAAGCAGCTGCTCTACACGCAGCTCCTGCGCGATAAGCTCGGCGATCTGCTCAGCACCTCCGGCAGCCTGCGCGAGGCGGCAGATCGGCTGGCGGCTGAGGATGATGTGTTCTTCTCGGAACGCTTTCTGTTGCGCCGCCCCCTGCTCCGGGCGATCACTAGTGAGCAGCCCACCGTGCTGCTGATTGATGAGATTGACCGCGCCGATGCCGAGTTTGAAGCCTTCCTGCTGGAGGTGTTGAGCGACTTTCAGGTGAGCGTGCCCGAACTCGGCACGCTGAAAGCGGTGCATCGCCCCACTGTGATCCTGACTAGCAACAACACCCGCGAACTGAGCGAAGCCCTCAAACGCCGCTGCCTTTACGTCTATGTGGATTACCCCGATCAGGATGCCGAACTGCGGATCGTCAAGCTGAAAGTGCCCGAACTGAGTGGCAAGCTGGCTGAACAGGCGGTGGCGTTTGTGCAGCAGTTGCGGATGCTTGACCTGAAGAAGCACCCTAGTGTCAGTGAGACGATAGATTGGGCCAAAGCCTTAGTGCAATTGAATGCGCGTGCGCTGGATCGGCAGACGCTGGAGAGTACGCTGAGTGTGCTGCTCAAATACGAAAGCGACCTGCAACGCGCCCGCCGTGCTACCGCCCAGAGTGATGAGCCGTCCCCATCGCGCCGCCGCAATAACCCGCCGCGCCTCGATGATTATGAGAACTACCGCTAGCACGAGAGAAGGGACAGGGCTACTATGGATGATCGGGTGGTCAATTTTGTGGCAGCACTGCGGGCGGCCGGCGTGCGGGTGAGTGTCGCCGAGAGTGCCGATGCGCTACGGGCGATTGAGAGTGCAGGCATCACCGATAAGGATCTCTTCCGCTCGGCGTTGCAGGCGACGCTGGTCAAGGATGTGCGCTGCATCCCCGAATTCCAGCGGCTGTTCCCGCTCTATTTCGATGTCAACCCGCCCCCGCCGATGCAGCAGATGGGGCAGGGCAGCGGTCGCCCGCTTACGCCGGAGGAGCAGCAACAGCTCCAGCAGCTGCTTCAGCAGATGCTGGCCGGCATGTCGCCGCAGCAGCTGGCCCAGCTCTTTCAGGCGATGATGCAGGGACAAGCGATGGACAGCGAGCAACTGCGCCAGATGATGCAGGCCATGCTGCAACAGCCGGGGCAGTTTCAGCCCGGCCGCTATGGGCGCAGCCCGCAGCAGATGCAGCGCATGCAGATGCGCCTCGCGCAGCAGGCGATGCAAGCCGAGCAGCTTGAGGCGATGCTGCAAGACCTGCTGCAACAGCTACGCGAGGCGGGTATGGACGAGTCCGCGCTGCGTGAGATTGAGGCGACGGCCCGCGCCAATCAGCAAGCCCTCGCCGAGCAGATCGCGCAGGAGCTGCGCGAGCAGATGCTCAACGCCATGCAACAGGGCGATGGGCAAACGCCCTTCGATCAATTGCTCGACCGCCCCTTTGAATACTTCGATGGGCGCGACATGGAGGATATGCGCCGCGTGGTGGCGCGGCTTGCGGCTCGCCTGCGCTCGCGGGCGGCTCTGCGCCAACGGCGCGGGCGCACGGGGACACTGGATGCCAAACGCACTATCCGCCAGAGTATGCGCTATGGTGGGGTGCCCTTCCAGATCTATCACCGCCACCGCCACTTGAAGCCAAAGCTGCTGGTCTTGATTGACCGCAGCGAGTCCACCCGTGAGGTGACGCGCTTCCTGCTGATGCTGATCTATGCCCTACAGGATCAGGTCAGCCGCACGCGCTGTTTCGCCTTCATTGATGACTTGACCGACATCAGCACCTATTTCGCTGAGAGCCGCCCCGAACAGGCGATTGAGCAGATCCTCAATGAGGTGCGTTCGCGGCGTTCCTACAGCACCGATTTGGGCAACAGCTTGGGCACCTTGGTGGATGATTACTTCGGCTGCGTAGATCGGCGCACCACCGTGATCGTGCTGGGCGATGGGCGCAACAATCACAACGATCCGAACCTCGCCGCGTTTGGGCAGATCAAGCAACGGGCCAAGCGCATGGTCTGGTTCAATCCAGAGCCGCCGCATCTGTGGGGCGTGTATGATCCCGGCTCGCTCAGCAGCGATATGCTGGAGTATGCCGCGCTGTGCGATGCTGTGCATCATGTGAGCAATCCGCGCCAACTGATGGATGCGGTGGATACGCTGTTTGACTAGGCCCACAGGAGCATGTATGGCGGAGGCGATGCCTGCGCTGCCCACGCCGGATCAGTATCCGGCGGTGTATCAGTTCAAGTTCTGCCCACTCGATGCCACCCCGCTGATCCGCCAGCTGAAGCACGGGCTGCCGCGCCTCTGCTGCCCAGCGTGTGGGTGGGTCTGGTATCCGAATCCGAGTATCTCAGCGACGGTGATTGTTGAGCACGCGGGCGGGATTGTGCTAGCACGGCGGGCCCTCCCGCCGGATGTGGGCATCTGGCATCTGCCGATTGGCCACATCGAATTTGGCGAACAGCCCGAAGCCGCTGCCATCCGTGAGGTGTACGAAGAGACGGGCTTGGAGATTGCCGAGCTACGCTTCTTGACGTATGAGCTTAGCCCCTCGTATGCTGATAGCCGGATGTTCTATATCGTGTTTGGCTTTGTCGGGCGGGCGGTGGGGGGCACACTCCAGCCCACCGCTGAGTCGAGCGAGGTGGCGGTGGTGCCGCTCGCCGAGCTACCCGAACTGAAGTGGCGTAGCCAGCGCAAAACTGTGGCGGCATATCGGGCTATGCTCACCGGCAGCTAGGCAACCCCCCACCCCGAAGCGCACGAAAAACAATCACGTCTGGAGCGTTGCAGAGCGCACGCAAGCTGCTAGCCAACGGGGGTAGGCTCTGGCGGAGGCGGGGCTGCGCCAGAGATAATCAGGCGCAAGCTCCACGCGAGTTGCGCGTCGTAGCACTCCTGCTCGGCAGTCGCACCCTCTTGCACACACGGCACCCGATGCTCCGCATCTTGCGATTCAGCGACAATATGCTCTGGTGTGATGCCGATCTCGTGGATGACCTGCTTGGCGGGCGTGAGCCATTCGGCAATGGTGATCCGCACGCTACTGCCGTCGCGCAGTTGGTGGATATTCTGGACTGAGCCTTTGCCAAAGCTGGTCTCACCGAGTAGCATCGTCTGGGGGCGTTGATCGCGCAAGGCTCCCGCGACAATCTCGGCGGCACTTGCCGAGCGACCATTGATCAGGACGACGAGCGGCACGGGCGGGACGCGCACATCGCTTGCGCCAGAGATCGTGCGAAACTCCTTTAGCTCGCCCCCGCGTAGCTGTTCATACAAGGCTGTGCCGGTGTAGAATCGCCCTAGCACCTCCTGCGCGGTGGTTAGCAAGCCGCCCGGATTGTTACGCAGATCGAGCACCACCGCTGTCGGTTGTTGCGGCAGTAGTTCACGCAGGGCTTCATCTAGCTCGCCCGCTGTTGTCGCCTTAAATTCGGAGAGCTGGATGTAGGCGATCTGGTTCTCCAGCATGCGGGCATTCACGCTAATCAGGGGCACTTCGTCGCGCTGGATGTCTACCTCGAAGGTGCGCTGCTCGGATGGGCGGGTGAGCGTCAGGCGTACCGTGCTGCCTTTAGGGCCACGGATTTGGCGGGCAACGGCCTGCATCGCCTCGGCCTCGCTCAGTCCGACGATCAGATCAGCGACGCGCTGCCCATCCACCTGCTCAATCACATCGCCGGATAGCAAGCCCGCCTGCATCGCGGGTGAGCCACGAATCGGGCGATCTACCAGCACTGCGCCATTCTCGACGCGCATGTACACGCCGATCCCCTCGAATTTGCCCTGTAACGATTCGCGGCTGCGCGAGGCATCTTCTGGCTCTTGGAAGATGGTGTATTGATCGTCGAGTGCGCCGAGCATACCCCGAATCGAGCCATAGACCATGCCCTGTTGATCGAGCGGCTCGGTGTAGTAGAATTCACGCTCCACGAGTCGCCACACATCCCAATACACGCCAAACTGATCGCTGGCACTGACCGGTGGGGGCTGAGTTCCAAGCGGGGCACTGCTATTTGGGACGGTAACGAAGCGGTTGGGCACAAGTCCGTTGGACGAACTTGCGAGCATCCAGCCGCTCAAGAAGGCAAGCAGGCTAGCCATAAACAGGACAACTATCCCGATCAGAAATGCGTGTGTACGCTGGATCATAAGACCTACTCCCAACGCCGGACGATGGATGCCCAAGCTGGCAGGTTGCCCCTATGCCATTGGCTCCGGTTCCCATTCATAAAGGATTGCGGCAGCAGCAACCAGTGGAGCTGTTTCAGCCCGGAGAATGCGTGTACCTAATGATACCGGTATGATACCACGTCTTAATCCGGCTGTCAGTTCTTCAGGGGTAATCCCGCCTTCCGAGCCACTCAGCACGGCGATCTGGCGGGGGGCGAGCGGGGCAGGTGCGGCAAGCTGGCGCAGCGTTGAGCGCAGGCTTGGTGTGGGCGGGGCAGGAGTGGGGGCAGCGGGCGCGGCGGTCTGTGGTCCTTCCCACAGCAGCAGGGTGGGCACATCGGGGGGCAGGGTGGCATACACCTGTGCAATCGGCTGCGGCGCGTGCAGCGTGGGCAATACTCCCCGACAAGCCTGTTCGGCGGCTTCGCGGATGATGCGCTGCCAGCGTTCCTGCTTGCGTGCGCCGGTCTGCTCACTGGCTTGGGTGCGCTGCCAGAGCACGGGCACGAACGTGGCTACCCCGATCTCGGTGCCCTTCTGCAACAGCCACTCAAAGCGTTCAGCACGCATCAGCCCAACATACAGCGTAATATCGGTATCGGCTTCGCCGCCGGCGGCCATGCGCTCGGCGAGTTGCACCTGCACCGCAGTGCGTGAGATCTGGGTGAGCGTAGCCACTGCTGCATGCCCTTGCCCATCCAGCAGCAGCAGCTGATCGCCCGTGTGCAGGCGTAGCACGCGGCTGATCTGATGGACCAGATCGGCATCAGTAAGCGTTGCCTGCGCTGCCGTGAGCGTTGCTGGGGGCACGAAGAAGCGGTAGGTGTTGCTAATCACGGAATTGGATGACGGAGCCTAGCCCGGTCCTAGCCCGGAATGAACACGCGCAACACGCGGGCTGGTGCTGGGCTAGCTAAGTGGCACGCGCCGAGTTGGGCCGGGAGCACCACCGATGCCCCGTAGGCGAGGGGCAATGAGCCGCCGCCCCACTCCAGCGTCACGCTACCCTCAATCACCGTCAGGATTTCGAGCGTCGCTGGATTGACCTCCCACGCAACCCCGCGAGCGGCGGTCAGGTTCCAGCGTTCCAGCGTGAAGAAGGGGCAGGTAGTTAGGCGCACCCGTGACCCATCCGGCTCAATCGGGTAGGGGTCTTGGGGCATAAACGTAGCCCTTGAAAAGTCAATCACATCGAGGGCTTTATCAATGTGCAGCTCACGCGGCTGACCTGTCTTGGTATCCTGCCGCCCATAATCATACACGCGGTAGGTCAGATCCGATTTCTGCTGCACCTCGTACAGCAGTACGCCCGCATTGATCGCGTGGATCGTTCCGGCCGGCACAAGGATGGTATCATCCTTCCGCACCCCGACAAAGCGGAGCATCGTCTCGCAGGCATCGTTGGCGAGGGCATCGGCGAAGATCCGGGGCGTGGTGGCTTCGAGCAAGCCGTGAATGATGGTTGCACCGGGGCGGGTATCAAGAATGTACCACGCTTCGGTCTTGCCGTGAAAGCCGCTATCGGCTTCACGGGTGTGGGCGTAGGCATCATCTGGGTGGACTTGGATCGAGATGTTCTGATTCACATCAAGGAACTTGATGAGCAATGGGAAGTCTACCCCATAGTGGGCAAACGAGCGCGTCCCGATCAGCTGTGGCCCAAGCTGCTGGGTCACGCTGGCGAGGCTCTGCCCAGCCCAGATCCCATTCAGCACCACGTTCTGTTCGTAGACGAGCCACGCTTCGCCAATCGGTTGGCTTGGTTCGCTTGGGTTAACAACGGCTGCGTCGCCTGCGCCGAATAGCTCAGGTAGCCGCTGCCCGCCCCAGATACGCGGCACAAGCTGATGTTGGATCTGTAATGGGTAGAGTTCTTGATCCGCCACACACGCCCCCTTCCACTTTGCGGTATCATACCAGCAGAGTCCAAAACTTGATCTTGGTTGAATTGTAGCATATTCCGGCAGAAGCGAAGGAGCCGCGGTGATGATCACACTGATTACGGATGGGGCGTGTCGTGGCAATCCGGGGGCGGGCGGCTGGGCCGTGCTGATCCACACCACCGATGGGCGCGTGCAGGAATTTGGCGGGGCGGTTGCGGCTACCACGAATAATCGGATGGAGTTGCAGGCGGTGATCGAAGGCCTGCGCCGCGTTGCTCCCGATGCGCCTGTGACAGTGGTGAGTGATAGCCGCTACGTGGTGGATACAGCCCAACGCTGGATTGAGCGCGGGCGCATCCCTGACACAGCCGCGAATGCTGATCAGTGGGCGGAGTTGCTTGAGCTAGCGGGCACACGGGTGCAGTGGCAGCGGGTGGCTGGGCACGCCGGGCATGCCCTCAATGAACGGGCGGATCAGATCGCCCACGCCCATGCCAATGGGCGCACGCCGCCGCCCACGCCGGCACTCCCGCTCGATGATGCGGCGCAGGCCGCGGATACGGCCTTGGTGCAGGCAGTTGCCGCTGTGCGTCCAGCGGGGCAGACCTACCTCAGCCTTGTGCGGGGGCAGCTCAAACGCCACCTGACGTGGGATGACTGCAAGCAGCGCGTGGAAGGGGTGAGCGGCGCACGCTACAAGAAGTGCCGCACGGCCCAAGAGGAGCTACATACCGTGCGGGGCTGGGGCATTGCCCCCGATGTGCTGCGCCAGCCGTTGCGCTAACGGGGTAGATCTACCGTAGCGAGCTGTAGCAAAACTGGTTGAAATTGGTATACTGCATACATCAAGAATTTTACGAAGCCATGCTGAGAACATCAATATGACTGCCCTAGCACACTGAGAACACTGGCACTACAATGCACGTATTGCTCAACAATCAACCAATTCAAGATGGACAGGTACTCCTTGCGCGTCAGCTGCTTACCTTCACCTATCAGCCGCCGCCGGGCGTGCAGCCCGTGTTGCTGCTCACCACAAGCAACCTTGTGCGGCCTATGCCGACCCGCCACGCTGCCCACGAACTGTGGTATTGGTACTGGCATCCACTTGATTATACGGGGGTGGTCCAAGTCACACTGCTGCACACGCAGGCTGAGGGGCAGGCCCCCGTGAGCATGTGGCAGGTGCGGGTGCTGCCGCAGCACCTCGATCAGCAGCACTACCAACGCCTGCTAGAGGATGTCCACCACACCGCGCACGGCTTGCTGTATGCGTTAGGGCATAGCACCGTCGGTGCAGGGCTAGCGGCAGAGCCACCGCCAGATCCTGCTGTGCCGCCCAATCTGTTGGAAGCGGCGTGCGCCTTTGTGCAGGTGCATCTGGCGACGTTGGAGCAGATTAGCACGCAGCTGGACACTGCGCCGCCAAGCGTAGTCCAACCAACGCTGCGCCGCACGGATACCGCCCACGCCCGCCGCTTTGATCGCCTCGCACGGCTTGATCTGCTGCCTAGCCCGCCCCAGCATACCCTTCCCGCAGTGCCCGCCCACGTCTACGAAACGATCCCCGCCCACACCCCCGATGGAGCAGTGCTAGGCTTGGTGCGCCATCTGCTGGATCTGCTCTGGCAGTATAGCAACACGTTCCGTGATATTCTGTTTTCCGCCCGCATCGCCCCGTCTCACCCGCTGCTCCAGCAGCTCACCCATGCCCACCAACGCTTGCAGCACCTGCGCCAGCAGCCCCGTTTCGCTGGAGCCGTGCCCCGTAGCGAATGGCAGTGCTCCTCGCAGCAGATGCAGTACAATCCACTCTACCGGCAAATCTACCAGTGCTGGCAAGCCCTGCGCCAGCCACCCACGCTTAGCCTTGCTGCCCCCCAGATGCAGCTCCCGATCCACGATCTGCCGCGCCTGTATGAATACTGGTGCGTGTTGCAAGTGCTACAGGCAATCACCCAGATTGAAGCGATCCAGATCCACACCCAGCAACTCTTTCGCCCCGCACCACTCCGTGCGTGGCAGGTGCGCTTCGCAACGGATGCCCCGCTCCTCACGGCGCAATGGCACGATGCCACCCTGCGGCTGTGGTATCAGCCGCGCTACACCCCTACCAGCACACCCTATACCTCACTCGATCATCAGACCCACATTCCCGACCTTGTGCTGGAACAGACCAGACCCGAACAGCCGCCGCGCCTGCTCGTTCTGGATGCCAAATACCGCCTCGATCCGCAGGGAGCCATCCCTACCGCTACGCTCGGCGATGCCTACACCTATCTGAGCGGCATCGGCACGGCGGATGGGCAGCGCATCGTGTCGGCGGTGTTGTTGCTGTATCCCGGCCTCAGTGGGGCATTGTTGCGCTATGTCAGTGGCGTGGGTACGGTTGCGCTCTTGCCAGCCCAAACCGACGGGCTACGGCGGGGTATCTGGGCAACGCTGACAAGCTAGCCCCTGCAACGGCTGCGGTTAGACCGTGTATAATAGAGCCTCAGAGCATGGCTCGGCGGCTAGCTCCCGATCTGGAGTGCAAGGCGAGTATGGGCCGCGATGTTGATGAACCGATGGAGAGGAACAGCAGCTACAATGGATCGCATCCTAGTGACTGAGAAGATTTCGCCTGAAGGATTTGCCGCGCTCCAGCAAGATGGGGCCAGTGTCGAAGTCAAGCTGGATTTGGACAAAGCCGCCCTGCTGGAGACGTTGCCCGAATACGATGCACTGGTTGTCCGCAGTGCCACCAAAGTTACGGCGGAGGTGATTGCCGCCGGAACCAACCTGCGCGTGATCGGGCGAGCCGGCAGTGGCGTAGATAACATAGATGTAGATGCCGCCACCGAGCGCGGGATCATTGTGGTCAATGCGCCTGCATCCAACAATGTGGCAGTGGCCGAACTGACGCTGGGCTTGATGCTCGCCCTCGCCCGCCAGATCCCTAGCGCACATGCCTCGCTGCAAGCGGGCAAGTGGGAGCGCACCAAGTATATGGGCTGGGAAGTTCGCTATAAAACGCTAGGCTTGGTCGGCTTGGGGCGCATCGGCTCGGAAGTTGCCCGCCGCGCACGCGGCATGGAGATGAACGTGATCGCCTTTGATCCGGTGGTCTCGTTTGATCGGGCCGCCCAGCTTGGGGTCGAATTTGTCACGCTGGATGAACTGCTCAGCCGCAGCGATGTGGTCTCGATCCATGTGCCACTGGTAGATGGCACGCGCAATCTGTTTGGAGCCGATACACTGGCGAAGATGAAGCCGGGCGCGTATCTGATCAACGCGAGTCGTGGGGGCATTGTAGATGAGGTTGCGCTGGCGGCGGCCCTAGATGGGGGCCCGCTCGCCGGAGCCGCGCTGGATGTATTTGGCAAGGAACCGCCCGCGAGCGACAATCCGTTGCTGGGGCACGCCAAGGTGATTACCACGCCCCATCTTGGCGCATCCACGAACGAGGCCCAAGCCCAAACCGGCACCGATGTAGCCGAAGGGGTGCTGGCGGCATTGGCTGGTGGCACGCCGCGCTATGCCGTCAATGCGCCGTTTGTTGCGCCGGAAGAGTGGAATGTGTTGCAACCCTACATGGAACTCGCCACTAAGCTCGGCATGCTCACGCAGCAGTTGGTAGAGGAGCCTGTCCGCAGCTACGATTTCGAGTATCACGGGGAGTTGGCAAGTGTGAATACGCAGGCGGTGCGGCTTGCCCTGCTGCAAGGCTTGCTGACGGGCACGACTGAGCAACGTGTGACTCCTGTGAATGCGCCCCTGATTGCGCGTGATCGTGGGGTGCGGATCAGTGAGCGCACCGATCCCGATCTGGAAGGCTACGCGGGCTTGGTGCGGGTGCGGGCATACACCGCAACGAGTGAGCGTACCTTCTGTGGCACGGTGCTGCGCGGCGATCCGTTCATCATCCAAGCCGATGACTACTGGGTCAGCTTTATTCCGCGTGGCTCGCTCCTGATTACCTACCACCGCGACAAGCCGGGCGTGATTGGCAAAGTGGGCATGGTGCTTGGCGACGCAGATGTAAACATCTCCGGCATGTACGTCGGGCGACTTGCCCCGCGTGAGCAGGCGATGATGGTTTCGACGCTGGATGAGCCAGTGTCGGCAGCCGCGCTGGATGAGATTCGCAAGCATAGTGGCGTGGATAAAGCCTTCGGGGTGGTACTCTAACCCCGCCCGTTCCCGATCAGGAGTTGTGATGCCCATGAGCGCACCGCCCAACTCAGCTAGCCTTACCCCGATGCAGAGCCAGATTCAGGCCGTAGCAGCCGACGTTCTGCCTGCTATCGGGCAGGCTGATCTTGTTTGGCAGCCCACGCCCACGCCGCATGTACGTCCGGCGTGCAGCACATTGGCAGGCATCATTGACCATACCCTGCTCAAGCCGGATGCCACCCCTGACCAGATCAACCAGCTTTGTGCCGAAGCGGTAGCCCACGGATTTGCCAGTGTGTGCGTCAATCCGCTCTTTGTGGCACAGGCGGCGCAGGCCGTGCAGGGCAGTGCGGTGCGCGTGTGTACGGTGGTGGGGTTTCCATTAGGGGCAACCCCGACGGCGGTGAAGCAGTTTGAGGCCGAGCAGGCCCTCGCTGCCGGAGCCACCGAACTAGATATGGTGATCCCGCTAGGGCTGCTCAAGGCGGGCGACCATGCGGCGGTCTGGGCTGATATTGCCGCCATTACTGCGCTGTGTGCGCGGCATGCGGCTCTCAGCAAAGTGATTATCGAAACAGCGTTGCTGGACGATACCGAGAAGATTGCGGCCTGCTTGATTGCGGCACGGGCAGGAGCCACCTTTGTCAAAACCAGCACCGGCTTTGCTGGGGCTGGAGCCACACCCGCCGATGTGGCCCTGATGCGCTGTGTCGTCGGGGCAACGGTGGGCGTTAAAGCATCTGGCGGAATCCGCACCTACACTGCCGCCTGCGCGATGGTTGCTGCGGGCGCGACACGCATTGGAGCTAGTGCAAGTGTTGCTATTGTACACGAGGAAAGGATCCGAGCATGAGTATTTTGGTTGATAAGAACACCCGGCTGGTCGTACAAGGGATTACGGGGCGCGAAGGTGAGTTCCACGCCCGCCAGATGTTGGCGTATGGGACGGCAGTGGTGGCGGGGGTTACGCCCGGCAAGGGTGGGCAGACCGCCCTCGATGGGCGCGTGCCGGTGTTTAACACGGTGCGCGAAGCCGTTGAGCAGACGGGCGCAAACGTCTCGGTGATTTATGTGCCCGCGAGCTTTGCACCGGATGCGATCAAAGAGGCGGCATCGGCTGGGGTTGCGCTGGTGGTCTGCATCACCGAAGGGATCCCCGCGCTGGATATGATCAGCACCTACACGTTTGTGCAAGAGACTGGCGCACGCCTACTAGGCCCCAACTGCCCCGGCTTGCTTACGCCCGGTGAAGCCAAAGTTGGGATCATTCCCGGCAATATTGCCATGCCCGGTCCGGTGGGGGTGGTCTCCAAGAGCGGCACGCTCACCTATGAGGTGATTGACGCGCTGACCCGCATCAACATTGGCCAGACGACGTGTGTCGGCATCGGTGGTGATCCGATCATTGGCACGAACTTCATTGATGTACTCACCATGTTCCAAGCTGATCCAGCCACCGAAGCGATTGTGATGATCGGCGAGATCGGCGGCACGGCGGAGCAGGAAGCCGCTGCCTTCATCAAAGCCCACGTTACCAAGCCAGTGGTCGGCTTCATCGCGGGACAGACGGCTCCCGAAGGCAAGCGGATGGGCCATGCAGGGGCGATCATCAGTGGTGGCGAGGGCACTGCCCAAGAGAAGATTGAAGCCCTTGAAGCCGCCGGGGCTTCGATGGCCGCCCAGCCCACCGACATTGCCCAGATGGTCAAGCAGATTTTGCAGCCGTAGCAGAACGCGGTGTAACTGGCCGCGAGCCACCAACCAGTCACGCGGGGCGCAGGCCGGCCCCGCGTCGTCTGTGTTTAGCGATAGGGTGCAGCATAACCAGTATGACGAGCATGACCAGACCTGCCAATCCTGCCGCGCCTGCCCTAGAGCGCAGTATCCCGCAGGCGGTGGCGCGTGCCGCACAGGGGCGATACGCGCTGGTGGCACCTGCGGCGGATGTGTGGGATGCCTTTGTGCAGCAGCACCCGCAGGGCCACTTGTTGCAGCATGCGGCGTGGGGCACCCTCAAAACCAGTGCGGGCTGGCAGGTGCAGCGCATTGCGGTGCTTGCGCCTGCGCCCACCACCCCGCCCGCCGCGCAGCTTGTAGCAGGGGCGCAGGTGCTGCTGCGGGTGCGCTATGGCGTGAGTGTGGCGTATGTGCCGCGGGGTCCGCTGTTCTCCGGCGATCTCGAAGCGGATGCGCTGCTGCTGCACGCGCTGCGCCAGCTTGCCCGCCGCCACCGCGCGATCTATCTGCGCCTTGAGCCGAATTTGTTGGAGACTGACCCCGCCGCCAATGCGCTGCATACGTGGTTGTTGCTGCACCGCTACACCCCCACTGCCCCGATCCAGCCGCGCAGCAGTGTGCATGTGGATCTGCGCCCGCCCACTGCGACGCTGTTTGCCAGCTTCAGTAAAGGGCATCGGGCTGATATTCGCCGCGCCGAGCGGCAGGGGGTGCAGGTGCGGGTGGGCACGGCGGATGATCTGCCTGCGTTTTACGCGATTATGCAAGCCACCAGTCAACGGGCGGCGTTTGGCATTCACAGTGCCGCCTATTACCGCCAAGCGTGGCAGCTGTTTCAGCCGCGTGCAGGCTTGCTGCTAGCGACCCTCGCGGACGATCCGGCGCAGGTGGTGGCGGCGCATCTTGTCTTTGCCGATGCGTTGCGCGGCTATTATCTCTACAGTGGCGCAACCGAAGCTGGGCTGAAATCCGGCGCGAATCACCTGCTGGAATGGCACGCCCTGCAATGGGCGCAGCAGCAGGGCTGTAGCAGTTACGATCTGTGGGGCGTGCCCGATGCGCTAGGGCAAGCCGCACACCTGCCCGATCATCCGGCAACGGCAGCCGCCCGGGCCGCACTCGAAGCCGCCGCGCAAGATGATCCCCTGATTGGCGTGTACCGCTTCAAGAAAGGCTTTGGCGGGCAGGTGGTGCGCTACCTACCCGCCTACGATCTCATCCTGCTTGCGCCGCTTTACCGTGCAGTGGGGCGGTTGCGGCGGCTGAGCTAGCATTGCCTAACACCCGCCACCCGCCACCTGACACCTGACACCCGATACCTGACACCTGACACCTGACACCTGACACCTATGATCAAAATTCTTCATCTCGCAGACCTGCACATCGGCATCGAGAACTACGGGCGCATTGATCCGCAGAGTGGCATGCACACCCGCCTGCTCGATTTCTTGCACCGCTTTGATGAGGCGATTGACCTTGCACTCGACGAGGGCGTGCAGCTCGTCCTGATTGCGGGCGATGTGTACAAGAATCGCCAGCCCAACCCCACCCACCAGCGCGAATTTGCGCGGCGCATTGGGCGGTTGCAGGCGGCTCACATCCCCGTTGTGATTATCACCGGCAACCACGATATGTCGCCTGCAATGGGGCGGGCCCACGCGGTTGAGATTTTCGATACGCTACAGGTGGCGGGGGTGACGATCATTGATCGGCTGCGGAGCATCACCATCGAAACTGCCGCCGGAGCAGTGCAAATCATTGCGGTGCCGTGGGTCACGCACCATGCCCTGCTGACCCGCGAGGAGATGCGCCACTTGAGCTTTGGGCAGCTGGATGATGAGGTGCGCCGCCGGATTGCCCAGTTCATCGAACGTACCGTAGCCGACCTCCAGCCCGACCTGCCCGCCGTGCTGATTGCCCATGCCAGCGTAGATGGGGCGACACTCGGTGCAGAGCGCAACCTGACACTGGGCAAGGATCTTGTTCTCAGCCGGAGCAGCGTTGCCCACGCCGCCCTTGATTACGTTGCGCTGGGGCACATTCACCGCCACCAGAGCTTGGGCGAACACCCGCCTATCGTGTATGCGGGCAGCATCGAGCGCATAGATTTCGGCGAGCGCAACGAGGATAAAGGCTGTGTCATTGTTGAGCTAGCCAAAGGTAACACCCGCTGGGCGTTCCGAAAACTGGCGGCACGGGCGTTCATTCAGCTTGACGTAGATGTACGGAACAGCAGCGATCCCACCGCCCGCATCGTCGCCGCAATCGCCAAGCAGCCGCTCAATGGGGCCGTGGTGCGCCTGACGGTAGCGGCAACTGCCGCGCAAGCCGCGCAACTCCGCCCGGAAGCTCTGCGCGAACAGCTAGAGCAGAGCGATCCGGCGGTGATTGCGGGGGTGAATGTGGAAGTGGAGCGCGGCGAGCGGGTGCGCCTTGCGGGAGCCGATGGCACGCTGTTGCACGGCTTGACCCCGCTCCGCGCACTAGAGCTATATCTGGGCCGCACCAACACCGATCCGCAACGCACAGCGGCGTTGCTGGATGCCGCCCGCGAGCTGCTCGGCGAGGGCTGAGCAGGCTTGCAACTGCAACGGATTTTTCCTAAGCTGATCATCTGAACAGCCTGTGGGCTGTAAAATATTGTTGACAGCCTCGGGTGGGCGTGCTATGATGCGTGCATCGCTCATGTGATACGCGCATACTATATCTAGCGGATATAGAGTGTATACCAACTAGATATAGCATCTAATCATTCGGGTAAGCATGCTGTGCGATCAGATGGTTAGATCGCTTGTGCGTGTCGAGTATTGCATTATGTCATTTATATTTGACACTGTTTAGGTTCCCGTCGGGAGCCTTCATCTTTTGTACTTTCGCCAACGCATTGGACTACAAGGAGCGTCGTGTGAGTGTAGAACCGGTTTCCCCCTTGATTAGCCGCAATGGAGCGAGCAACAGCCATAGCAATGGCTATCATGCTGAACTCGATCTGGCTGGGATCAAGATCCCCGAACTGATTGTCAAGCGTGATGGGCGCGTCGTGCCGTTTGACATCAGCCGCATTGAAAATGCCTTGACGCGCTGCTTTGGCGGGCTAGGGCGCACCCCGCGTACCCCGATTGATGAACTCGCGCACCGCGTTGTGAATATCATTGCGGCGCAAACCAACGGCGAGCATCCGACGGTCGAGGGTGTGCAGGATGTGGTTGAGATGGTATTGCAAGCGGCGGGCGAATTTGAAGCCGCCAAAAGCTACATCCTCTACCGCGCCGAACACGCCCGCAAGCGCGAAGTGCGCCCGGTGCCGGATGAGGTGCGCCGGGCCTTTGAGGAGTCGGATCAGTATTTCCCGACCCCGCTCCAGAAGTTTCAGTTCTTCGACAAGTATTCGCGCTTCAACTATGATCTAGGGCGGCGTGAAACGTGGCTCGAAACGGTCAATCGAGCGGTGGATTTCCTGTACGAACTGGCTGGATCGCGCCTGCCCGCGGCCACCTACGAACGCCTGCGCCAGAGCATCCTGAATCTCCACGCGATGCCCTCGATGCGCCTGCTGGCAATGGCGGGTCCGGCTGCGCGGCGCAACAACATCACGATCTATAATTGTCTCAGTGGTGATGAAAAGTTCCTCACCCGTGATCAGGGCGTGATTGCCCTGCGCGATGCCGTAGGATCGGTTGTCGTGCTGAATCAAGAGCGCGAGTGGACGGATGCCGAGGTGCGTTGCTTTGGCCCGCAGGAGACGGTTGAGATCGAACTAGGTCGCTTTAAGACGCGCAAACGCTTGCGCGTGACGATGAACCACAACTGGGTGCTGGCAGATGGCACTCGCGTAACCACGCAGGAATTGCAACCCGGCGACGAGCTTCCCTATATGCTGGCTCCGCGCACGGTTGATACTGACTCGATTGATTATCGGCTCGGGCTGATGCACGGCATCATTTATGGCGATGGTACCCGAATTTTCACGCAGGAGCGGAGTCTTGGGTACGTCATTCGGTTGTGTGGTGACAGCCGTGAGTTGCTCTCGTACTTTGCTGGCTACAATGTGAGCTATCCGCCAACCTACGGAGGCGATCCCGTAGTCTATATGTTCGATGCCTTTGCCAAGACGCACGCGCTTAAGGAGTTGCCGACCGAGACAGAAACACCGGATTATCTGGTCGGCTTCATCCGTGGGTGGTTTGCTGCTGATGGCTATGTCTCGAAGATCGGGCAGATGTTCTTTGCGACAGACGATCAGGGCGAGGCGTGGTTGCGCCGTGTTGGTCCAACGGTGGGCTTTGACTTTGGTTACCATGTTATGCTCCCAGAAACAACCAACTTTGGGGTGCGGCAGAAGCAAACACGTAATCTGGAGATTCGCCGTCAGTCTATCAGTGCGGATGATTTGCTGCTCACCAAACACCTGCGGAACTACCGGCAGGCGGCCACGGATCGCAACTGGAAGTTTTTGGGGATCATTGCAGGGACGGAACGAACGGAAGAAGTCTACTGTGCTACGGTCCCTGAAACACATACCTTTACCCTTGCTGATGGCGTATTAACGGGCAACTGTAGCTACCAGCCCGTCGAGAGTATTGACTCATTCGTGGAAGCCCTGATTATCTCGATGAGTGGCTGCGGGGTGGGCTTCTCGGTCGAGGGCAAGTATGTGGAGAACTTCCCGCGTATCAAACGCC
>JAAUTZ010000105.1 GCA_012031225.1 Chloroflexaceae bacterium
GGTGGCGCGGCAGGTGCGGGTGGCGCGGCGGGTGCGGGTGGGCGCGGCGGGTGTGGGTGTGGAGCTAGCCGCGCGTCCAACTGCGCGATTAAGGGGGCTGGATCAACACTCGGCGCACGCTCTGCGACAGCATCACTGGTAAGGGCTTGGATCGCATCGCCGCTTTGCAGCAACAGGCTCGTCAGCTCAGGCGTGAGCGTGAGCCGCCCCTCACGCACAGCACCTAGCTGATGCTCCATGCTGTGCGCGAGTTGCCCGATCTCGGCGAAGCCGAGCATCCGCGCCGAGCCTTTGATCGTATGCACCGCCCGAAAGATGCTATTGATCTGCTCGCGGGCTTCGGGGGTATCCGGCGCAGCCCGTTCGAGGGCGAGCAAGCCATCGCTGAGAATGCGGATGTTCTCGCTGGTCTCATCGCGGAATTGGTTGTAGAAACTGGAGAGGTCAAGACCGTCCATTGCCTGCCCCTAGTCTGTAGTCGCTAGCCCTGCGCTACGCCGTGCAGCCGATCCGCAATGGCCGAGAGCATCGCCGCCGAATCGGCCATTTGGCGTGCGCCGGCGGCTGTTTGGCGGGCCACTTCGGCAATCTCGCGCATGGCTTCCACCACCTGCTCACTCGCGCTCTGTTGCTGCGCGGTAGCCATGCCGATCTCGGCTCCGCTCTGGGCGGTGCGCTCGGCCATCATCAGGATCGTATCCATCACCTGCCCGGCGCGGTAGGTCAACTCCGAGCCTTTCTCCACTTCCTTGCCACCTTCCTCCGCCGCAAGCACAGCCGCATTGGTGGCTTGGCGGATCTCGGCGATCACATCTTTCACCTCTTTGGCCGCTTGCAGGGTGCGATTGGCAAGGTTCTTGACTTCGGCGGCCACCACACTAAAGCGTCGCCCGTGCTCGCCTGCGCCTGCGGCTTCGATGGCGGCATTCAGCGCGAGCAGGTGGGTCTCATCGGAAATATCATCAATTAGGTCAATGATCTCGCCGATCTGCTGCGAGCGTTCGCCCAAGCCGAGCACCCGCACCGATATGTCCTGCATACGCACGCGAATCCGCTCCATCGCTTGGATGCTCTCATCCACCGCCTGCTGTCCATCGCTCAGGTACTCCAGCGTTTGCTGGGCGGCTTGGGCGACGTGATCGGCAGATTGGGCAATCTGGCGGGCGGTTGTGCCCAGCTCCTCGACGGTGGTGGTGACTTGCGAGACGGCACTGGCCTGCTCGGTCGAGCCGCTGGCCTGCTGCTGCGAGGTGGCTTGCAATTCGGCGGCGGCGGCGGAGAGTTCGCTGCCTAGCTCGATCTGCTGCATACTCTTTTCGAGCAGGCGTTCGGTATCGGTGAAGATCTTCTCGGCGCGGTCCTGTGATTCTTGCAGGGCCGCGTGCAGGCTCGCTTGCACCGACGATGTGACTAGCCCAATGATTCCCACTGATATGGCAACAACCATGAGTGTGAACCACTCTGCGCCACTGCTGAGCGGTTGCACGGGGATCTGCGCGGGGTACACATTCTGCAATATCGCCAATGCGAGATACGTGCCCACAATGATGCTGCCGATCACCCACACGGTGCGCCGTGTGGCCAGTAGCCCGACTACGGTAAGGGGAATGGCACTGGCAACGACCAATGGACTTAGCGCACCGCCATACAAGAACATCGCCGAAAACACGACGAATACCAGCGCAATTCCGTACAGCTGCACGGCCCATTCGATCCGCCCCTGCCGCCCTAGGGCATAGCAGATGCCTGAGCTAATGATGCTTACTGTCGCGCTGGCCATAATGCCGATGGCTGTGCTTGGTGCAATCAAGCCGGTGATCATGAGGAGCAGCAGCGACAAGATGGCAACCCCGGCCCCACCCGCTGTCGTCGCAAGAATCAGGTTAAAGAGCGTGGTCCGATCATAGCCTGTCTCGCTAGCAGATAGGTTCTCGGTATATGCATTGCGCGACTCACCGCGTAGAACATCCATAGTGTGTGTTCCTTGTTTTTTATCAGTTCCGACTTACTAGATCATCGGATCGGTTTATCGGTTGCCCACGTTGTTCACGTTCACCCTGCGCTGCCTGCTTCAGGGCATCCTGCGCGATCTGACGCAGATTGAGCAACTGGAGGGGTTGCCCATCTGCAATCAATATTCCGGTGATCCATGCATGCGTCAAGGCATGGCGCAGCACGGGCGGCAGGGGCTGGATCACTGGCGCAACGTCGCTGGGCTGTGCCCACAGATCTACCGCTGTCACGAGCAATGCCACCGTGCGGCGGCGGGTGGCAATGAGGAGGGCATGATGGGTGGGAACTGGGGCGTGCTGCAACAGATCCGCCAGCCCGATCTGCTGCATCGGTTGCCCCCGTTCATCGGGCATGTCGCGCAGGTGAGCCACAGGCAGCAACTGGGCGACGTGGGTGTGATTGGCAAGGAAGATCTGTGGGCCAAGCCAGATCCGCAGGATATTGCCAGCCAGTATGTGCGGCTCTGTTGCGCTCATCATGTGGCTACACCTCCGCATATAATGCCGCGAGCAGTTCGGGCGGCTCGATCAGCGCAACCAGCAGATCGGTGTGGCGCACCACCCCGCGTAGCAGGCGGGCCCGCGCCACAGGCAAGGTGGCGGGTATGGCTTCGCTGAGGGTCAGATCAAGGGCAATCAGATCAAGCACCGTATCCACCAACAAGGCGAGCCGGTGTTCATCTTCGTGGAATAACACGTAGCGGGTCGCTCGTTCTGGAGCCGTTGTTGCGAAGCCAAACAGCAGGCGCGTATCTACGACGGTATAGACTACGCCGCGCTGCACAAGAATACCGGGCAGCATGGTCGGTGTGCCCGGCACCGGCACCGCCGCCCGCCAGCGCACAATCTCGTGGACACTGCCACTAGGCAGCGCATATTGCTCATCGGCGACCCGAAACAGCAGATAGGCTTCAGCCTGATCGAACATGCTCCTCTGCCTCCTATGCCCGCCAACCAATGTACTCAGCGCAAGCTACCATTCAGACAGTCCAGATAATCTAGATAATCCGCACGGGATAGGGTTAGCTTTCCACATCAAAGGGAAACGCTAGAGTATTGTACCAGAGTTTGCCGAGTTTTAGGTAGGCGCGTGCTGGCTCGCGATGTCACCCCCACACACATCCGCAAATAACCACTTGTAATTCCTATTAATCCGTGCTATAATACAAGGCTATATCTTGACAATCTACATGCTTGTCGTACAAGTTGCCCGCTCTGATGTGATGCGGCACGGGGAGCAACGCAGTGGGAACGGAATTAGAAGCGAAATATCGGTTGGAGACACAGGCGCAAGGGCAGGTATTGCTGCATCTGCCCCAGCTTGGCGGCTATCACTTGGAGCCAGCCGCCGCCCCTGAACTCCAGCACAATATGTATTACGATACGGCTGATGGGCGGCTGCAACAGCACCGCTACGGGCTACGGATACGCCGGATTGGGGCGCGGAGCATTGCCACCCTGAAGGGCGATAGCAGTAGCACCGTCGCGGGCATCTCCGAGCGGGTGGAGTATGAGGTTGAGGCGACGCTGCCCGACCCGCGTACATGGCCCGCTAGCCCGGCCCGCACGCACGCACTGGCTCTGCTCGGCGATGCACCGCTGCTTGAGCTGTTGCGGATCAGCACCGAACGGCAACACATCTACGCTTGGCACGAGCAGCAGCGCGTGGCTGAGATCAGCCTCGATCACGGCACGATCCATGCTGGTGATCTGCATGAGCCATTTGATGAGCTAGAGATCGAGCTGTTGCCCGACGGTAGCCGCGCCGATCTCGATGCGCTGATCGCGGCACTGGTGGCGCATCTGCCGCTCCAGCCGGAGCCACGCTCGAAGCTGGCGCGTGGCGTGGCTTTGCTTGCGCGGTCCGCCCAGCCTGCCCCCACGCATCCATCGCCTACGCCTACGCCTACGCCGCGTTAAGCAGCCCCTGTATCGCGCTGGTACAACCCACGCGATACACACGGCACCGATTCAATCTCACATCAAGTTACCCACATGAAAGGAAGGAAATCAGCTTGACAAAAGAGTTATCCGAACTATTGACGCACTACGATGTTGATCAGGCGCACGCCCACCACGTCGCACAGCTTGCGTTGGATCTGTTTGACCGCACGCACGCCCTGCACCAACTCCCGCCGCGGGCCCGCGCCTGCTCGAAACGGGCGCACTGCTGCACAATGTTGGCTTGCACATCAGCCAGCCCTTGCACCACGTTGTCGGGCGGGATATTGTGTTGGATGAGCCATTGGCCGGCCTGCGCGATGCTGAGCGGGCGGTGGTGGCCTGCCTGATCATGTTCCACCGCAAGAAGGTGCGCCCTGATCTGGAACCGGCATTCCTGCGGCTAGGGCGGCGCAATCAGGTGCTTGTGCTGCGCCTTGCCGCGCTGCTCCGCATCGCAGATGGGCTAGACTATAGCCAGAACCAGATGACGCAGATCGCGGATTGGGAGGGCGACAGCGACGATCAGCGCAGCACGCTGTATATCAGTGGGGCAGGGGCCGAAGAGAACGCCCGCCGCGCTGCCAAAAAAGCTGATCTGTGGCAGGACGTGGGATTTGGCAAGATGCAGATTGTTGCGCTTGAACATGCAGATATGCCCCCCGCGCCGGAAGCCACGCCAGAGCCAGACGAAAGCAGCCACGCCCTAGCCCGCGAGGATGTCGGCGGCTACCGTGTGAGTGTGGCCGCGAGCGATGGGCTAGCAGTGATGGGGCGACGCTTGCTGCGGAGCTACTTCCGCCAAATGCTGCAAGAGGAGCGTGGCGTGCGCTCGGATGATAGCGTCGAGCCGATCCATCAGATGCGGGTTGCTACGCGCCGCCTGCGAGCCATCTTGCAGATCATTCGCATTGTTGCACCCGAACGCGAGGTGCGTTACTTCCGCCGCGAGCTGCAACAGCTAGCGCGGGCCCTTGCACCGGTGCGGGATGCCGATGTGTTTCTCGAAGCGGTGCAGGATTATGCGACCAATCGGCCGGAGCCTGCCGCACCTGAGCTGGGCATGCTGCTGGATGCGCTGCATACCGACCGCGATGCCGCCTATGCCCGCGCCCTAGCGTATCTCGACTCGGAGCGGCACGCCCGCTTCAAGCACGACTTTGCCACCTTTATGACGGATCCGGGTGAAGGCTGGCAGCCGGCGGTGCGGGTGCGGGATGCCGCAGGCAGCATCATTTGGCAGCACTACGAGGGGCTACGGGCTTACGAAGAGCGCATTGATTTGGAGACTGCACTGGAGCCACAGATCGAGACGCTGCACGAGACCCGCATTGCAGGCAAACGGCTGCGCTATGTGCTGGAGATGTTCGGCGATGTGAACGACATGGCAACCCCAGTCGAGCGGGTGCTGAAGCCGCTGGTGGCAACGCAGGAGTATCTCGGTAGCTTGCAGGATATTGCGGTTGCCACGCACTACATTGCCGCCCTTGAAGCCCAGCATGGCACGCTGCACACGGATGTTGCCAGCTATCAGGGCTACCGTCAATCGGCACAGGCAGGTCTACTAGAGGAGTTCCCGCGCCGCTGGAGCCGCTTGCTCAGCGAACCCTACCGCCGTGATCTGGCGCAGGTGCTGGTGCTGCTGTAAGGACGCTCACGGGCGAAGTCACGCCACTGGCATGGCTTCGCCCGTAAGCAGGTGTGGCTTGGAGCCTACGGATTGGGATACCCAGACGGGTAGGCTTCGGGGTAGGGGTAGGCTGTTCCCGGCTGGCTTGGCGGCTGGGCTGGAACCGTAGGCTGGGGCGTGGGCGCACCGCACGCCGTCAACAATCCGAAACTGAGCAGAACAATCACGGCAATGCGTTTCCAATAACGAGTTATCAAGGTTTATTCCTCCCTATCACAATATCACGATGTGCGAACAGTGCTGCTGGCGGGTACTGTGCCTGCGCTCATCCGGTGGGGCAGGCTCATCATGAGACAAATTCTCAACCGGAAAAGTTCCCAACGTGGCTAGACGAACGAACAAAAAACCGTTATAATAATAAGAACCGCAATGCTCCCTGTGAGCACCGACGACTGAAAGGAACCCGGCTATGATGTATGTGGCAGTAATTCTTACCCTTCTCGTGATCCTCACAATCGCTATCACGCTGTATACGCTGGTGACGTTGAACCAGCCTGAACAAGCCCGCCTGCCGATCCGATTGCGCGACGGGAAGCAGCACACGGTGCGCCGCCGCTACTGAGTCGTTGATCTGCCGGAATAAATGATACCTTGTCTGTATCACCGCTAGGGTTGCCATCTAATTGGCCCGCACCTAGCGGTGAATGACTCTCTGGCAGATCAACATCCTCTACCTTCACGCTATTGCCCGGCACTACCCACGATACCCATGTGGGTTGCGTTGGTGCCAATCCCACGCACTGGCTACAATCTGTTCTAGATCGCTGTGCCGTGGTTGCCAGTTTAGCTCCTGTTGCAATTGATCGGATGCAGCCACCAAGATCGGGGGATCACCCATACGGCGTGCCCCCAGTGTATACGGGATCGGTTTACCTGTCACGCGCTCAACCATCTGGATCACTTCTAGCACACTGAAGCCGCGCCCGCTCCCGACATTAAATTGGCGCGTGCCAATCCGATCCAGATGCTCCATCGCCAGAATATGGGCCTGTGCCAGATCAACCACATGGATATAATCCCGAATGCACGTCCCATCGGGGGTGGGGTAATCGTTGCCAAAGACAGTGATTGCCTCACGTTGCCCCAGAGCAACCTGTAGCACCAACGGGATCAGGTGCGTTTCGGGGGCGTGGTCTTCGCCGCGTTCGGGGGTGCCCCCCGCCGCATTGAAGTAGCGCAGACAGACGGAACGCAAGCCATAGATTTTGTCCATCCAGAACAGCATGCGCTCAAGCATATACTTCGATTCGCCGTAGGGCGAGCCGGGCCGGATCGCTGCCGTTTCGGGGATTGGGATCTGCTCCGGCTGATCGAACAGGTTCGCCGTCGAGGAGAGGATGAACCGCTGCACGCCATGCGCCACCGCTTGTTCGAGCAGGTGCATCACCGCCAGCAGATTATCGTGAAAGTACATCAAGGGCTTCTGCACACTCTCACCGACGAGCGTGTGCGATGCGAAGTGCATAATGCCATCGCAAGCGGGGTGCGCCGCGAAGAGCGCAGCCACAGCTGCTTGATCGAGCAGACTGCCCTGCACCAGTGTTGCCGCAGGATGTACCGCCGCGGCGTGCCCTTGTGCAAGATTATCAAATACGACCACCGTATGTCCGGCGGCAATCAGTTCGGCGGTGGTGATGCTGCCAATGTAGCCCGCCCCACCCGTAACCAGAATCTTCATGGATTATTGAATACTTTCTTCCAGCTAGGCGATCACACGCCGCACGGCACTCAGCGTCGCTTGAATATGTTCTGGCTCAATCCCGTAGTGCGTCACGGCGCGGATCCGCCCACGCCCCAATTCACCCATCAGCACCCCCTCGCGGTGCAGCGCGGAGACTAGCTCGGCGGCGGTGTGGGGTGTGTCGGGATGCAGGGTAAAGATGACGATGTTGGTTTCAACACTGGTTGGGTCAAGCTGGATGGAGGGGATCGTCGCTAAGCCTTCAGCCAGCATCGCCGCATTGCGGTGGTCATCGTGCAGGCGGGCGATCATCGTGTCGAGCGCGACAATTCCTGCCGCCGCAATGATACCGGCTTGGCGCATCCCGCCTCCAAGCATCTTGCGGATGCGGTGGGCGCGGGTGATGAACGCGTGGCTGCCCGCAAGGATTGAGCCGACGGGTGCGGCAAGGCCCTTTGAGAGACAGAACTGCACGGTGTCTACATGCTGCGTGATCGCGTGGATGTCTACATCGAGCGCAACCGCCGCGTTAAACATTCGCGCCCCATCGAGATGCACAGGCAAGCCGCGCTGCTGCGCGAGGGCATAGATCTCTGCCATGTATGCGGGGGGCAATATCCGCCCGCCGCAGCGATTGTGGGTGTTTTCGAGGCACAACACGCCGGGCATCGCAAGGTGCGGATCGTAGTGATCATGGTCGAGGGCTTTGTGCAAGCTCTCAGGATCGAGCGTGCCGTCGGGGAGATTAGGGATTACGCAGTAGGCTAGCCCACCCAATGCCGATGCGCCGCCACCTTCGTAGTGGTAGATGTGGCACTCCGAGCCGAGCAGCACTTGCTGCCCACGCTGGCAATGCGCGAGCAGGGCGGAGAGGTTGCCCATCGTGCCGCTAGGCACGAGCAACGCGGCTTCTTTGCCCACCAGTGCCGCTGCCTGTGCTTGCAGGCGGTTGATCGTTGGGTCTTCGCCATACACATCGTCGCCCAGCTCGGCGGTAAACATCGCCTCACGCATGACTGGGCTGGGCAGCGTGACGGTATCGCTACGCAGGTCTATGGTATTTGGCATAGCACACACTCATTTCCATCGTTCAATGTGGCCCACTCAGGCGCGGGGTAACAGCCGCCTGCGCCATACCAGTGAGAGTATACCATAGGTAACAAGTTTCGGGGTGACACGCGCAGGGGCGAGTGTCAGGGGGATGGAGCGAGCCGCCACACGGGGGGCCATGCCTTGCACTCTCTGGCAGAACCGCTTACAATACTATGTAGGGCGACACATTGCCCTTACGATGAAGGATCATAAGCATTGTGAAGATGAACGATTTGCCGGAACGCCCCACGCTGGTTGCCCCAGAAATTACGATGGCGGATATTGTTCTGCCCCACCAGACCAATTCCTACCGCACGATGTTTGGGGGCGATGCGATGGCATTTATGGATAAAGCCGCTGCCATTGCTGCGCTACGCTTCTGCCGCCTGCCGATTGTCACCGCATCCTCTGAGCATATTGACTTCCGCACGCCCGTCCACGAAGGCGAGATTATCGAAGCCCTTGCACGGGTGATCTACGCTGGGCATTCGTCGCTGGTAGTGCGGGTGCATATCTATGGCGAGAACCCGCTCGAAGGTCGCCGGCGCCTCTGCACCACCGGCTATTTTAATATGGTGGCGGTGAGTGCGGATCGGCAACGCTTGGCCGTGCCGCAGGTGCTGATCACGGATGAAGCCAGCCGCGAGGAGTGGCTCACGGGTGAACGCATCCACATCGCTATTCAGGTACGGCGCGGGCGGCGTGGTGCCGCCACACCAATGTCTCCCGCCCACCCGCATCCGATAGAACCGATCCTAGAAACGGAGTCTCAGCGTGATTGATGAGCGGCTATTTCGGCAAGCCATGAGCCGCTTTGCTTCTGGCGTGACAGTCGTGACGACGGCCTTTGAGGGGCAGCTCGCGGGCTTGACAGTGAGTTCGTTTACCTCGCTCTCGCTCAAGCCAACGCTCGTGCTGATCAGCATTGGCAACTACAACGAGAGCCACAGCGTCATAATGAAAGCGGGCAGGTTTGCAGTCAACATCTTGAGGGATACCCAAGCCCACGTCTCGCAACGCTTTGCAGTGCGCGGTGTCGAACGATTTGTGCCCGATACCTACCTGCTCTCGGAGCGCGGCTTACCGTTGCTGCACGGCTGTTTGGTCAATCTAGAATGCCAGATCGTTGAGCAGTATGCTGGCGGCGATCACACGATTTTCATAGGTGAAGTGCTTGAAGCGCACATCCATAGCGGGGAACCCCTGCTTTACTATCGTTCGACGTATGCACAATTGGGTAATAAATTGGAACCATAGCTGGCTCGCTGCGGGTGCGTGGCTGATGTGTTTTACCCTCTTGCTTGGTGCGTGTGGTGTAGGGCAGACATTGCCTGAGCTGCCTCCGCCTGCTGCTCCCCCCGCCGTGACTGTGCCGCCGCCAGTGAGTGGGGCGGCTCCGATCCCTGATCGTCCGCCTGCGCCTGCCCCAGATCCTACCGTGCGCGGCCCGACAGATACGGGCTGGATCGCGGCGGCGGCTGGGATTGAGTATCGGGCGATCACGACCAGCCTGAACGGGGTGCTTGTGCCGCTCAATCTGATGCGCTTTGATCCGGCGCAGGTGCTGTTTCAGGTGGGCTACGTGCCCCAAGCTCCGCGCTGGCTTGCGGATTGGTGCGGGCAGCCGGACGTATTGGCAGCGATCAATGGCGGCTTCTTCGACCAAGCCTACCAAAGCACAGCACTGGTAATCCAGCAGGGCGTTGCCAGTGGCAGTAGCTACGAAGGGCAGGGGGGGATGTTTGCGCTAGATGTGGGCGGGGTGCTATCCTTGCGGCATCTGGCCGATCAGCCCTATGCCCCTGAAGAACCGTTGCTCGAAGCGATGCAGGGCTGGCCTATGCTAATCAAAGGCGGGTCGGTAGCCTACACCACCTCCACCGATCAGGAGCGGGCCCGCCGCAGCGCATTGGCAATGGATACCGCCGGACGGGTGCTGTTTATTGTGGCTCCTACAAGCGGCTTCACCTTGCCCGAATTGGCCATGTGGCTGCACCTCAGTGATCTCGAACTGGACGCGGCGGTCAATCTGGATGGTGGCTCATCCACGGGCTTCTGCATCCGCACCGATGGCGTAACCACCAAAGCCGATGCGTATGTGCCGCTGCCGTTGATGCTGCTTGTCACCGCTCGCTGACGCGGAGCCGCTAGAGCTACCCCCACTCCTGCCCCCGACACCTACCACCCAATACCCGACCGCGATCTTCTATTCTGTTGCACTGGGCAGTGTGTGGCATAATTGCGGTGCGGGAGGAGTGAGCGTATTATAATACCCAAAACATCACCGTATACGCTAAACGCAAGGAGGAGTAAAGCCTGTGGCTATTCCGGGATTTCAGGACATTATGCTGCCGTTGATGCACATCCTTCAGGATCAACAAGAACATGTACATAGTAATGTCATTGAGGCTTTGGCAAAGCACTTTCATCTCACCGAAAATGAAAGGCGTGTGATGCTGCGAAGTGGCAAGCAATCACAATTCGACAATCGCGTCGGATGGAGTAAAACACATCTCTCGAAAGCTGGTGTGATTGAAACTACCGGACGGGGACGATACCGCATCACGCAGCGCGGATTGGATTTGCTAGCAACCCAGCCATCTGCAATTAATATGCAATTATTGATGAAGTACCCTGAGTTTCGGGAGTTTCGCACGCGCAACGATAGCCAGCCTGCGGAGATCCACGACGGATTAGCTACGCCGATAGATGATGCAATTAGTACGCCTGAATTAACCCCTGATGAAATGCTCCAGAGTGCTTACCATACACTGCGTCAAACATTGGAACGCGATTTGCTAGAGCGGGTCAAGCAGTGCTCGCCCGAATTCTTTGAACGGCTAGTGATTGATGTACTGGTGGCAATGGGCTATGGTGGTACACGCGCCGATGCTGCAACCCGCTTGGGGCGCAGCGGCGATGAAGGGATTGATGGGACAATCAAGGAAGATCGGTTGGGATTGGATGTGATCTATATTCAAGCGAAACGCTGGGAGAAGCCTGTGGGTCGCCCAGAGGTGCAAGGCTTTGTTGGGGCATTGGTAGGACAGCAAGCCCAGAAGGGCGTATTTATCACGACCTCGAAATTCTCTCAACTGGCCCGCGATTATGTCGAAAAGATTACGCAGAAGATCATCTTGATTGACGGTGAGGAGTTAGCAGCGTTTATGGTGGATTACGACGTAGGGGTTACCCCCGCAGAGACGTTCGTGATTAAGAAACCTGATCTGGATTACTTTGAGAATGGATAGTGGGATTGCACCGCTTCACCAATTTCATTGGCAGGGATCGGCTGATGGGTTCAGGACTATTTGAGTATCTTTATGCAGGAGCGCGAGGCAGAATTGCTGCAACAGACGTATGCAGTCCAGCGAGAGGCAATCCGTAGCTTACAACACATCCTACAGCACTGAGGCTTGACAATCTGCTGTGATATGGTATCGTGTGGGTACGGAAAGTAGAACTAACGTAGTATGGCTGAATTCTCTCCAATCGAGTGGACCGATCACACCTTCAACCCGTG
>JAAUTZ010000106.1 GCA_012031225.1 Chloroflexaceae bacterium
AGATCGAGTTTCTCCGGCAGCAAGAACAGCTGACGCAGCGCATCAATAAAGCGGGGCAGATCGTGAAAGTGATGCAACGTGATGTGAGCGATTTGCAGGAGCATGTCGCGGACATCCAGATCAGGCTGGGCAGCGTCGAGGACAAACTGCACCCGCACGCTTATATCACCGACGAGCAGGCTTCGCACATTGCCCAGCTGGTCAAGGCCCTCGCGGATCTGCTCGGCGAGCAAGACCGCAGCAAGAACCACTATCAGGGCATCTTTGGTGAGCTGTACCGGCGGTTCGGGGTGAGCAGCTACAAGCTGATTCGGATTGAGCAGTACGACGCGGTGCTGGCGTTTCTGGAGCAGTGGCGTGGCTCGGTGGCGGGTGGGGCAAGCGGTCATGCTGATAGCTAGGAGGGAGCCAACACAATGAGCGACAAGCCACAGATCGAAGTGCTTGAGGAGCGGTGGGTCGAGTTTTATGATGATACCATCCTTGCCGTGCTGGTGCGGATGGATGGTGTTGTGCGGGTGCTCGTGCCCGTGCGTCCAGTGTGTGACGTGCTGGGCGTAGATTGGGAAGGGCAGCGCCAGCGTATTGCGCGGGATGAGGTGCTGGGATCAACCGTGGTTGAAATGACCACGGTTGCTTGAGCCAAGCGGCAACCTGCTCGCGGGAAATGGGGATGTCACCACTGGTCATAGCACCACCTCGAAGTAGCGCAGCACGACGCTGGTTTCGGCATACTCGAACGTGACCGATGCGAAGGACTGGCGCAAGCCAATGGCATCAAGATGATACTCCCGGATGTGCGGGTCTTTGATTTTCCATTCCCCCTGCTGCTGCTTGACGAGCAACGAGAGATTAGTGCAAATGAGCAGGTGTGGTGGCACACGATGCACCTGTACTACCGCTGCCTTCAAGCCAGCAACATATGCTTGATAGAGCGCAACGTTCGGGCCGATCTCTGGTACCACCTCGCCCGTAATACGTCCGGTCGGGGTGATAAGTACCCATTGCACGGGACGATCATGCGCGGGGGAGCAGAGGGCAAGCACCCACTGCCCGCCGGACAGGTCATCATCAACATGCCGGGTCTTCGGTTCTTCCGCAGGCATGGCTTGGCGTGCCCGATGGGCGGCAGCGGTGGCTTCCTTATCCACGCGCTCATTCCGTAGGTCGCCAGCATGCCCCCGCACCCACGTCAAGTCCAGCGTGTGTGGGTGGCGTGCCAGTGCATCGGCAAGGCGTTGCCACCACTCGCGGTTCTTCTTGGGGAGTGGCTTGCCATCGAGCAGACTCCGGATGCCGTTGAGCACATACTCCGAGTCGGCCCGCAGGATAATGTGGCAGGGCTTCTTGAGGGCTTCGAGCGAGGCGATAACGGCCTGTAGTTCCATCTGGTTATTGGTGGTACGCTGCGGGTATTCCCCCACGAGCAGGCGTTCGTGGGCACCATATTCGAGCAGTGCCGCCCACCCGCCGGGTCCGGGGTTGTCAATTGCGGCACCATCGCTGGTGATGGTTACGGTGGGAACGGGGTTGGGTGCCATTGCGGTCTCCCCACGGATAGACTGATTCGCACTGCCCGCATTATAGCACACGCGCTGGCAGCAGATGGGGGAGTGGCACACCGCAAGAGGGAATTTCCCCGTGGGCGTATTTGCGCCGAGCCGATCTGGTATCCTGCATACAGGAGCGAAACTACAGCGGGACGATGGCATCACTGAAGGAGTACCAGAGGAGTGCATGATGCAAGCAACACACGGGGTCTGGTGTCACGCACGCACGTGGCGCACGCGCTGCCCACGCTGCAAAGCGGATGTCTTCTTCTTTTCGTGGAGCTGTGGCTCGAACGTCTCCTTTGATCGGCTGGGTGATCCATGGCCTATCCATGCCTGTCTATCATCGCGGACGGCAACGATGCGCCCGGCACCTGCGCGGCATCGCTAAACCCACGCAGGTACGATTGGCGCACGCCTCTTTGGAGGGGATTGTCTGCTATACTCGTGTGAGCAACTGTCTTGTGGACAATAATTTGGTTTTTGTCTGTATTGTATGAGGGATACAACACATGGTCTCTGAACCACCAGTTATCATTCAGCCGGGCGATACTATCACCAGCCCGCAACTCCCGGAGCCGGCGCGGGTCAAAAGCGTTGCGTGGAATGGGACCCACTTCGAGATCGAGGCCGTTGGGCTGGACACCACGAAATACTACGAGCGCACCTTCACGCCCGCGGAGATCACGGTGCGGCGCATCACCTTTGCGGAGGATGGCCCCCGCTTCCGCCTTGCGCTGCTGGCGGAACGCATCCGTGCCGCCGCGCAGTATGATCCCCAGTTTGCGGTGGGGGTGTCGCAGGTTGATCCGCTGCCGCACCAGATTGATGCCGTCTACAACTATATGCTCAAGTCGCCGCGCATCCGCTTCCTGCTGGCCGATGACCCCGGTGCCGGCAAAACCATCATGGCCGGCTTGCTGCTGCGCGAATTGGAGCAGCGCGGCGCACTGGAGCGCATCCTCGTCATCGCGCCCGCCAACCTGACGATGCAGTGGCAGGAGGAGTTACGGCTCAAGTTCAACCGCGAGTTTGCGATCATTCGGCGCGAACAACTCCTTGCCCAATCCGGTAGCGACCTCTGGCGCAGCCACCCGCGGGCGATTATGTCGGTGGATTTTGCCCGCCGCCCCGATGTCCGCAACGCCTTCGACGGGGCGACGTGGGATCTTATCATCGTGGATGAAGCCCACAAGCTGGCCGCCTATCGCTACGGCAAAAAAATAGACAAGACCCAAGCCTACCAACTCGGCGAGCTGCTGAGCAAGCGCACCGACCACCTGCTGCTGATGACGGCTACCCCCCACCGCGGCAATGCCGAAAACTTCCGGCTGCTGCTGGCCTTGCTGGATGCCGATCTCTTTGAGCAGCCGGAGCAGTTTGAGCAGATTTTGCGCCAACGCCAGATGCCGATCTTCCTGCGCCGCCTCAAGGAGCAATTGACCGACTTCGATGGCCGCCCCCTCTTTCCGCCGCGTTCGGTCGAGACGCTCACCTACACCCTGACGGGCAGCGAGCAAGCCCTCTACGAAGCCGTCACCGATTACGTCAGCAACCGCTTCCAGCGCGCGGCCCGCCTCACCAGTGAGCGGGCCCGCCGCAATGTCGGGCTGGCCCTGCTCGTGCTGCAACGCCGCATGGCATCCAGCCTTCGGGCCATTCGCACCTCGCTCGAACGCCGCGAAGCCCGCCTGCGCCAGCAGCTCGCTGAGATACAGGCCAACCCCGAACTGCTCACTGCGGCCTACACCCAGTCGCTGGTCGAAGAACCCGACTTCGTAGCCGATGCCGATGAACATTGGGACGACGATGAGGAGCGTTGGGACGATGAGGATGAACTCCTCGGTGATGCCTTCTTCGTCAAGAGTATTGCCGAGCTGGAGAAGGAGATCGAGGAGGTGCAAGCCCTGCGCGAACTGGCCACCGAAGCCGAAAACGAAGCGGTGGCCAACGGACGCGAACGCAAGCTCGAACAGCTGTATCAGGCGTTGCACGAGCCACTCGTGGATGGCAAGAACCTGTGGCAGATGAACGAAAAGCTGCTCGTGTTCACCGAGAACAAGGACACCCTCATCTACCTTGTCGAGCAGTTCCGCGCGTGGGGCTTCACCGTGACGCAGATCGTGGGCGGCATGCCGCAGGAAGAGCGGCGGGCGGCACAGGCCGCGTTCAAGCGTGCCGATGGGGCCCAAATCCTTGTCGCTACCGATGCCGCTGGCGAAGGTATCAACCTCCAGTTCTGCCGCCTGATGGTCAACTATGATATTCCGTGGAACCCCAACCGCCTCGAACAGCGCATGGGCCGCATCCATCGCTATGGGCAACGCTTTAGTGTGCAGATCTTCAATCTGGTGGCCGAGAATACCCGCGAGGGCAGCGTGCTGACTACGCTGCTCGGCAAGCTCGACCAGATGCGCGATGATCTCGGCAACGATCTGGTCTATGATATTATTGGCGACCTGCTCTCCGCGGCTGAACTGGCCCAGCTTTTGCAGCAGGCGGTGGTCAATCGCCAGTCGCTCGATGAGATCCGGGCCGCGATCACCGATCTCGTGGACACCAACGAGCAACGTCGCCGGATTGAGACGGCCCTGATGGATGCACTGGCTAAAGATGCCCTGAATACGGAGACGCTCGCCGCCCTGCGCGAACGGGATCGCCTTGCCCGCGAACAACGCCTTGTGCCTGAATACATTCAGGATTTTGTGGTGCAGGCCTTCAACACCCTCGCCGCCGATCTGGGCTATACCCCCCGCATCCAGCGGCGCAACGATGCCGCCGATGTCTGGCGCATCGAGAGCGTGCCCGCCCCGATCCGGCAGGCGGCCCCCGCCGGCTATACGCTTGACTCCAGCTACCCCCGGCTGGTCTTCAAGCGCGACCTGCTGGAGCAGTACCCCAACGCTGAGTTTGTCGCGCCGGGCCATCCGCTCTTTGTAGCCCTGCTGAATCTGGTGCGTGACCGCTACGGCAGCCTGCTGACACAGGGCGCGTGTCTCCATGTGTCGCCCCACGAACAAGGGCTGTTCTGGCTCTTTGATGTGCAGGTCAAGGATGGCACGGGCGCGGTTGCCGGGCAGCAGCTCGTCGGCATCCACCACGCCCCTGATGGCCCCCTAACCTATACCGACCCGCTGCGCCTGCTCGATGGCGCAACCCTACCGGAACCCCCATCGCTCGCCACCCTCCAGCCCTACCAGCAGCTGGTTGCCCAACAGCCCCGCGTGGAGGCGTGGTGCCGCAGTGCGATCCTAAATCCGTTTGAAGCGGATCTGCGCCAGCACCGCGCCCACGAAGCCGAAGTCCGCGATACGTGGATCACCCGCTCGCTGGAATACCTGATCATGAAGCAGGATATTGCCATTTCCAATCACGTTACCAAGCACGCTCTTGACGAGCAGTACAACATCGGGCTACGCACCCTGCAAGAAACCCGCACCAACCTCGCTGCCCGTCTTGCCCAACGCCTCGCCGAGAGTGCGCGGCTCTGTGCGCTCGGCAGCGATCCCCCGCGCTTGGTGGGCGTGTGTGCGCTGCTGCCCCGGCCCCTGCCTGACCCGCCCGATGATGCCGACGATGGCAACGATCCTGCGGTCGAGCAGATCGCCATACAGGTGGCCATGCACTACGAGCAGCAGCACGGGCGCACCCCGACCAGTGTTGAGCGTGATAATCTGGGCTACGATCTGCGCTCCACGTCGCCTAGCGCAACGCGCTACATCGAGGTTAAGGGCCGCCGTGGGCGTGGCGATGTGCTGCTGACCTACAACGAGCTAATCAAGGCGGCTCGATTTGGGGATGACTATTGGCTGTATGTGGTGTATGATTGTGCCAGTGATCAGCCGGAGCTGATCACGATCCAGAACCCGGAGCAGCATGTGATGATGAAGGATAGCCACCAGCATACCGTGCGCATCCGCGTGAGTGCGAGTGAGATCGCCCGCCACGCCCCACCGCCCGCTGGGTCGGATGCCGCACCCGCCGCGTGAGCGAGCGAATACTACCAGAGAAAGTGACCAAGCGTATGCCAACCCGCCGCATTATTGAAGAGCAGATGCCGCTCACGGCCATCTCGCGCCACAGTGCCCGCGAGAAGTCCATCCGCCATGGCCACCTCAGCACGCTCCACATCTGGTGGGCCCGCCGCCCGCTGGCGGCCTGCCGCGCTGCGATCTTTGCGGCCCTCGTGCCCCACGCTAGCGACCCCACCAGTGCCCAGCGGCAGCAGGATTTTATTGCCGACCTTGCCAATTGGGACAACAGCCTCGATGGGTTGGCCGGGCTGGATGGGCAGCCGACGCGCAGCTTCATTGCCCGTGCCCGCCAGCAGATCCGCGCCGCCTTCCCCGCTGCCCCGCCCCGCGTGCTTGATCCTTTTGCGGGCGGCGGCGCAATCCCGCTCGAAGCCCTGCGGCTCGGCTGCGACACCTACGCCCTCGATCTCAACCCCGTCGCGCATATCATCCAGCTCGCCACGCTCGTCTATCCGCAGCAGTACGGGCCGCCGCTGGCCAAGGATGTGCAGCACTGGGGGCAGTGGGTGCTAGAGCGGGCCCGCGCCGAGATCGGTGCGCTCTATGCCACCCCCGCCGCCACTACCGTGGCCTACCTGTGGGCCCGCACCATCCCCTGCCCCAACCCGCGCTGTGCGATCCCCGTGCCGCTGATCCGCCAGACGTGGCTCTCGCGCAAGGCCGGTAAGTATGTCGCCTATCGCATCGTGCCCGCTGGGGTGGGCCAGCCGCTGCACTATGAGGTCGTTGGCCCCGTGGCAAAGGCGGCAGAGTTAGGCTTCGATCCGACCGCAGGCACCACCCGCCGCGGCATTGCTACCTGCCCAGCCTGTGGCACACCCCTCAGCGAGCAACACATCAAAGCCGAGAGCAAAGCCGGGCGGCTCGGCTCCGAGCTGGTAGGCGTGGTGGTGGCCGCCACCGACCGCAGCGGCAAGCACTACCGCAGCGTAACCGATGCCGACCGCGCCACCTTCGCGCAGGCCCAGCACCAGCTGGCCGCGTTGCAAGCCGCCTATGATCCTTACAGTGGCGACTTGCCGCCCCTGCCCGATGAGCAGCTGGTGGATAATGACGTGAAAAATGTGTGGTGTGTTATCTATGGCTTGGATACGTATGGCAAGCTGTTTAATGCGCGGCAGGGGCTAGCCCTCGCCACCTTTGCGCGGCTGGTGCGTGCAGCCCACGCCGCCATGCGTGCCGCAGGCATGCCCCCCGACTATGCCACCGCCGTAGCAACCTATCTGGGCCTCGCACTGGATCGCGTTGCCAACCAATGCTCGGTACTGTCACGCTGGAACAGTGCTGGTGAGAAAATAGAAGGGGTCTTTGCTCGTCAGGCATTGCCTATGTTATGGGACTACGTAGAGCTTAACCCATTCAGTGGCGCAACGGGAGATTGGGATGGGGCAATTGAATGGATCACCCGCTACATCGAACACGGCGCAGCCACTGCCAGCCAGCCAGCCACCGTGCAGCGCGGCAGTGCCACAGCGATGCCCTACCCGGATGGCTACTTTGATGCCATCGTAACCGACCCGCCCTACTACAACAACATCGCCTATGCCGAACTCTCCGACTTCTTCTATGTCTGGCTGCGGCGCAGCATTGGGCAGCTGCACCCCACCGTGCTAAGCACGCCGATCACGCCCAAAGAGCAACAGATTACCGAAGGCGGCACCCTCAAACGCTCCAAAGCATGGTTTGAGGCGGAACTGGCGGCAGCCTTCAAAGAGTGTACCCGCGTCTTGAAAGACGACGGGGTGTGTGTGGTCGTCTATGCTCACAAAGCCGTCTCAGCGTGGGAGACACTGGTGGCGGCCCTGCTACAGGCCGGCTTGCTGGTCGAAGGCTCATGGCCCTTCAGCACCGAAATGGCCAACCGGATGATCGGCATGAACACGGCCGCACTCGCCTCCAGCATCTTTCTGGTCTGCCGCAAACGCCACAGCACGGCTGGGGTGGGGCGGGCAACCAACGTGCGCGAGGAGATTCGCCGCAACGTCCACACGCGCCTGAACGAATTCTGGGCGCAGGGCCTGCGCGGGGCCGACTTCTTCATCTCGGCGATAGGGCCCGCAACGGCGGCCTTCTCGCGCTACGACGAAGTCCGCACGCTCGGCGGCGAGGTTGTCACCGTCAGCACGCTGCTGGAGTGGGTGCAAGAGACGGTAGCCGACTATGCCTTGCGGCGCGTCTTTGCCGCTGATGCCAACGCGGACGAGCGCGGCATCGGCAGCGTAGATGACCAGACCCGCTTCTATGTGCTGTGGCGTTGGACGTATGACGGGCAGGCCAGCGTGGTCGGGACGACGGGCAGCACCGGCCCAACCGCCGAAGCAGGCCAAGCTGAAGCCGAGCCAGCCAATGATGCCGCCGCGCCCACGGGCGGCAACGGCGGCAGCGCGGCCAAGGTGCCCTTTGGCGATGCCCACTTGATGGCCACCGCGCTGGGGGCCGATGTCAACACCCTGATCAACCGCGACTACCTGCTGGAGGGCAGCAGCAGCGTGCGCCTGCTGAGTGCCAGCGAACGCGCCGCCCGCCTGCCCAACCTCGGCGATGCCCGCGCCGACGGCTCGCGCCCCTTGCTGATTGACATGCTGCACCGCTGCGAGCTGCTGTGGGCCGGTGGCGACCAAGCCGCCCTGAACGACTATCTCGGCGAATTTAGCAGCGACGACATCGAGAGCCTCCGCCAGATTGCACAGGCCTTGATTGACCTGCTGCCACGGGGCGATCAGGAGAAGCAGCGGCTCGAAGGCTTTCTCTACGGGCTACGCAGCCACCAGCCGGGTAGCCCGCCGCCGCAGCAGCAGGTGCAGCACGGGCTAGGGGCCGCCTTCGATGCCCCCGACGAACGGATCAACCCATCTAACAAGCGAGGAACCCGCCGATGAACCCATCCCCCCACCTCCCGCCGTGGTGGCATGTCATGCTGCCCCACAGCGATATTCGCACTGCCCGCCAGATCAACGAAGCGATCTTTGCCGCCGATCTGGGGCAGGTCGTGCGCGGCACCGCCCCCGCCGACTATCTCGATCCGCTGCGCTTCTACACCGGCACCTTCCTCTCGGAGGGCTTGCTCAGCCTGCTCAGCGATGTCTTACGCCAGCTGGCCGGGGAGCAGGCCGGCAACCGCATCATCCAGATCGAAACGCCCTTTGGGGGTGGCAAAACCCACACCCTGATCGCCCTGTATCACCTGTGCCAGCACCCCGCTAGCCTCACCGCCCGCCCCGAAATCCAGAAACTGCTGCGCCAAGCGGGGCTGAGCAGCATTCCCGACACAACCATCGCCGTCTCATTTGGCACCGATCAGTCGGCCATCGAGCCAACGCACTACCCCGATGGCACCCGCGCCTACACGCTGTGGGGGCAGATCGCGTGGCAACTGGGCGGAGCGGCGGGCTATGCGCGGGTGCAGGCCAGCGATACGCAGCGGATTGCGCCGGGTGCCGATGCGATCCGTGCCCTGCTCGAAGGCGGCCCCGCCAAGCTGATCCTGATTGACGAACTGGTCAACTACATCGTGGCGGCGGCGGGCATCACCGTGGGCAGTACCACCCTCAAAGACCAGACCATCGCCTTCCTGCAACAGCTTACGCAGGCTGTCGCGCAGACCCCGCGCAGCGTGCTGCTGCTGACCATCCCCGGCAGCCAGACCGAACTGTATGGCGAAGCGGCCCGTGACATGCAGTATGAAATGTTCCGGGCCGCCGGACAGGTCAGCGACATCATGGGGCGGGTCCAGACCGTCCGCACGCCCGTGCAGGGCGACGACATCTACGAAGTGCTGCGCCGCCGCCTGCTGGAGCCGCCCACCGATGCCGCCGAAAAAGACCGCCGCCGCGAGCAGGCCACGCAGGTTGCCCGTGCCTATGTCGCGCTGTACCGCTCGATCCCCGGCGACATGCCGCAAGAGGTGCAAGACGAAGCCTACGTCGAGCGCATGGTGCGGGCCTATCCGTTCCACCCCGATGTCGTGCGGATTCTCTACGAACGCTGGGGCACCCTGCCCGATTTCCAGCGCACCCGGGGCGTGCTGCGGATACTGGGGTTGGTGCTGGCCGAGCGATTCGCCAGCAACCAGCACGACCCGCTGATCCTGCCCGCGCACTTCAATCTGGCACCGGGGCCGCTGCGGAACGAACTGGTGCGTATTGGGCAAGACCCGGCCTACACCAGCGTGCTCGACTCCGACGTGGCCGGCAGCAACTCCAAAGCCGTTGCGATTGATGAAAGCACCGGGCGCGAATTGGCCCGCTTCCAGCCCGCCGTGCGGATTGCCACCACGATCTTCCTGTGGTCGTTCAGTGGTGGCAGTGGCGAAACGCGGGGGGCCAGCGAAGCCCAGATCCGGCTCGGCGTACTCACCCCGGATATGCCGCCCGCGCTGATCGGCAGCACCATCAACGAACTGCGCCGACGGCTCTGGTATCTGCACGAAGAAGCCGACACCTACCGCTTCGAGAACCGCGCCAACCTGAACCGCGTGCTGGTGCAGAAAGAAGAGAGTGTCACTGCGGCCCAAGCCCGCACGCACGTTGAGGATGCCGTCAAGGCGCGGGCCAAACGCAGCCCCCCCCCCGAAAGCCGCGTCTACCTGTTCCCGCGGGCCAGCGACGACGTGCCCGATCAACCGTTGCTGGGCATTGTGCTGCTGCACCCCGACCAAGCCGCCCCCGCTGGCGAACGGCTCGACACGCTGCCCGCACTGGTGCAGCAGCTCCTGCTGAAGCACGGCGAACGCCCGCGCCAGCACCGCAATGCCCTGATCGTGCTAGTGCCCGACACCGATCTGGTAACGGCTGCCGAGCGTTCTGCACGACGGTTGCTGGCCCTCCAGAATGCGGCCAACGACACCAACCTGAACATCCCCGACCATCAGCGGCAGGAACTACGGCGGATGCTACGCGAAGCCGAAACCAACTTTCCGCAAGAGGTCGCCCGGATCTACCGCTCGGTAGTCGTGCCGGCCGCGCAGGATGTGGGCGGCATGCAGCGCGTTGATCTGGGGGCGCGGGCGAGTATCCGCGGCGAGGCCTTCTGGGATGATGCGCTTGAGGCACTGGAAAGCCGTGAAGCCTACCTGCGCCAGCTTGACCCCGTCCTGCTGGACGAGAATTACTTTGGCATCTGGCCCACTGGCACTGACGTAGTCAGCACCCAACGGCTGTGGGAGAGCTTCATCCAGTTTCCGCATGTGCCGCTGCTGGCTGGGCGCGAGGTGCTGCTGCGGAGCATTGCGGCGGGCTGTGAGCGCAGCGTGCTGGGCTATGCGGTGGGCGATAGCACGGGTCCGCTCTCGGCCGACACGGCGCGGTTCGGGCCGCACAACCAACACATCAAGGTCGAGATCGCCGCAACCACGTGGGTTGCCACGGCCGCCTACGCCCGCGCGCACTTCCTGCCACAGGTTGATCCCGTCCGCACCATCGTGCCGGAGCGACTCACGAGCAAGGCCATCTGGCCCGCCACCGCTCCACAGCGGCGGCGGCTCAACGACATCTGGCAGGCATTGGTGCAGGAGAGTGCCCCGCGCCCGATTGCGGGGCTAGAAGTGTTGCAGGCGGCCCTGCACGAGGCCTTTGCGGCAGAGGCGGTACAGGTTGAAGTGGATGGGCAACTCGTGCAAGACCTGAGCAGTGTGCCGATGCGGAGCGAGGCCGATCTCGCCCGCATCGAACTGGTGCGCCCAGAGCAGAAGCCGATCTCCCGCCCACGGTATCTATCAATCAAGATGCGCGAATCCATTGATGCAGCCAACATCTCGCAGGTACTGACGGGCGTGATTGTTCCGCTCAGGCAGCAGGGAGCGACGATTCGCCTCCGGCTAGAGTTTGATGTGCAGAATCCGGGCGGCATAGACCCGACCCTCATTGAATTGAATGTTCGGGAAACGTTCAAACAACTCGGCATTGAGGTCACGTTGGACAGCGAAGCCTAGCGCGAGGGGCGGGGGCGTGCGTGGTAGTGGGTGGGGGTGGGTTTCAGGTGCAATCCGGCGCACCCCTGAAACCTAGCACCTGCCCATCGTGTATAATAGCCCCCATACGGCATTGACCCACCGAAGCACGCAGGAGCAGGCGCATGAGCGATAATTCATCAGGGAACACCTTCAACCAGCAAGGGCAGAATGTCGGGCGCGACCAATACAATATCGGTGGGGATGCCCATATTCACCCCCCATCCCCCACCGCCGACCCCGCCCTCATGGCATCGCGGGAGCAGCAATATCGTACTGCGCTCGCGGATGAACTCGACCAGTTCGAGCTGTTTGGCTTGCCGCGCATGAAAGATGTCGTGCTGTACCAGAAGCTCAGCAATGCCTACATCACGCTGTCGGT
>JAAUTZ010000107.1 GCA_012031225.1 Chloroflexaceae bacterium
TACCAGTTACCCGCGACCCACACGATCAACATCGGCGGCTTTGATGCCGCGTATGTACAGGGCTTTCACCCCGCCGAACCACCCGCCCTGACTCCGCCCGCGCCCGGCGATGCCGTGATCCCGCCGCTGCCGCCAGCGTACCTCGCAGGCACAACAGGCACTGCCCGTTGGAGCCGCGCCAGTTCGGTGCTGCTGCTCCCCCAGATCGGCTTGCCCGCCGCCGTGACCCTGCGCCTGCACGCGCCCGCACCAACTGGGACGCTCGAAATCTGGCAGAATGGGCGTGAACTGCTCGCGGTGGTGCCGCTTACCGGTGCATGGCAAACGACCAGCGTAGCCATCCGGGCGAGTGTCGCCAGTGGCATCCTCAAACCTAGCGATGTCGTGCTAGAGCTACGCACCGGGCCTACCCGCCTTGCCGATGGGCGCGAGGTAGGCGTGCTGGTGGATGTCATCACCTACCGCACGACAGCCCTACCGTTGCTGCCCTATCCTGCCCAACTGCTGATCGCCGCCCTGCTGGGCATCGGCGTGGGGCTGCTGCTGCATCGCCATCCCCCCGCTTCCGCCCCACTGCCGCATAGGTGGGCGTGGCTGCGGCGGGTTCCTATCGGGGCGTGGCTCGGACTGTATGCGCTGCTGTTTCTGCTGCTCTATCGCTGGCAGCCGCTCTACCCCTATCCACTGCGCGGGCTACCCCTCGCAATGCTGGCGGTGGTGTGGGGTGCAGTACTCATCCGCTATGCCCCACAGATACTTGCCTACCGCACTGCCCTATGGCTGTTGCGGCTCGCGGCACTTGGGCTAGGCGCAGGCTGGGCGGTAGTCATGTGGACGGCTGCCCGTCAGCACGTCACCCTCGCCGAGCCGAGCGTCGAAGCCGACTTCCGTGTTTTTGCCACCCGCACCGGTGATCTATCTGAGCTGTTCCGCGCCGATGGCTTCTACCACTTGGGCTACCCGGCCCTGCTCTGGCTGGTGCAGCCCTTCACCCATGGCAATGCGTTTCTGGCGGCGCGAGTGGTGGCATTGGGCAGTGCCCTGCTGCTGTTCTTTGCAGCATACATGCTCGCCCGACGGCTGCTAACATCGCCGCACAGCCCACACATCCAAACCGCGCCGGAACTCTCCGCCGGATTGGTGCTGCTGGCCCTGTGTGGTAGCCCGTTGCTCGTGCAATCCACGCTCTACGTCGGCAGCGATATGCCCTTTGCCGCGCTATTCACGCTCACGCTGATGCTGCTGTTTGCCGCCACTGCCCCCACCCCGCACGCCCCACCCGCCCAGCCGCCCAGCCTACCCCCGCTTGCGTTGCTGGCAGCCGGGCTAGCCGCTGGCGCAACCTTCCTGATCCGCCATCCGGGGCTGATCCTGCTGGTCTGGGGCATGGGCTACCTGCTCTGGGTGCAATGGCTCCAACGTGACTCGCAGCAGGCGGACGAACGGGCATGGCAGGCGTGGCAGGCGTGGCTTGCACCGCTCGGCTGGTTTGGGCTGGGCTGGCTCATCGCGGCGGCTCCCCAACTGGTGGTCAACACACTGGCCACTGGACAGCCGCTCTACAGCCAGCAAGCCAAAAACATCTGGCTGGCGGTGTATGGCAACACCGATTGGCGCAACTGGGGCGATGTGCCCAACACCATCCCGCTGGCCGAACTGGTGCTGCGTGATCCGGTGCGCTTCGCTACCAACTGGCTCGGCAACCTTGCCGCCTTCATCGGCACGGGCGCAGAGGATCAGCGCGAATTTGGGCGGGCGGTGCAGCTGCGCCTGTTGGCCTTTCCGCTCAACTGGCTAGGCGTGCTGGGCATGGCCGCCGGGCTGCTCGGCTGGCGGCGGATCGGGTTGCCCCAGCGCGGGCTACTGCTCTTGACGGGGCTGTATGTTGCCAGTGTTGCGCTGGCCTTCCTGTTGCCGCGCTTCTTCCTGCCGCTCACAGGCGTGTATGCCCTTGCCGCCGTAGCCCTCCTGCTCACCATCCTGCACCGCACCTGCGGACCCACCACGTCGCGTCTGGTGCGGGCGGTAGTTCTGGCGGGCTTGCTGATGCTCGCCCTTGTGCCGCGTGGGGTGCAGCTTGGTACGCAGGCCGTGCTGTCGCAACAGCCCCCCGCACAGGTGGCAATGGTGCGCCTGATCGAGACGATCCCGCCTGATACCCAGATCGCCACCCTACTTGCGCCCGCCAATCCGCTTGGCAAATACTCGGCTATCGCGCACCGCACCCAGCCCTTGCCCGCCACCCTCGTTGGGGCTGATCCAGACACGGTACAGGCGGCACTTGCCGCGCTCGGCACACCCTACGTCCTGTGGGATACCAGCCACGCCACGCCGCCATTTGCGCCAGAAATGGTGACGTTGCTAGGGGCAGCGGGCGAGCTACACCTCTATCAGGTGGCGGAGCAGTGAGTATGTCTGCATCCCCCACCGCCTAGCTGTCCCCTGATCCCTATCGCCGCTCACTGGTATCCTGATACACCCGCACCACCTGCGGCAACACCGCCGCTACGCTGAAGTGGGCCTGCGCGTAGGCCCGGGCGGCATCGCCAAGCCGCGTGCGGGCGGCGGGCTGTTGCAGCAGCGCAAGCGTTGCTTGGGCCATGCCTGCTTCGGTAGCAGCCAAACGCCCCGTGTATCCATCGTGGATGATCTCCGGCGTGCCCCCCGTAGGCATCGCAACAATCGGCGTGCCCAGACTCATCGCTTCGAGCAGCACGCGGCTGAGCGGCTCGCCCCACACCGACGGGAACAACAGCACGGTGCAGCGGGCCAGCAGGCGCAGAATATCATCATGCGCGACCCACTGCAAAAACTGCACTGCTACCCCACTTGCCGCCAATTCACGCGCTAGCATCGGTTGCAGTGCGCCCGTGCCCGCGATCAGCAGTGGGGGCAGCGGCAGGCGGGCGGCGGCGGGCATAGCGGCGTGGCGGGCAACCAGTTCACGCATGATCTGGGGCAGCAAGCCGGCCCCCTTGTTCGCTTCGAGCTTGCCGATAAAGAGGAGGAACTGATCCGGCACGGGCATGGTTGGTGCAGGCGCAGCCACCACCGCCGTATGCTGCGGATCGGCAATATTGGGGATGACGTGCAAGCGTTCCGGCGCAACATACGGGCGCAACTGGCGAGCAATGTAAGCACTCACCGCAATCACCGCATCGGCGCGGGCAAGGTAGGCCTGCCGCCGGCGCACATGGGCCAGCATATAGGGGAGGGCCCCCGCCGCCAGCATGCCCCGCACCGCCCCTTCGCGCCCAATCAGATCGGTGAGCAGGGCGGCTGCCTGTTGCGCCCCCCGCGCACGCGGCGCATACGGCAGGCGATTGGCGTGCAAGCCGGTGGCAAAGTAGTGCGTGGCCCAGTGATCGCGCACCGTGACCACCACCGGCACGCCAAGCTGTTGCCCAGCCAATACCGCCGCCGGCGTGACTTGCACATGCTGGGCGTGGATCACCAACTCGGCGGGGGCCGTACCCGTCTCGGCCCAGATCTGGCGGGCCACCTGCACCAGCGTGGCCGCCAGCGGCGACCACAGCCGTTCGTGGCGCAGCCAGTTCTGCACGAAAGGGATCGGCGGAGCGGTGTAGCGATGGTAGGTAACAGGCACCGGCGCATCAGCAGGAGCAACGGGCGTAGAGCGGCGCGTCGGCACAACCACCCGCACCGGATGCCCTGCCGCATACAGGCTCTGCGCGAGGGTGTATGTACTCCACGCGGCCCCACCGACACTGCCGGGCGGGTAGGCATCGCTAACGATCAGGATCGGCACTGCGGCTAGCGGCGGGTCACATAATAGGTGTAGCTACTCCACTCTTCGCCCACGCAATCGTCGCGCTCCACATCCAGCACAATCCCGCCGTGCTGCTCCAGCAGCTCTAGCACGGCTTGGCGCGGAATGCCGTGCATCTCCATCTGCAACTGCTTGCCGTCGAGGTATTCGGTGGGCGGGCGCGTATCGGCGATCTGGACGACAGCGGGCGGGGGCGCAGCGGGCGTAGGGCTGGCCGCCGACACATCTACGTCAACCCGCAACACGGGCGATTGATGGTAGGCCCCCCACGCAACCGCCTCTTGCACAATATCCACCGTGAGCGTGTAGTGGCCGGGCTGCTGCGGGGCCGTAATCGTGAGCGGCAACACCACCTCTTCTGCGGGGGCAAGCGGCGCGGCAAGGTAGGTGCGCCCATCGTTCAGCACCGCCACCTCGCCCGTCGGCGTGAGCCAGTGGTTGCCAATCCCAACGTAGTAGGTGACCGCCAGCGGCATCACCGGCCACGTCACGGGACTGGCATTGTGCAGCCGCACGAGTACTGTTTGCTGGGTTCCAGCAGGGAGTGTAACGAGCGGGGTGTCAAGGCTCAGGCGGGCGTGGAAGGCCCTATCGGGCAGGCGGTACTTGTCGCGTAGCGAGGTGTACTCAGCTGGAATTTGGAACAGCAACACCCCACCCGGCGCAAGCAGGCGTAGCATCTCGGTGATGTAGGTGCGGCTGTAATCGGGGCGAATGTGTTGCAGGACAATCACGGTATGCACGAAATCGAATTTGCCGCTCTGGAACATGCCCAGATGCGGGGCACTATTGAGGTGATAGAAGCAGGTGTCGGGATATTGATTGTAGGCGCGGGCTTGGGCCACCATCGAGGGCGCAATATCAACGCCGTGTGCCCAATCGAAATGGCCCGCGAGGGCCTGCGTCAGGCGGCCTACGCCGCAGCCGAAATCGAGGCAGCGATGCTGGCGCAGATTGGGCTGTAGCGCAAGCACGCGCTCCATCGTCACCTTGATATGGTCTACACCGGTCTGGAAAAATTCGGCTTCGTCCCAGCGTTTCTCTTGGTTGGTCAGAATAGCCCAGAGCGGATTCGTCTTGCCGAATCCATCCCAATGCCACTGCAAATCCTCAATGCTCATACCTTGCTGTGTCATGCTTGATCCTTATTGCTCGTTATCGCTCGCGCCCAATCACGGCGTGGCCTCGGGCGGGAACAGCACGCTGCCCGGCTCCACACTCTGCCCATCATCCACCACCACCCCGCGCCCAATCACGGCTCCGCGCCACTGCATCGCCGTATCATCGAGCAAGCCCGCCGTATCTGCAACGGGCTGAATGTCGAGAAACACCCGCGCCCGCAACACGACGTGCGTACCCAGCCGCACAACATCATCTAGCACACTCCACTGCACCGTGTTGAGTTCACCAACTTCTACGCCCAAGCCGAGTACGCTGTGTTCGATCTGGCTGCCCGCGCCAATCGTCGTGCCATCCAGTAGCACCGTCCGATCTAGCGTACAATCATCGCCAATCACCACCTCGTCGCCAATCCACACCGGACCACGGATGCGGCAACGTGCGCCAATCTTGGCTCGCCCGATCTGCACTGCGCCCGTGATGTGGCAATCATCGGCCAGCTGCGCTTCGGGGTGAATCTCCGAGCGGTGCTGTTTCTCGAGCAAGAACTGGCTCGCAATCAGGACATCCCAGCCTGTGCCAACTGGAATCCAGTGCCCTTGACAGATGTGATACCCAACCGCGTGGTGCTGGGCAAGCATCCCGATCAGGTCAGTCAATTCGTATTCGCCACGCGGCGAGGGCTGGATCGCAGGCAAGGCAGCGCGGGCAGCCGGACCAAAGTGATAGATCCCCGGATTGGCGAGCGCATCGGGCGGCGGATCGCTAGGCTTCTCCAAAATGCCCATCACCCGCGCCCCGTCAAGCTCAAGGATGCCAAACGCACGCGGATCAGCCACCCGTAGCGCGGCGAGGCAGTACGCCTGCTGGCACACGCCCTGCACATCTACACGACTGATCAGGTTGTCGCCGTAGAGCAGCAGGAAGGACTCCTCAAGGGCGGGGATTGTGCCCGCTTGGGCGGCAGCGACTACCGCTAGCAGTGCGCCAGCTGTGCCGTTGATCTGGGTTTGCAGGACGTACTCCAGCTGCATGCCCCGATAGCTATCGCCAAATAGTTGGCGCAGGGCATCCGCCCGATAGCCTACCACCAGCGTAACCCGATCAACGATACCAACCAACTCATCAAGGATATGGGCCAGCAAGGGCCGATCCAGCAGGGCGATCAGCGGCTTGGGACGGTTGAGCGTTAACGGGCGGGTACGTTTCGACTCGCCTGCCGCAAGCACAATGGCGTGGCGGGTAGGGCACGGGGCTGTGGCTCCACTCATGCGTCTGAACACCTTTCACAAGAACTTGATCAACGTTTCAGGTTTGACAGCTTGCACACCGCCTGCTATAATACTACGAGGTTGGAGGTGGCGCAAACCACCTCCCTTTTCTTGTGAACAAATGGAGAGCAAAAATCATGTACGCGATTGTCCGTGATCGCGGTATGCAATACCGTGTAGAGCAGGGGCGGTATCTTGATGTCGCCCTGCTAGATGGCATCGAACCCGGCAGCGAATATGTGCTGGGCGAAGTGCTATTGGTGAGTGATGGCGAGAGCACCCAAGTAGGCACACCGACCATCTCAGGGGCAGTGGTGAAGGCAGAAGTGTTAGGCGAGCTGAAGGGCGAGAAGATTCTGGTCTTCCGCTACCAGAACAAGAAGCGGTTTCGCCGCCGCAAGGGGCACCGCCAGAAGTATACCCGGCTGAAGATTAGTGAGATTGTGGTCGCATAGCGGGCGCGTGCGTCTAGCTTGTGGCTTGAAACACGAAAGAGAGATACGAGATGGCACATAAAAAAGGGATGGGCAGCACCCGCAACGGGCGCGATAGCAACCCCAAGATGCGTGGCGTGAAACGCTACGGCGGCGAATACGTCATTTCCGGCAACATCATTGTGCGGCAGTGCGGCACGAAGATCAAGCCCGGTCGCAACGTCGGCTTGGGGCGCGATTACACGATTTTTGCGATGACCGAGGGCGTAGTCTATTTTCAGCCCTACTCCCGCACCCAGAAGATGGTCAGTGTGCTGCCGCTTGAGGAAGCCCGTGAGCGCGGCATTGTGAGCGAGAACTTCCTCTCCAAGCAGACCAAGACCGCTAGCGCAACCGAATCAAGCGCAACAGACGCAACAGAATAAGGGGGAAGCAACGTGAAGCAGGCTATTCATCCCGTTTATCACTCGCAAGAGATTGTTTGTGGTACGTGCGGCACAGCATGGAAGATTGGCTCGACCCGGGCCAACTTGCGCGTCAACATCTGCGCCAACTGCCACCCCTTCTACACGGGTGAGCAACGTTCGATCATTGACACCGAAGGGCAGGTGGATCGGTTTATGAAGCGGCTCCAGACGAGCCAAGAACGGCAAGCCCGCGAAGCCGAACGCCGCTCCGCCAAGAACGCGCCGAAGCCCAAGAAGAAATCGCTCTTGGAAGAGATCTATGGCGAAGAGGCCGCAGCTGAAGCAACGAGCGACGCAGGCTAAGCCGAATGCCTGCTTGCCCACATGGGGCAGCAAACACCCTCTGTACGAGCTTGTACAGAGGGTTTTCTATCCCTGTGTGCGTAGGGCGTAGGGCATCCGGCAGGCGAGCCGCCGCGCCCCTTGCCTACAGCACAAACGAGAGGGCGATCATCCCCGCAAAGAGGACCGCGCTCCAGAGCGTCAAGCGGCGCAGGTCGTGGCGAATGAAGGCGTAATCTTGCGAATAATCTATCGGCGCGTGCAATTCGGCGTGCTGGCGCAGGCGTTGCTCTTGCAATTGCTTGCGGCGTTGTTGTTGGCTTTGATGGGGCGTGCGCCGCCGTTGGCGACGCGACGGGGGGGTAGTCATGTAGTATCCTCCACATTTGGAACGTTCATTATTCGCTATTATACCATACACGGGGAGGCTGAGACATATGACCAGACCGAGTGCCAGCGGGCGGATCGAGGTGATCTGTGGGTGTATGTTCAGTGGCAAAACGGAAGAATTGATCCGGCGCATGCGGCAGGTGAATATTGCCCGGCAACCGTTTCGCATTTTCTCCCCCCGCCGCGATACCCGCTACGGCAGCAGCAAGATTACTAGCCACATTGGAACGTCGCAGGCAGCCTACCCGATTGATTCGATCTGCGAGATTCCCGGCTTGATTGATGAGCATACGCAGGTGGTAGCGATTGACGAACTGCACTTCTTGATTGACTCGCCGGAAGTGATTGTGCAGACCTGCCAAGACTTGGCAGATCGGCATCTGCGCGTGATTGTGGCGGGGCTGGATCAGGATTTCCGGGCCCATCCGTTTCCGCCGATGGCGGGCTTGCTGGCGATTGCCGAGCAAGTGACCAAGCTGTATGCAATCTGTGTGCGCTGCGGAGCGTATGCCACCCGTTCGCAGCGGCTGATCAATGGGCTACCTGCGCCGCTCGATGCGCCGACGTTGGTGGTGGGCGGCTCGGAGATGTACGAGGCCCGTTGCCGTGCCTGCCACGAGCTAGCCCCGCCGCTCCATGAATAAGAAAGAACGAGCGAGAATGAGGGATCAGGTGCTAGGTGTCAGGGGCACAATCAATACCCGCTACGTGTTGGTGCATCCCTGACACCTGCAACCCGATACCCGACCCCTAGCCTTCACCCTACCACGCACCGGTCAGAGCGTAATCGCCGCCGTAGTGTTCGATGATGTAGTCGTCGTACTCATCGGCAATCTGAACCACCGTCTTCACCATCGTCTCCAGTTCCAGCCGATCACAAGTCGAGCCGATAGCGGTGTATTGGTAGAAGATGTCGCCCGCCTCATCCAAGCCGAATGCGCCAAACGGCATCGTGTCATTCAGGCGCAACAGATCCCGCATTACCTCCGGCGTGATCTCTGTGCTAGAGGTGAGGTAAGCGCGGGTCACGATGCGAGCATCGTTCTGCCACGCCGCCACCTGCACAACGGCAAACGCCGAGCCGAGTGCCACCCCAAAGATGGGCAGACCGGGCAACTCCTTCGCGCTTTCACCGAAAATCTCGTAGATCCACAGACTGATCTTATCATACGTTAAATGCTGAGCAGGGCTAAGAAATTCGCGCATAGTCTCCTCATTCTGTTCAGTAGGCTGTTCAGGTTGGGTTGATTCAGGTGAAGCGGACATGGGTACCATAGTGGCTATTCCTGTGGCGGCACGGCTGGCGGCACTTCTGCGCCAGTTGGGCCAAACAGTTGCCGCTTGAGTTCTTCCAATTCGGCATCTACGTTGGTCTGGTTTTCCAGCTGGCGGAAGCGATTTTCCAGCGTGCCCTGCTCCAGCTCAGTCATGGCTTCGGCGCGGTTGAGCTGATCATCTACGCGCTCCTCCAGTTGGTCGAGCTTATCGAGTGCGCTCACATCCGTCAAGCCCCGCGCAGTTTGCTGCAAAGCCTGCTGGGTGTGGACGCGGTTCTTCTTGGCCACAATCATGTCGCGTTTGGCTTGCGTCTCGGCGATGCGGTTCTCTAACCCGATCAGCCCATTCTGAAGCTGGCGCACCTGATCGGCTTGGAGCTTGTACTGCTCATCATACTGCTCAGCCAGCTTCTCGGCTTGTACCTTGCGCTGCAAGGCGGCGCGGGCCAGCTCTTCGTCGCCGTTGCGAAGCGCGGTGGCTGCTTTGGTTTGCCAATCACGCACCTCATCGAACTGCTCGTTCGCACGCTGCTGGAGCTTGCGCTCATCAGCCATTGCCGTTGCGACGCTTGTTTTGGCTTCAAACAGCTGCGAACGCAATTGGCGCAAATACTCATCAGCCATTTTCTCAGGGTCTTCGGCTTTGTCCAACATAGCATTGATGTTGGCACTCAACAATTCTCCAATCCGTCCAAGTATTGACATCATCGGCGGTGTTCTCCTTTGTTACACGGCACTTCATTTACGGGGAGCAGTTTACCCACTGGCATTGTAACCGATGCGGCTAGGTGTTTCAAAGCGGGTGCCGACTCGGTGTGCCCACCGCTCGCGGGTAACGTGCGGGCGTGCGGGCGCGTTTATCTACCACAATCATGGTACGGGCTTCGATGCCCGGAAGATGCACCGGATCTACGAGATTCAACGTTCCACCGAGCGTTGTTAGCGCAGCCTGTGCGGATTGCACCTCTGCCGCAATGGTGGCTCCTTTGGGGCACAGCACCCGCCCGCCTACCCGTGCGAGCGGCAGGCAATATTCAAGCAGCGCGGGCAACGCGGCAACTGCCCGCGCCACCACCAGATCGTACTGCTCGCGGTGCGCGGGATCGTGGGCGGGGAGTTCGGCGCGGCTGGTCAGGATCGTCACATCCGCTAGCCCCAGTACGCCGACAAGGTGCGCCAGAAACGCGGTCTTTTTGCCCACCGATTCGATCAGTGTCAGATGGGGCGTGCCCCACAGGATTTTCAGGGGGATGCCCGGCACACCCGCCCCCGTGCCCACATCCGCTATCCGCTGCGGCACAGCGGGCACATAGCGGGCGCACACCAGCGCATCGAGGAAGTGGCGCACCACGATGCCCTCTGGATCAGTGATGCTGGTCAAGTTGATGCGGCTATTCCAGCGCAGCAGTTCGGTGGCATAGGTGGCAAACTGCCCAAGCTGGGCGGGGGTGAGCGGCAAGCCCCACGCAGCGGCAGTATCGGCGAGGAGCGCAAGTGGCAGATCGGGTTGGGTTGCGGCTTCAGTCGGCAATGCTGGTTCCATACAGTTTGTGTTCGTAGATATAGGTCAGCACCGGATCAGGGAGTTGGTAACGCACAGGTAGCCCCGTCGCCATCCGTTGGCGCAGCATCTCACTCGAAATCTCCAGCGCGGGGCCAGCGATGACGCTGATCCGTCCGGCGGCGGCGGGCAGAGCTTGCACCACGCCATCCAGATCGAGCGTGATGCCGGACCGCGTCAGCACCGCAAAGCGGGTCAGCGTGAGCAACTCGGAGATGCGCTGCCAGCGGGGGAGCAGGGCGAGTGCATCGGCACCGAGCAGGAAGTAGAGTTCGGTGTCAGGTTCGAGTTGCTGGCGCAAGGCGATGATCGTGTCTACCGTATACGAGGGCGGCGGGCGATCCAATTCAATGGATGAGGCAATCAGCACCGGATTATCATCACAGGCAAGCTGCACCATCGCAAGGCGATGCGCGGCAGACGCGACGTGCTGCCCCTGCTTGAGGGGCTGGTGGGCAGCGGGAATGAGGTACACCCGCGCCAGATTGAGGATGTAGCGAGCTTCTTCGGCAATCGCCAAGTGCCCGTAGTGGATCGGGTCAAACGTACCGCCCAGCACCCCGATGCGAGCCATGCGCTATCGCCTCGCCGTCACCGCAATTTCGCGGGCGGCTTGGATCAGATGCCACACGAGCCATGGGATAGCATCCTGATCTTCGAGGTCAAGATCAACAATGTAGGGCGCAACGAGATCTGCTATATCCTGCCGCGTGAGCCAAAAAACTTGCGTGCCCACCCGATTATGCACAGTGACGGCGAGTGCATCAGCGAGAGCCATCAGGTCGTCGTCCGAGAGTGAGGTATCATCTTCTGTGCGAAAGAATAAGCCCCGCATAATCAAACTCACTCATCGTAGTTGCGATAGTCGTTGGGTAAGGGGCGCGTGCGCCGACGCGGTGGAGGAGCTTGCTCCTCGTAATACTCATCCTCATATTGGGGCACATTGCGCGGGGCAGGGGCCCGCTGGCGGCGCGGCGGGGGAGCTTCGAGTTCTTCCTCATAGTCGGCTTCGAGCTGCGGTCGGGCAGGTGGCGCAAGCCGCGGCACGCGGGGGGTGGGCG
>JAAUTZ010000108.1 GCA_012031225.1 Chloroflexaceae bacterium
GCTCGCAAGCGGGGCGATCCTTGCCCAAGCGGGGCGCACCGCCGCCGATCTGCTGCAAGCCACCGAGGAAGCCCTGCTCCGGGCCGAGATCGCGGGCGACGGTGCGCTTGTGCTAGCGTGACGGGGAGGTCCGTGTACGTCTCTGCCTGCTCCCGCTTGGCGAGCTTTCGCACGCCCTACCCCCGCCCTAGCTGGTGCAGGAAGCGCAACACAAACAGCGGGTTGCCTAGCACGTAGCGTTTCCACTTGCCCCGCGGATCTACCAGTAGCCGCCACAGCCATTCCAGTGCGAGCGCATTCATCCACGCTGGCGCACGCGGCTCGGCTCCCGCCACATAATCAAATAAGGCTCCTACACTCCAGCAGATCGGCGTTGCTAGGGCCGCCCGATGCTCGGCTACCCACAGCTCTTGGCGCGGTGTGCCCATGCCCACAAACACTACATGCGGCTGTGTGCGGGCAATCTCGGCAAGTACTTCTGCCTCACTCTGCATCTGGAAGTAGCCATCGCACACCCCCACGATTTGGAGCGCAGGCAGGCGTGCCACCAGATTCGCACGGGCGCGTTGGGCAATGTCGGGCTTGCCTGCCAACAGGTAGATGCGCCACCCATGCCGCACCGCCAAGTGGCAGAAAATGTCAATCCAATCGGCTCCCGTAGATTTTGCCATCCCGCGCCCGCCCAACACACGGCTTGCCCACACCACACTGATCCCGTCGGGGTAGACAAGATCGGCTTGCTGCAACACGGCATGATAGGCGGGTGTAGCGGCGGCAACATTCAAGCAGTGCGCGTTGACATAGGTGATCGTGCGCGGCTGCGGTGCGGCTGCCCATGCCGCCACCAGTCCGAGAATATCGTGCGTGGCAACACACGCAATCGGCACGCCCAAGATGGGGACAGTTGCAAAGGGGCTACTCACGGGGTCGTCTGCTCCTGTGGGTTGGCAGGCGGGGGGTTTGGCGGGGTTGGCTCTGGCGATGTGCTTGCCGTTTGCAGCTGTGCCACAGATACGCCGCGCAGCCAGAACAGCACAACCCCAATCAAGGTGGTGGGCACAAGCACAATCGTATGCAGCAGAATGCCGTAGCTCAGAGCTAGCGGCTGGGCTACGCCATACAGGGCTAGCACAAGGATGCAGCTATACTCGAACACGCCGATCTTGCCCGGCACTGAGGGCAGCGCAATCCCCGCCTGCAAGACTACCAGCAGCAGAATCGAAGCCGCTAGCGGCAGGTGGAGATCAAGGGCCAGCAACACCAGATAGTTGGTCAGCACGGCGGTACTCCACACCACCAGCGTCCACCCGATCAGGCGGAGTAGGTCGGCGCGCTGGCGCAGCACCTCCACACTGGCTAGCCCGCGCTCGGCAAATCCGAGTAGGCGCGTGCGGATGCCTGCCGGCAGCCAATGTAGCAGCCACGTCAGCCCCCACTCGATGCCGCCGCGCCCAATGACCACGCCAATCAGCACCAGTACCACCACGACCCCCGCCACCGCCAAGCCTGTCGCTGGTGAGCGCACCCAATCGGGGAGCGGGATCAGCAGCAGCAACAGCCCGAACAGGAGGGCATAGGCGACCATATCAAGGAACTTCTCAATGACAACGGTGCCAAAGGTAAACACCCGTCCGGGACCCATGCCGCCGATCATATAGGCTCGGCTCAGATCGCCCACCCGGGCCGGAATCAGGGTATTGAGCATCTGCCCGATCAACAGCACCGCAAGGTAATCCCTGAGGCGGATCGGCTTGCCTGCCGCGCCAAGCAGCACTTTCCAACGGATCGCCTTTGCGCCGGTATTGATTGCCACACTGAGGAGAGCTAAGCTCACCCACAGGATCTGGGCTGAACCAAACGCGACGACCAGATCATCGAGCGTGACGGTGTTGATCGCCAGATAGATCGTCAAGCCACTGACAATCACGCCCAGCAGCAGGCGGAAAGCAGGCGATCCGGTGATGCTATGCCAGCGGCTCGGCGTTGGCGCGATGGGGGTCGTCGGGGTGGTCATCGGCGGCGGCCTTGCTGCGGGCGCATCAATACGCACCCTGCCCGCGCCACACCACAACGATAGTCTTTGTGAGGATCATAAGATCGAGCCAGAAGGAGTAGTTCTGCACGTAATACAAGTCATCTTCGGTATGCAGGTGCATCGGCTTATCACTGCGCCCATTCACCTGCCACCAGCCCGTAATGCCCGGCGGCACCCGGAAGCGTTGCCATTGCCACGCCTCATACTCATTCACGATGTAGGGCATTTCCGGGCGGGGCCCCACAAGGCTCATCTCGCCCCGCAGCACATTAAAGAGCTGCGGCAGTTCATCAAGGCTGGTGCGGCGCAACCGTTGCCCGATGCGGGTGATGCGGGGATCGTGCGGGGTTTTGTGCAGCAACCGTCCAGTCGCGTCGCGCTGGGCTACCTCGCGCCAGCGGCGGTCAGCATCCTGATACATGGTGCGGAACTTGATCATCTTAAACGGCTTGCCGTGTTCGCCGACCCGATCCTGCACAAAAAACACCGGTCCCGCCGAATCGAGCTTGATCCAGATCGCCAGTACAATCATCAGGGGGGCAAGCAGCAGCAGTAACAGCAGGCTCACACTCACGTCGAATACGCGCTTGAATAAGCGTTGCGACTCCGACAGGGTAGATTCGCGCAGGCTAATCAAGGGGATGCCGCCCAGCGTCCCAACCGAAGTGCGGGCGAAGGCGAGATCAATCAAGCCCGGCACCGTATGCACCATCACCGGATGGCGTTGGAGCTGAAGCGAAAGATGCACCATCAGGGCTTGCTGATCGTGCGGCAGCGCAAATACGACCTCATCCACATGCTGCTGCTGGACGATCTCAACCGTCTCAGCCACACGCCCAAACACCGGCAGATTGCTGTCGCTCAGGGGGGTATCGCTGGCAAAGCCGATGACGTGCGCCCCAGCCCACGGGCGTTGGCTAAATTCGTGCGCGAGCTGCTCACCTAGCCCGCCCGTACCGACAATCAAGATGCGGCGCTGCTGATAGTGAGAGACACGGCTGCGGATATACCAGCGAGCGATGAAATGCACCACCATCAGGGCAGCGATATTGGCACTCAGGAAGTAGACAAATTGCAAGCGCGAGACCTGCCGAAACGGTGAGAGGTAAAGCATGCCTGCTAGCACCAATCCGGACAGCAACACCGAGCCTATCAGCCGTCCGGTTGCCTCGACCATACTATTGGTAAACAGGGACCGTTGGGGGGTGAGCAGCAGGAACACCACCAGCCAGATCACCGCAACCGCGCCGTAGATAATCAGGGGTAGCTGTGCCTGCCAATCCTGAAGGGCCCGCCCAAACGGTAACAGCAAACGTAGCTGTGCCGTGAGGTATAGGCATAACAAGGTAACGACAATATCCCAAAAGAGGACACTGTTTGCCAAACGCCGACTAATTCGCTCAATCACCAGATGTTGCCCCCATACTGGCTATTGTGGTCGCACGCTACGTCGCCGCGCTAGGCTGCGCGGGCGTGGGTGAGACATATTCCCGTATCCGTTAGCATACCATTTTCGGGGCGAATGGGCAAGCTCAATCAGCCCTTGCATCGCTCGCAGAGATAAATAGATAGATTGATAGATTGAGGCGCACAGGCAGGGGTGACTCCCTCATCTCGGTGGAGTGTGGTATGCTACCATGCAAACGATACGCACAGTGCATAGACTGAAACGCTAGCGAAGGATAGTGAAAGAGACACACCTATGCCCGGAAATAGCTTTGGACATACCTTTCGCCTGACCACCTTTGGCGAATCGCATGGGGTGGCGGTGGGCTGCATTGTGGATGGCTGCCCGGCGGGCTTGCCGCTCAGTGTTGCCGATATTCAGCACGAACTAGATCGCCGCCGCGTGGGGCAGAGCAAGGTTAGCTCGCAGCGCAAAGAAGCTGATGAAGTGCAGATCCTCTCCGGTGTATTTGAGGGGCGCACCACAGGCACGCCGATTATGCTGGTGGTGTACAATGGCGATGCCAAATCGTCCCATTACGATACCATCAAGCACCTGTACCGCCCGGGCCATGCCGATTTTACGTGGGATGCCAAATACGGCTTCCGTGACTGGCGCGGTGGGGGGCGCAGCAGTGCCCGCGAAACTATCGGGCGTGTGGCGGCGGGCGCAATCGCCAAGCTGCTGCTTGCCACCGTTGGGGTGCAGATTGTCGGCTACACGCTGGCCCTCGGCGAGTTGCGGGCGCAGGTGTATGATGAAGGCGAGATCGAACGCAACATTATGCGCTGCCCCGATCCGGCTGTGGCGGAGCAGATGATCGAGCGTGTTGAAGCCGCTCGCCGCTCGCTCGACTCGTTGGGCGGGATTGTCGAGGTGCGGGCGCGGGGCGTGCCGGCGGGCTTGGGCGAGCCAGTCTTTGATAAGCTGCAAGCCGATATTGGCAAAGCCATGTTCAGCATTCCGGCGATCAAAGGTGTCGAGTTTGGGGTGGGCTTTGATGTCATCCACCTGCGTGGCTCCGAGAACAACGATGCGTTTGTGCGCCGCGCCGATGGCAGCATCGGCACCGCCAGCAACCGGCACGGCGGCATTCTCGGCGGGATCAGCACCGGCGAGGAGATCACCGTGCGCCTTGCCGCCAAGCCGCCCGCCTCGATTGCCCAAACCCAACAGACGGTAGACCAACAGGGCAACCCCAGCGCGATTGAGGTCAAGGGTCGCCACGATCCAACGGTGCTGCCGCGCCTCGTGCCGATTGCCGAAGCGATGCTGGCACTGGTGCTAGCCGATCACCTGCTGCGCCAGCGCACCGCCCGCGTCGTGCCGGAACCGGAGCCAAGTAGCTACCCCAGCGAGTATGTCTAAGGTGCGAGCCACACGCAGCAAACCCGCCGCCCCCGCTAGCCCAAACGACTCCACGACCTCGCGCCTGAATGCGAAGACGTGGGGCTACATTGGCGCGTTGGCGGCAGTGCTGTGCTGGGCGGGGGCATTCGCGCTGCTCTTTCTGGGCAACCTTGCCAGTGAAGCTAGCCCCCTTGCGCCGCAACGGGTGCTGTTCTACCTGCTGATTATTGGGGCGGGCTTGCTCACGTTCCTGCCGCTCGAAATCCGTATGCGTCTGCGGGGCATTACGCTCGAAGGGACGGCGGGCTTCTTCCTGTTGCTGTACACGCTGGCTTTCGTGCCGCCGCCAACACGCTGGTTGCTTCACCTGCCAGATATGCCCGTGTATGCGCTGTTCCTATTGGCGTTTTTTTGGAGTGCCTCTGCGCTGCTGATGCCGTTTGTGTATGCGCTAGGACGGCTGCTGTTTACCCAGCGTATGCGCCAAAACGATGTGCCCCGTGCGCGGCGGCAAGCTCACCTCCTGAGCTTGCTATTTACATGGGTCATTATGCTCAGCACGCTCAATGCGCTGAGTATCGTGAGTGTGCTGGTGCTGGTGTTTATGGTGATGCTGGCTGAGATCCTGTTTCTGGCGCGGCTCGATCTACGCCCCACCCAGCCCTAAGTATAGGTGTCAGGTGCTAGGTGTTCGGTGTCAGATGTAAGGCACGCAAGCGCAGCGGTTCGGTATGTGGCGGTAAACCCTCTGCTTAGTCCTGACACCCGCCACCTGATACCTGAAACCTGACCAAAGGAGGGCCACGATGCTACAGATTGCTATGATTGGGATGGGCTTAATCGGAACCTCACTGGCGGGCGCAATCCGCAATGCCACACAGCCGGTGCCGCCCTTCGATGCGGTGCAGGTGTGCGGCTATGATACCAACGCGGCGATGCTGCACGAGGCCCGCGGGCGGCTAGCGATTGATGTGCCCGCCAAAACATTAGCGGAAGCCGTACACGGGGCGCAGTTGGTGATCCTCGCTACGCCCGTCGGCGTACTGCCCACCGTCATGGCTCAGCTTGCGCCCGTGCTAGCGGCAGGCGCAGTCGTCACCGATGTAGCCAGCACAAAGGCACAGGTGCTAGCATGGGCGCAGGAACTGCTCCCGCCCCAGACCGCCTTTGTCGGGGGGCATCCGATGGCGGGCAAATCCCAGCATGGCGCACACGCCGCCGATTACACCCTGTTTCAGGAGGCGATCTACTGCCTCACACCCGCCGCGCACACACCTACGGCGGCAGTGACACTGGTCGAGGCGATGGTGGCGACCATCGGCGCGAAGGTCTATTACCTCGATCCGACCGAACACGACAGCTACGTCGCGGCGATTTCGCACATGCCCTTCCTCACCGCCGCGCTCCTCGTTGAGCTAGCCCGCCGCAGCCCGGCGTGGCGCGAGCTAGCCCTCCTTGCTGCAACCGGCTTCCGTGATACAACCCGCCTCGCATCTGGCGATGTGACGATGCACCGCGACATCTGCCTGAGCAACCGCGCCGCCCTGATCCAGCGCATTGATGAGTTTGCGCTGCTGCTAGAGGAAACCCGCGCCGCGCTTGCCCAGTCCGATGCTGATGCACTGGAAGCCCTGTTTGCGCGATCTCATGCAGCCCGTGCGGAGTGGCTGGCGCAACGCCCCAATCTGCGCCCCGGCGAGGAACAGCTCGACACGATGCAGCACCTGCCGCAGCGCAACTTGTTTGGGCTGGGCGGTCTGTTCGGGCGCAAGCGCGACAAGTGAGCGCGAGAGCGATAAGGTATCAGGGGGTAGGGTTCAGGTGTCAGGCTCGAACCATACACAGACCGCCGTGTGGATTTGCTCTCAGTACACCTGACACCTGCCCCCTGACACCTAAAACCTGCCCCCTGACACCTGACACCTGCCCCCTAATCACCCCACACCGCCGCCACCAGTTGCGGCAACAGCACGCCCGCCGCGCCTTGCAGCAGATACACGTCGTTGTGCGGCGCGAACGTAGCTTCGGGATTAACCACAACCAGCGTTGCGCCCGCGTGGAGCGCAAGGCGCGGCAACGAACCAGCCGGCTCAACCAAGCCGGACGTGCCAATCGAGAAAAATACGTCGCACGTTTGCGCCGCCACCCGTGCCGCATCGAGCGCATCGGGGGGCAGCATCTCGCCAAACCAGACCACATCGGGGCGCAGCAGGCTACCGGTCTGGGGGCAGCGCACAAGTTCGCCTTCCGTCTCGGTCCATGCCGTCACAATCACGCCATCGTCAGCCCGCTTGATGCGGCGGATATTGCCGTGCAGTTCAATCACAGCGGTGCTGCCCGCCTGTTGGTGCAAGCCATCTACGTTCTGGGTAATGAGCGTGAACTGGGGCGCATGGCGTTGGATTGCCACCAGTGCCGTGTGGCCCGCATTCGGCTGGGCGTGTGCCACCAGTTGCCGCCGCCACGCATACCAATCCCATACAAGGCGCGGGTTGCGCTGGAAGGCCTGCGGCGTAGCCAACTCTAGCGGATCATACTGGGACCACAAGCCCGTCTGGGCATGGCGGAACGTCGGGATGCCACTCTCGGCGGATATGCCCGCCCCAGTCAGCACGGCAATGTGGCGGGCGTGGCGCAGGCGGTGCAGCAGCGCGGCAGGAAAATCGGCGTGGGTCATTGCGGCGTGCCTCCCGTCTGCTGATCGAGCCACGCCAGATACGCGGGCAAGCCGGCCTGCACCGGCAGCATCAAGATTTCGGGTACATCATAGCTGTGCTGCTCACGGATGCAGGCTTCCAGCGCGGCATACAAAGCGCGGCGCGTCTTAAACAGCAGCAGCAGCTCTGGGTCATCGTGGATCTGAGCCTGCCACACATACACCGAGCGGATCGGCATGATCTGCACGCACGCGGCTAACTGCCGCTCGACTGCCGCCCGCGCAAGTTGCACGGCTTCAGCTTCACTGCCCGCTGTGGCGATCACCAGCACAGCATCATGGCCATTGCTCGTTGGCATAGTTGCCATAGATTGAGTCATTTGCGGCTCCTTTGTTCGGGTTGCCCATAATCGGCATACGGCTACCATTGGCGTACATACACGCAGATTCCCATCATAATAATCGTAAAGGATTCATAAAAACTCCGAAGAATGGTACACAGAATTTGTACGTTTTTGGGTAGCTATTTGGCGATAAAGTTGGTATACTATTACAAGTGTATGATACTACCCAATTAACACGGTACTATTCACGCACATGACTAACGTACTATGAGCGTCTTAGCACGTCGTTCGCCTACAATACCAATACGCACACCCTAGAACCACGGGGGGGCTAGCTGTGAATCCACCACAAACACCGTTTGTACTCTGTGTGCCTTGCACCATGCTGACGGCTCTGCTTGCTATGATCATTGTTGTGCTGGCTGATTTGCAGATCGTTGGTGACACCACGCACTATACGCGCACCTACACGCTACCCTACGGACAGCAGAGCATGCAGATCACCCTTGTGCTCGATCAGCAGGTACGCTGTGAGCTACTGCTCGCGCCACTTACCGCGCCCGTTCCGCCTGTCTCGTCTGACGAGCGCGTCGTATAAGCCAAGTGCCGCGCCCCCCAAGCTACAGATTACTCATCCTCTGGCATGTCCTGCGTGCTAGCATAAACACGCCCCGCGAAAAACGCCACTCCTAGCAACAGCGCAAAGAAGGCGATGTTCAACAGGATGTTGTTGCCCATCACGAAGAAGATGACCACCGTGATCAAAGCCAGTGTCACAGCAACAATCACATTGGGCTGGAGGAGTCGTTTGTCCATCGGCATCATTCCTTTCGAGGGTCATCCGCGCAGGGATGATCTACGCGGGTTTCCTCATCTTTTGCAAATGTTCTTCGGTTATAGTGTACACGATGTCTGCCTTGTGTTACACCGTCGCACTCGGTACAATAGAGCAGGCAGAGTTTCCTGACAGCTTCCCACACGGGACAGAAACGAGCGCGTGTGTCTATTGCATTGCTCTATCCGGCGGCACTCGTGTTGCTGCTTCTCATACCGTTGCTATGGTGGTTTACGCTGAGTGCAGCCCACCTCGCTGCGCCGCGCCGTGAGCGGGCCCGCCCCGCGCCGCGCAGTCGCGCCCTGCTCTATAGCCGCCTGATGCTCCGCAGTGCGATCATACTGGCACTGGTGCTAGCCCTCGCGGGCTTACGGATCACCCGTCCGGTAGATCAGCTGACCGCCGTATTCTTGATTGACGGCAGCGACTCGATCAGCCCCGCACAACGCCAGCAAGCCCTTGACTACATCAATGCAACCTTAGAGACGCGGCGTGACAACGATCAGGCGGCGGTGATTGTATTCGGTGAGAATGCGCTCGTGGAGTGGGCCCCTTCCGCGCTCGCCCGCCTTGATGCCCTCGCCTCAACCCCACTAGCGAGCCGTACCAACCTTGCTGAAGCGATCCAGCTAGGGTTAGCCCTATTCCCCGCCGATACCCAGAAACGGCTTGTACTGCTGAGCGATGGCAATGAGAATAGCGGCGTTGCCCGCGAAGCAGCCCAGCTTGCTGCCGCCCGCCAGATCCCACTCGATGTTGTGCCCCTGCGCGGCATCGCTGGGCCTGATGTGTTCGTAACGGCACTGGTTGCGCCCGATACCGCCCGCGAGGGGCAGGATATTGCCCTGCAAGCCAATCTAGGCAGCAGCTTTGCCACAACCGGACGGCTGCAAGTATTTGCCGATGGCGAACTGATTGAGACGCTCACGGTGGATATTCCGGCGGGCAACAGCAGTGTGCCGCTCACGGTGGCGGGGGGCGAGACGGGCTTCAACCGCTATGAGGTGCGCCTTGAGGCTGCGGGCGACACCCAGCCGATCAACAACCGGGCGGTTGCGTTCACCACAGTGCAAGGCCCCCCGCGCGTGCTGCTGATCGCGGGCGATGCTGAGCGAGCAGTTGCGCTAGAGCGCGGCTTGGTGGCTGCCAGTGCGCGGGTTGATCTGGTTAGCCCCGACCAAGTGCCGGCCAACGCCGAGCAGTTGCAACGCTATGCGGCGATCTTTCTGGTGGATGTTGCCGCCCGCGATTTGCCGCGTGCGGTGCAGGCTGCGCTGCCGGTGTATGTGCGCGATCAGGGCGGTGGCTTAGCCATGATCGGCGGGCGCGAATCGTTTGGGGCGGGCGGCTGGCGGCGCAGTCCAGTGGCGGAAGCCTTGCCGGTTGAGCTAGATCGCAAGGATACGCAGGAACGCCCCGATGTTGGCTTGGTGCTCGTGATTGACCGCAGTGGCAGTATGTCCGGTGGTGCTGGGCGTGGCCTGACGCTGCTTGATCTGGCGAAAGAGGCGGTGTATCAAGCGAGCTTGGGCTTGGAGCGCAACGATCAGATTGGCGTGGTTGCGTTTGATACGACTGCCGAATGGATTCTGCCCGTGCAGCCCTTGCCCGAACTGGCTGACATTGAGCAAGCCCTCAGCCGCGTGAGTGCCGATGGCGGCACGAATATCCGCGCTGGCGTGCAGCTTGCCGCCGATGCGCTAGAGGGTGTGGATGCGCGGGTAAAGCATGTGCTGCTGCTCACCGATGGGATTGACAACAGCACCTATGGCGACTTGATCGCCGCAATGCAAAGCAACGGCACAACGATCTCGGTCGTCTCGATTGGCGACGAAGCCTACCCTGTGCTCGAGCAGATCGCTGATCTAGGCGGCGGGCGGTTCTACCGCGTGCGGACTGCCAATGATGTGCCGAGCATCTTCCTCAGCGAGACGATTCTGGTGGCGGGGCGCGACATTATCGAGGAGCAGTTTACCCCTGCCGTAGCCCTGCCTGCGCCGGTGGTGCGCGGGCTAGGGCCACTGCCGCCGCTCTTTGGCTACAATGTGACCGAGAGCCGCAGCACCGCCCGCACCATTCTCATTGGCCCCGAAAACAAGCCAATCCTCGCGCAATGGCAGTATGGGCTAGGGCGCGGCGTAGCATGGACCAGCGACCTGAAAGCCCAGTGGGCCCGCGAGTGGGTCGCTTCGGATGAGTTCCCGCGTTTTGTGGCGGGCCTCCTTGATCTGCTGCTGCCGCCTGAACAGCTCACTGGGCTGGCACTCGATGCCACAACGACGGGCACGCAGACGACGCTTGACCTGACCTTGCGTGATAGTGAGGGGCGACCACTGGGGTTCAATGATGCCCAGATCGAGGCCCGGCTGCTCAACCCGAATGATGTTGGTCTGCCGCTCGCCTTCGCCCAGATCGGCGTAGGTCGCTACCGGGCCACCGCTACAACCGATGTGGCGGGCGTATATCTGGCGCAGGTGTCGGTGCTAGATGGGGCGGGCGAGCTACTCGGCACCGTGTCGCGTGGGATTGCTGTCACCTACTCCCCCGAATACCGCCCAGAGCGCGGCGTGGCGGTAGGCGATGTGTCGCCCCTGCTCGGTGAGCTAGCGGCCTTGACGAGCGGCAAGGAAGCCCCCGAACCTGACACGGTGTTTACGCCGCTTCAGCAGCCGGTTGGGGTGGTGCAAGATATGGCGATCCCGCTGCTGTGGCTCGCGTTGCTGCTGTTGCCGCTCGATATTGCGCTACGTCGTCTGCTGGTGCGCCAGAACGATCTGCACCTAGCTCGCACGCACTTACGCACGCGCTTGCGCCGCCCGTTTGGTGCACCCGCCCCCGGCCACACCAAGCGAGGCGACAGTTGCCCGCTTGCAAACAGCCCCGCGAGCGGGTGCGGCGCAGCACCGAGCGTACCCCGCGCCCCAACTGTGCCGACTGCCGC
>JAAUTZ010000109.1 GCA_012031225.1 Chloroflexaceae bacterium
CGGCGGGCGGGGTGGGCGGGGTGGTCAGCACAGTCGGCAGCGAGAGCCGATGGCGCAGGAGTTCTTCTTCGGGCGAGAGCGGGGCAGATGCCGCAAGCAGGGGATCTGGCTCACGGGTGGGCGTGCTGCCGAGTAGCGCAAGCAGCCAATCCATATCCAGCCGGGCGACTGGCTCGAACAGGGCATCATTGCGGCTCGCTAGGGCAATATCGTAGGCCAGCGGGAGCACCTGTTCGAGATGGTCAAACAGCCACACCGACAAGCCATTGCCGCCCGGTTGGGCATCCACAAGATACAGGCGGCTCAGGCCCGCATCGTAGGCAGGCACACAGTCAAGGATGCTCTGGTTGGTGAGCAAGGCAATCGCTGTCGCCACCGACCAGCCGATCAGCTGGCCTGTCGCTTTCAGGCGCAGGGGCAGGTTGATCCACGCGGCGGGGGCCGTCCAGCGCATATTCAGCGGATTGGCTAGCGTCTGCTCAGTGGGTGAGCCACCGGGGTGGGTTTCGCGGTAGGCATAAATCGTCTCATCGAGGATGATCCGCCCCACGCCCGTAATTTGCCCGCGCATCAGGCGGCTGTCCCGTTCGTCGCGCACATTGATCTCGCAGTGGCGCAGGGGCAAAGTTTTGTGGCGGTGCAGATCGGCGCGGACAGTGAGGGTGCCGCGCTCCTCGTCGCGCTCCAGCACGCGATAGCCGCCCCGTAGCGGGGGCAGTGCCGCACCCCGAAAGCCCCAGCGATCAAAGGCGATAGGGTCAAGCAGATCAAGCAAGGTCTGGTATTCGTCATAGATTTCGACGGCAGGCGTGCCAATCGTGTGCAGGTCGAAGGGTTCATACGGATCATCGGCAGTGGCAACGGGTTGCCACGCGATCTCGGCTTCCGGCAGGCGCATCAGCTGCTGGTCGCGTTCAAGGCGGGTGAGCATCTCATCGGCGTGCCACGCTTGCACCTCGCTATACCGGAGCGGCAACTCGGCGGCGGCACACAGCAGATGCTGGCGGGCAATGTAGGCATTATTGGGCGAGCCGATCCAGATTGGCGCACTGAACTGCACGAGGTTCTGCGGTTGGCGGGCGATAACCCGCTCATGGGGGGCATTGCCCAGCACCACAAGGCACATGCTCGATGGGCTGACCAGCGCGTGTTGGAGCAGAGCTGACCCAGCCGGATAACCCACAAAGATATGCACATCGGCGGGCGGCACATACCAGCCGGCGGTGAGGTGGGCATCATCCGTACCGATATGGCCCAGCAACGGGATGCGCTCCAGTTCGGCGCAGATCAGGTGGACGCGGTAGCCGGCTCCGCGCAGCGTCAGGGCCAGTTGGGCCGCCTCGCGTAGCCGCTCACTCCCCGCTTGCCACACCCCAACAGCTTGGGCGGTGCGGGGTGTATCTGCTACTGCGAGCGTGCGCCACGCAAAGCCACTCAGCGCAGCCAGCATTGCATCGGCATTGTTGGGGGTCACCAGTGAGGCAAGCAGGGTCGGTAGGGTTTCGCTTGGCGCAAGGCGCAGGGTGCGGAGCAGCAATCCGGCGAGATGGGCGGCTGCCACGCCACAGAAGCTATCGGCGTGGGCAAGGGCAAGGTAGTGCAGGCGGCTCCAAAGGCGTTGCCACGCCCGATCCCAGTGGCGCAACAGGCGCAGATGCAGCATCTCTGGGGTGGTAATCAGGATGCGGGCGCGAGCTGCTTCACGCACGGGCGTATCTTCGGCGAGCCACACGACAGGCACAGGCGGCGTGAGACCAGCGGCTAAGTCGTGCAGGATGGTCAGGTGCAGATGGGCCGTCTCGGCATCGGGCACAAGCAGCACACCTGCGGCAGGGGGATCAATGAGCAGCGCATCGAGCAGCAGCAGGCAGAGCGTGCGCCCAGTTGTGGTCAAATCACCCGTGAGGGCAACCGGCTCGCCGCGCCGCAGGGTGGCGTGGGCTTGCGCCTGATGCCGCCAGAAGGGAGCGGTATAGACTTGCACCCATGCCTGCGCCAATGCGGGCTGAACAGGCAGATGGCTGATCCGTTCGCCGGTGCGGGCCGGGCGTGTCTCAGCCCACAGGAGCGGGCTGTTTTCGCCGCGCATGTGCTGGCGGGCAAGCTGCCGAACAATATCTAGGGGCAAAGGGCGTGTCATGCCTATCGTGTGCCTCGTGCCGATCAGAACTATCGCCGTATCTGTACATTGTAGCACAGGGTATCCGGTGTCGGGCATGAAGGGCAGGTGTCAGGGGAATAAGGGCAGAAATGCCACTATGTACTTCATTCGCTATGTTCTGCGGCTTCGTTGCTACCGTGTCCTTTGGCGTATGTTCGGTGCTGACACCAAACACCAAGCACCCGCCACCGAGCATCTTGCGGTAGAATAGCTCTATGGTCAAAACAAACACAAAGGATGTAGCACGATGATTGGTGTGTACGACTCAGGCTTGGGCGGGGTATCGGTCTTGCGGGCCATCCACGCCTTGCTGCCCCAGCACGATCTGCACTACCTCGCAGATACCGCCTACTTCCCGTATGGGCCGCTCTCAGCCGCCACCGTGTGCGAGCGGGCGTTGGAGTGTGTGGGGGCATTGATCGCGCACGGTGCGGCATTGGCCGTTGTGGCGTGCAATACCGCATCATCCGCCGCACTGGAACCACTGCGGGCGCACTATGCGATCCCGATTGTGGGGGTCGAGCCGGGCATCAAGCCGGCGGTAGCCGTCACCCGCACCCGTCGGATCGGGGTGCTGGCCACGGGCGGCACGCTGCAAGGCGAACGTTTCAGCCGTTTGGTGCAACGGTACGCCAATGATGTGCAGGTGCAAACGGTTCCCGCTCCGGCACTGGTTGAGCAGGTTGAGGCGGGGCAGCTCGCTACGCCGGATACGCACGCGCTGCTGCACGAATATCTCGATCCGCTGATCGCGGCTGGGGTAGATACGGTGGTGTTAGGGTGTACGCACTTTCACTTTCTCAGCGATACGATCCGGCAGATCTTGGGCGAGAGCATTACCTTGATTGACACCTCATTGCCGGTTGCTCGCCGCACCGCCGATCTCGCGCAGCAGATCGCACGGGGCACGGGGCGCGTGCAGTTCTTCACGACGGGCGATCCAGCCCAAATCAGCGTGGCACTGGGGTACATGTGGGCGGGCGCAACGGTACAGCCGCTAGAGGATATGCCGCGTGTCAGGTGTTAGCGGGCGGGCGCAGCTCACGCTGATCCCCGCCCCCTACTGCATCTTACTCCACCCCACCCGCGATCTCAAAGGGGTTGGTGGCGGGCACCTCCGCCGGATGCACCTCATAGATATTTGGCCACGGCTTAAATGTCGTGCTGAAGTTGTCGCGGCGGATCTCGACCCCATTCGTCCGGATCACCCGCCCAAAGCTGATTGTCATGCCGCCCCGGGCTACATCCGATTGGCGGCGTTCGCCGGGCGCAAGCTCTGTATTGGCAACATAGACTGGCTCATTCGGGGCTGGCTTGCGGTCCGCGATAGTGGGCCCAATTAGCTCGACGGTGCGCCCATTTGGGCTGCCATATAGATATACCTCAGCCAAGCCACTGCTCGTATCTACGCCGGTCTGCATCAGTAGCCAGCCGCCAGTATCATTCACGAAGCGCAGGTCGGGGCCACCCATAAAGATCGTCGCATCCATGCCGGGCCCATCGCCGTAGGAACCGAAGCCGTAGCGATCATACCAATCTATGTAGAAGGAGTGCCCCCAACGTTCCGTAAAGGGCAAGCCCGCCCAGAATGCGGCCCGAAAGACCGTCGTTGAGTCTTGGCAGATGCCGCCGCCCCACTCTTTCTGGGTGCGGTTGTTGAGGATCACATAGCCCTCGACGAAGCCATTCTCTGGCGTGATGGCGGCAACGGTTTGATTGAAGGAGAACTCGCTGCCGGGCGGGATCAGCACACCATCGAGCAGGCGCATGCCCGCAATGATGTTGGTGACGCGGTAGGCTTCTGAGCCAGTGAAATCGCTGCGCCCCACCGAAAGCAGGGTGGTGATACCTAGCTCAGCAAGGTTGCTCTCGTTAATGGCGGGCGGGAACTGGGTGTAAGGCAGCTGGATCGTGCGCTCATTGGCTTCAAGCGATGCGACGATCAGGGCCTCGGCGGCGAGCGTGTCTACCTTCCAGCGGGGCGCACCCTGCTGCGTGATGACTAGATTACCGCCGTTCCACGCCACACGCGGCAGCGAGCCACCATAGATAGACGCGGTAGCAATCTCTTCGAGCCAGCCCGCAATCGGGCCGTAATCCTGCGTAATCACCAATTCGTCGCCAGTGTCATCGCTGCGGCGCACGCGCTGTACCTGAAGCAGTTGGGCGATCCGCTCGGTGCTCCACGTCCACGTCTGCCCATAATCACCAACCAGCGTGATTGGCTCGCTGAGCAGCCGATCCACCTCGCGCTGCGCTTCGGCTACCGAGCCATCGCTGAGATAGGGCAGCAGTTCGCGGGTACGGAGCGTCACCGTGGCGGGCTGCATCTGTTGCATCGCCACCAGCGTCTCATACACCGTATCATTGAGCAGGGCTTGCCGCCCAGCAATTGCGGGCACGGCAACCGGCACGCTGTTTTGCAGCGCGAATTGGGCATCCACGGCGGGGCGTTCGATCTCTGCCGCCCGCGCCACAACATACGCCTGCATTGTCGGCTGGTCTACGGTCAGGTGCAAGGGTAGCTCCAAGCCGTGCTGCCACACTGCCGCCACCGTGCGGAGGTTATCCAGTAGCTCTGGGTGGCTCCGCCCGACTTGCATTGCCGCCTGCACCGCCTGCTCAAGCTCAAGGCGTGCGCCTAGCTCGGCGGCGGTTGGTGTCCATGTCAACTGGTCATAGGTAATCGTGATCGGGTGGGCGAGGTAATCGGCGTGGTGGGCTGTCAGGGCATCCGTGGCATCCGCCGCCGTCAGGTTGCCGACGGGCACCCCCCGCACGCTAATATTGGGGTAGATCCGTCCGGCGAACTGCTGCTCAAAGAGATAGTAGGCAGTACCGAGGGTTGCCCCCACAAGCAGGATCAGCACGAGCGGTACGAGCAGCACGAGCCGCCAACACCCACCGCTCCATTTGGCCCGCCGCCGCTGTTCGTGGGGCGGGAGTGGAGCTTGGGTTGCTTCGTCTAGAGGCGTATGGTACGACACGGGTAATCTCCTCACAATCCACGACACAGCCAGTAGACGGTTGTGTCTGTTCACATTGCTCTCTCACAATACAGGGGATTAGCGTGAATGTCAACTATAGTCTGGTGAAAATAGGATTACAGGGAGCATCCCGCGCATCCCGCGTAGGCACAGCCCAGAGAATGCACAGAGGTGCGGCTTCATCCTTTAGTAACCTGATGCCGCCCGCCCTTGCTTCTCAAGCGGCTATCAGCCACGCATCATGCAAGTATGATGCGTCCATCGTGGCATTGCCTACGTATTCAGCCTTAGAATAGAGTATGCCATCAATGCGCGGGGGTTACGCGCATGGCTAACGTTTTGATGTGAGGAGGAACAACATGGGAACATCTATCCAACGTAGGTTCATGATCGGGATATTGGCGGTGGTTGTGGTATTAGCGTTGGGCTACAGCCAGCGCAATGCCACCGCCAGCCTGACTTCGCAGGCGGGGTTGCCACAGCAGGTGATCCTCGACCCGCGCACCAGCGGGATCGGCTTGCAAGAGAACGGCTACTTATCGCCGATCACCGAAGCAGCCCAGCCATTCACGCATATCCTGCTGCGCTGGGAAGCCACCGACGTAGCGACGGATACGTTGCACTTGGAGGTCCGCGCTAGCCTCGACAATAAAACATGGTCGGAGTGGGTCGAGGCGGGCATAGACCCGGATCTCTGGTCGCCCAATGATGGCATGGACGTGACATGGAGCCATATCATGTATGCCGGCGAGGGCGCACGTTTCTGGCAGGTGCGGGCAACGTTCGACGCTGCGCCAGATGGTACGTTGCCGACCCTCAAGCAGATTGATGTGAATACCGTAGACGGACGCTTTGCCAAGACTGATCCGACAGAACTAGCGGATGCCCAGAGCGAGATAGACCTCGCCGCACTGGACAAGCCGCCCTTTATCACCCGCACCGGCTGGGGCAACCCGGATGGGCAGTGGAGCCGCGTACCGCCGGCCTACTACCCCGCCCGCCACATCATCGTTCACCACACCGTCTACCCCAATTCGCTGACGAGCTCGGAGCGCAACTGGGGCGACCGGATTCGGGCGATCTGGGCGTTGCATACCTTCACGCGCGGCTGGGGCGATATTGGCTACAACTTCCTGATTACGCCCGATGGCTCCATCTGGGAAGGGCGGGCAGGTGGCGATGATGCCGTTGGCTTCCACGATACGGGCAACTACGGCTCGATGGGTGTAGCGATGGATGGGACGTATGGCACAGAGCTACCATCCAACGCGGCCCAAGATAGCCTGATCCGCTTGCTGGCGTGGAAGACCAACCAGAAGGGGATTGACCCGCTTGGGCGTTCCTACTACTACGGCTGCGATATTTCCCAATACTGTGCCACCGCCGGTGCGGTGCTGAACAACATCTCTGGCCACCGCCACGTTGCCAATCACCCGCCCGGCTACACCAGCTGCCCCGGCGATGCGCTGTTTGCCGCGCTGCCGAGCATTCGTTCACGGGTGAAGCAACGCCTCGATAACAGTGCCGCGCAGATTCGCCCCGATGACGGCGATCTTGTGATTGACAGCTTGGAGACTTCGTTTGCCCGCAGCAATGCAACGTGGTATGCCGCAAGCTGTGGCTACGGTGAGCACACCTTCTACACCTTTGCCACCGATGATTCCAGCGATAGCACTAATAGCGCAACGTGGCGACCGACGATCCCCAAAACAGGCCGCTATCAGGTGTATGCCTATGTGCCGCAGGGCTGCGGTTTGGCTACCCCGCCCTACGCGACGCAGCAGGCACGCTATCGCATTATCCACGCCGAAGGCACGGCAACCGCAACGGCAGATCACAATACCGCCGATGAGTGGGTCAGCTTGGGGACGTATCGTTTCAATGAGGGCAATAGCGGCGCAGTGGAACTGTATGATCTGACCAGCGAGGCGTTTAGCCTGCGGCGGGTCATGTTCTTCGATGCGGTGAAATGGGTAGATGTCAGTGATCGCACCGATCTCGAATTAGTGGACGTGCGCTATGGCGACGGTACGCCCAATCAGACGCTGGCTGCCGGTGAACTGCTGAGCGTTACCTTCACCATTCGCAATCGCGGCGAAAAGACGGTACTAGGGCAAGAGCCACAAGCCCCCACCCTAGCAGATGGCACAATCCCGCCAGAGAATGGCTATGTGTATGATGAAGCTGAATGCTTTGCGGGCGCACCCGACACCGAGTACCCGATCTATCCGAAAGAGACCGGACGCATCCGGGTGACGCTCGGCGCAACCAACCGCACCCCCCGCTGCGGCGAGGAGATCAGCGGCTACCCGTGGCGGTGGGGTATCACTGCGCCGCTCACAGCCGGTGAGCAGCGCGAGATCATTGGCTATGTGCGCTTCAACCAGCCCGGTGAGGTGACGCTGCAAGCAGGGATTGTTGAGGAGTATGTGCAGTATCACGCGCAGGGCACAGCCAGCACCACCATCACCGTCCTGCCGGAGCGCAATGCGCCGGTGGTTGCCCGCTACAACGAGGATATGCAGCCGTTGGCACAGGTCTACCAGACTGGCTTTCTGCCCGACAACCTGCTGGCCCGCACCCGCAATCCGGTTTCGATTGTGCGCGGTGAATACATGGGCAGCTTTGGGTGGGATGGTCGCTTCCTTGATTGGGGGAGTGGTGGCCCGATTGATCAGAGCGATAGCTTTATTGTCGAGCAGACGCGCATCTTTCGTGCGCCTGTTGATGGCACGTATACCTTCCGCACTACGAGCGATGATGGTTCGTGGCTCTGGGTGGATGGCAAGCTGGTGGTGAACAACGGTGGGCTGCACGAAATCCGTAGCGAGACGGGCGAGGTGTTCTTGCGGGCGGGGGTGTATTCGCTCTCGTTCAAGCACTTCGAGCGCACCGGACGGGCCGCAGCGGGCTACGATGTGCGCTTGCCAGACAGCACCACCTTCACCATCATTCGGGATGCCTTGAGCGATGCACGCCGCGAAGGGCTAACTTTCCGCGAGACTCCAGAGTTGGTGTTTGCCGCCGACGATCAGGGCGGCAGTGGCATTGCCCGTTGGGAATACTCGATCAACGAGAGCCAATGGATCGAGGCAAATGAGCCGGTGTTGCGGCTGGGGCGGTGGGTAGATGGTAGCTACACCGTGCGCTACCGCGTCACCGATCAGGTGGGCAACACTTCGCCGATTGAGGAGCTACGCTTCACGGTGGATACCCGCCCGATTGAGCCGCCAGACCTGCGCGAGCATACGGTGTTCTTGCCGCTCGTGACGGTGAGCGACGTATCGCTCGTGCCCAACCCCTACCCCGAACCAGAGTAGCGGGTGGAGCGGCGGGGGCAGGTGTCAGTACCACCTGCCCCTACCCATTCCTACACCAAATCGGCTAGCACCACCTGCGCCGCATTGTGGCCCGGTATGCCTGTCACGCCGCCGCCGGGGTGGGACCCTGAGCCGCACAGGTACAGCCCCGCCAATGGGGTGTGATAATCGGCGAAGCCCGGCACAGGGCGCAAGCTGTTGATCTGATCGGGGGTAATCTCGCCGTGAAAGATGTGCCCGCCCGTCAGCCCGAAGCGGCGTTCGAGGTCTACGGGGGCGAGCATCTGGCGCGCGATCACGGCATTGCTCATATTCGGGGCGTACTCGCTGAGCTTGGCTAGCACGCGGTCGGCAAACTCCTCACGCAGCCCATCATCCCACGAACGCTCGGCAGGTGCATACGGCGCGAATTGGCAGAAGCACGACAACACATGCTTACCCGCGGGAGCCATTGTCGGGTCGGTCGGGGATTGGGTATAGATCTCGATAAACGGCTCACGCGAGGGGATGCCGTTTTTGTAGTCATCATACGCCTGTTCCATATAGGCAACCGTCGGCGCAATATCTACCGTAGCGCAGCACAGCACTTCGGGCGGCATGTCGGGCGGGGCGGCGGTGTAGCGCGGGAGTTGTTCCAGTGCCAGATTGAGCTTGTAGACTGGCCCAGAGCTACGGTAGTTGCGCTCAATCGCGGTGCGGAAGGACTCTGGCAAGCTATTTGCTGGGCAGAGCGTGAGGAAAGTGCGCTTCGGGTCGGCATTGGAAAGTACCGCCTGCGCCCGCAGCGTTTCGCCAGTGACAAGCACCACGCCCTGCGCCACACCCTGCTCAACCAGCACCTCACCCACTTCGGCGGACGTGCGTAGCTCCACGCCGAGATCAGTTGCCGCTGCTGCCAGTGCCTGCGTCACGCCGCCCATCCCACCCTGCACATAGCCCCACACCCCACGCTTGCCAATGGCTCGCCCGATGGCGTGATACAGCCAGACGTAGGGCGTGCCGGGCGTGCCGGGCCCCCCAACTGTGCCGATCAGCGATTGCGGCGCAAGCGTGGCTTTGACATACTCCGACTCAAAAAACTCATTGAGCAGGTCAGTTGTCGAGAGAAGCATGACGCGCCGGAAGTCATCGGCCAAGCCCGCATCCTCGAAGCGTTGGGCCAATGCCGCAAATGAGATCGGCGGCTGCATGAGGGTCGGATCAATCACATCGCAGACACGATCCCAAAAGTCCTCCCACGCATCATAGTTTGCGGCATCGCGCTGCGAAAAGCGGGCAATCTCCTGCTTGCTGCGGGCGCGGTCATAAGCCCACAGCATCATATGTTCGCCATCGGGGAAGGGCATGAAATAGGACGGGTCTTTGGCATACGTGGAAAAGCCATAATCGGCAAGGCGGAGTTGCTGAATAATTTCGGGGCGCATCAGGCTCATTGAGTAGGATGCCACCGAGACCCGAAAGCCGGGGTGGATCTCTTCCGTAATCGCCGCCCCACCAAGGGTGTGGTAGCGTTCCAGCACCACCACCCGCTTGCCGGCCTGCGCCAGATAACACGCGGCGACGAGGCCATTGTGCCCCCCGCCAATCACAATCGCATCATAGACTTGAGACATTGCGTCATTCCTTTCCATATAACAGTACGATCACGCCTGCGCCACCTCAGCGGCGTTGGCAGGCGTGGGTTGGCCGCACCCCGCTGCACGGGATACCTAGATGTCGCCCATCGCCCGCAGATACTCCTGATCGAAGGCGTGCAATAGCCCTTCGGCTTGGGCATAAGGCCCAGCGACGAATGCCCGCGACTGGACACCGAGTTGGGTGAGTTCGCACACATTCCAGTCCTGCATATTGGTAGTGTCCCAAAAGCTCACTGCATCGCTCGGATCGAAATCGGGCTGAGCCATCACCATCGGATCAAACAACCAATCGCAGACAATGCGCGTGGTTCCATTGTCGAGCGGGTGGAGCGCATGCACCAGCACATAATCAGGGTGCAGGCTGAGCAGCATATTGGGGAAGATTGAGTAGAAGTAGACGCGCTGCAAATCGTCGCCTGCCACTCTGCCGACTGGCGGGCGGTGGCTGCCCATGCCTTCACGCAAGCCAAACGTGCCGTGCGTATCATTCAGCACCATGTAGCCGCCCAGAAAGGGCCCTTCGGCGAGATCGTTCTGGCCACTGCGATAGTCGGTTTGCTCAACGAGTTCGGGGTGGATCAGCGGGCAGTGGTAGCATTCCGAGTAGTTTTGGAAGATCAGCTTCCAGTTGGCTTTGATCGTGTATTCAATCGTTTGGGCTGAGTGCAGGTTGGCAATGTTCCAATCGCTGAAGCGGTTGATCAGCGGGGCGTAGACTTGCTCGAATGGCTCTGGGTGCGGCGCGAGGTTGAGCATAATGAAGCCTTCCCACTCTACCATCGCCACCGGCAGCAAGCCGAACTCGGCTTTGTCAAAGCCTTCGACCTCATCCATCAAGCGTGCGCCAACCAAATCCCCATCGAGGCTATACGTCCATGCGTGGTAGGGGCACTGGATCGAATTGGCAAACTGCCCCTGCTCTGCTGTACACATGCGTGTTCCGCGATGGCGGCAGAGGTTGTAGAAAGCCCGCAGCGCGCCCTGCTTGTTTCGCACCACAATCACGTTTTCGTTGGCAATGGTGACAAGCATGTAGCTGCCTGCTTCCGGTAGTTGCTCGGAACGCCCCACATACAACCATTGCTGCGTAAACAAGTGATCCATTTCCCGCGCAAACGTCGCCGACGTGTAGTAGTCGCCGGAGAGGGTACAGACCATACCCGGCACAGAGGCGCGTTCAAACACTGTCATAGCACTCCTCCTGTTGAGTTGTTCTTGATTCTTTGAAGCCGTGCGTTCGTGGTGGAAACGCCCACGAGAGCTAGAGCATACGCTCCAGAAATTGGCGGGTGCGGTTGTCGTGCGGGTTGCCAAGGACCTGTTCGGGGGGGCTCTCGACGACACCCCACCTCCCATAAACACCACCCGATCTGCGGCTTCGCGGGCAAAGCCCATTTCGTGCGTAACGATCAAGGTGGTCATGCCCTCATTGACGAGTTGGCGCATCACATTCAAGATGCT
>JAAUTZ010000025.1 GCA_012031225.1 Chloroflexaceae bacterium
GGGTGGGCTGGAGGGGGCCCCCCGTTGGGGGGTAGGGGTGGCATCGGGCCGATTGCGGGTCGTTTGCCACGTCTCGCTGGCACTGCCCCGGCACTGGCGGTTTTGCCCAACGACATTGAGCGTAAAATTGCCGGATGCACCCTCGTCAGTCAATGTACCCTGTATGCTGAGGGCTAGCCCATCCTGCTCCCAATACAGATCGAAATCATCCCGTTCGAGATAGAGCAAGCCCTGCGGCGGGTTATTGGCGACAAAAATAACATCGCCGGTACACCAATCAGGATGCCCACCCTGCACCTGCGCCCGCAGGGTGATGCTGTTGAGCGTGCGCCCCGCGACGATCAAGGTGATGCGCTGGCTCTGCGAGGTGCTGCCAGTGTAGATGCCGCTCAGGTCGGCTTGGGCTTGGGTGGGGCCGCTTGCCAGCGCAATCAAGAACGCCGCGATCAGCCCGATCCCAACCATGATGATGCTCCGATAGTGCATAGCTGCTCCTGCAATCAAGGTGAAGGCCTCTGCTCCTATAGTCGTTATGGGTTTACGGAAGGTTCCCTGCACAGCTCGGTGCAGTGTGCTATACTTGCTATGCGAGTGGTTTGCGCTGGACCCGAAAGAGAGAAAGGCAATGACAGGACACGCAATGGATAGCCTGCGCCGAGTACAGATTTTTGGTGGCTTGAGCGATACCGAGTTGATCAGTATCGCCAACCTGTGCGAAATCTGGCGATTAGTCGCGGGGCATGTAATCTTCCGCGAAGGCGACTTTGGCAATCAAGTGTTTATTATTCACGAAGGCAGTGTGCAGGTTTCGATCCAAACCCGCGACAATGCAGGCAAATCAACCGAAGCCGTGATCAATACGCTCTATGCCGGGCAGAGCTTTGGCGAACTGGTGCTGCTCGATGGAGCCACCCGCTCGGCAACTGTCACGACTGCCGTGCCGTGCGTGCTGCTGGTGATCCGAGAGCGTGATTTCGCCGCCCTGTGCGAAGCCAATCCGCGCATCGGCTACCGTGTGATGCACCATTTGGCATGCGATCTGGCGTACAAATTGCGCTCTTCCAACCTGCTTCTGCGCGGCAACATTCGCTGGCGGCAGAATGAACTGGCCGGCAATCGCCCTAGCGAAGTGGGGTCGCTATCGTAATCAAGCGATGCGACATATCCACGACGCTGCCATTGGTGATCACGGCATCGCCAATGCACGACACCAACGTCAGGCGTTCGTAGCCCTGCGGCAGAATGTAATGCACTTCATCCGGCGTGGCCCACACCTGCTGGCTGACCACGTAGCGGTGCGCGACTCCATCGCCCGTGTAGAGCGTGAGCGTGGAACCGACCCCCAAATCTTTCACGCGCTCGAATGGCGCGGGTAGCTCAGGCGCGGATTGGAAGCGCAGCACATGCCCCCACAGCACCACATTCTCGCCCATGCCGGGCAGCCCACTCAGGCTATACCACGCCGCATCATGATCGGGCACGATAGGTACACCGTAAGCATCTAGCCCTACCGCCACTAATGGCGTGCCCAAGCCGACACTCCCCGCTTCGATCCATGCCGGTACACCGGGCCCAGCATATGCCGCAAGGTTGCTGATCGGCGGCGCGGCGGCAACCGGTGCGGCGGTTGGCTCTGGTGTGGGGATGTCCGTTGCTTCCGGTTCCGGCGTAGCTTCTCGCTCTGGCGTAGGCGTGGCAATTGGTGCGGATGTTGCTTCTGGGGTAGGGCTTGCCACCTCGCGCTCGCCAATCTCTGTTGCTTGGGCGGTTGCTGTCGGTAGATCTGTTGGGCGGCGCGTCGGGCTAGGGCTTGCCGTCACTACAGACGTGTGTGTTGGGCGGGGTGTGACAGTCGCAGTGGGGGGGCCGTCGCGTTCGGCGGGTAGCCCGCTCGCGGGGGCAGGCGAGTCATCCGCATCCACCACCGCTGCCACTGGCGCAGGTGGCGCAGGTGGGGCAGCATCGGCACAGCCACTCACCGCCACCACCATGATCAATCCGAGTAGCACTGTAATCACACGCAACATAGGTTCGTCTCCTTGCCGTGAGCCTACTGCTCATTAATGCCCACAAACAGATCATCCTCGTACAGTTGTCCATCAGCGCGTGGCGGCAGCGCAACCCGCGTCTGCGCCAGAATGAAATACTCATAGCCGAAGAGATTTTGTGCCAGATCATCGGGGATAATCATAAACGGGCTGTCTTTTTTGATCTGCGTCACATGGCAATCCAGCGATGCCCATTTCTGGGGAAGATACGCCCGCACGTCAATGCAGGTGGTCATACGCTCATCGGGCTGCGTAAAGCGCGACAAATCAAATTCGGGATTGTCAAGCGGGGTCTCCATGCCGCGTTCGCGCATCTGTTGCCACGTTTGGTAGATCTGGTTGCGGGGCAAGGTGGCGTAGTACAGCTTGCTTGGTTCCCATGCCGCGCCGGTGCCGGGATACTGCTGCGGATCGCCCGCCGCCGCAAATGCCGCCACCGTGATCTGATGGCAAGCGATATGGTCAGGGTGGCCATAGCCGCCCTGTTCGTCGTAGCTAATCAGCACATGCGGCTGATACTGGCGCACCAGCGCCACCACGCGCCGCGTCGCCGCCTCCCGATCTGCCATATGCAGGCTTTCGGGGTGGCTGTTGGCGGGCGTATCCACCATGCCCGAATCACGGTAGCCGAGCCGCTCAAGGTGGTGAATGCCCAGCACCTGTACGGCTGCCGCCAGTTCTGCATCGCGCAGTTCGCGCAGGCGGGCGAAATTCTCTGGCGTGGCTAGCTCTGGCACGACAATCTCGCCTTCTTCGCCACCGGTTGCCGTCACCAGCACCGTCGTGACTCCGGCGGCACTGTAGTGGGCAAATGTCCCACCTGTCAAAAAACATTCATCATCTGGATGTGCATGCACAATCATTAAGCGTAAGCTCACACGTACCTCACATTTCTCTGAAATTCTCCCTCTCTATGATACGCCCAAATCCCCCTGCTTGACAAATCAAGTGAAGGCTACTATACTTCGCATCAATACCCGTTGATAGATAGGCTTAATCTGCATCATATCAGGAAGGGGTCTCGCGTGAATTATCCAGTTCGTGTCCTGTTCCTCTGTACCCACAACAGTGCCCGTTCGCAAATTGCTGAAGCCCTGCTGCGCCACTTGGGTGGCAAAGATTTTGAAGCCTACAGTGCTGGCAACAACCCTACCGGACTCAACCCGTATGCTGTTGCCGCGATGACCGAACGTGGAATTGACATCAGCCAACAGACGAGTAAGTCCGTGGATCAGTTTCTCGATCAAGAGTTTGATTTCGTGGTTACGGTGTGTGACCGTGCCAAGCAAGTCTGCCCTGTGTTCCCCGGCGATCCGAAGCAGATCCACTGGAACTTTGACGATCCCTCTGAGGTGCAAGGCGAGGAGGAGACCAAGCTGCGGGCCTTCCGCCAAACGGCAACCTTTATGACCAACCGCGTGCAAGCGTTGATCTTAACGCAGCGCAAGATCCTGCGCGAGATGGGCTTGGTCAAGCCGCCAGCGGCTGTGGCATGGGTTGCTAATACCGAAGAAAAGGTGAAGTCGGACGAAGCGCAGATTGCCTTCGAGATCGGCCAGAAGTAGGCAAGCCCGAAACGCCAGAGCCGTACTTATTGGTACGGCTCTTGGGTGTTGTTCTCGGCTGAAGTGCCGCTAGCGCACCAGTGCCGTCATATCCATCATGACATCGAAGAATGTTCCTAGATACCAGATCATCAGCCCATACAGACCCACCCAGCCGATGAGCGTTCCCGCCCCAACCAAGCCGGCTCGCGTGCGCCACACCGCTTGATCAAACAGGGTAGCAATGGCAATATACGCAACTGGCACAAGGAAATACAGGTAGCGCACCTGCAACGCCGTAAACCACTCGATGCACAGGAATAGCGCAGCCGTCAGCACCCACCCGACCAATACCGCCTGCTGCGGGGGTGTGCGGTGGCGTGTGCCCAACAGCACGCTGCCCGCCGCAAGTAGGATCAAGCCCCAATCGGTGAAGGCAACCCGAAACGAACTCCAGATGAGGTGGTGGTAGTCGCGATCCACGCCCGCTTCACCCGTGACCAGTTCGCCGACTGCGAGCAACTCCTCGAATTTGAGCAACACAACCACCGAGTACAGCACCACGAAGCCAAACACGCCCGCCGCTCCCACGGCCCCCGCAAAGTCGCGCAGGGTGCGCTTGTCCGCCGCACGGTGCAGCACCGCCAGCAACCACACAAGGCAGACCCACACTGCCGCGATGATCGCCACGCCAATATGACTGAGCAGGCTTGCCGCTAGCACAACGGCGACACTCACCCAGCGCAGGCGGTAGTGTGGATCAGCGGGTGGCGTGGTCAGGGCAAGCAGCATCAGGATTGCTAGGGGCGGCATCATTGCTTGCCCGATAATCTGCGCTGTCAAGCCAAACCACAGCACCGTCAGGTTAAGTGGATTGATCGCATACAGCACTGCTGCCAGCACAGCAGCCCGCGAGGAACTGCCAACTGCCCGTGCTAATAATCCAACACTCAGCGCGGTGAATCCATCGGCAAGTGCAACCCCGCCCTGCACCAGTAGCTTGGGCGTAAGCTCCAAGAGTAACGCGGGCATCAGGATGAGATACGGCCCCGGTGGGTAGACCGTCGTGCGGTTGCGAAATTCGAGCGAGCGGCTTGTGACAATCAGATCGCCAAAGATCGTCTTTTCCAGCCGCCCCAGATTCAGCCCCAGATCAAATGCGGTGAATAACGGATAGAGCGATCCGAGCAGGCGCACGCTACACGCCAACAGGGCCACTGCCCACAGCACCCGGATGAGCGGCACGGGGGCAAATAGGCGCAGGTGGCGTTCGGCGGGCGGCAGCAACACCAGCGTGAGCAACGTAAGCAGCAGCGCGGCAAGCAGGAGGCGCGTGAGGTAGGGCAGCAGCAGCAGGCGCAGAGCCTCGCTGGCGAGGAGCAGCAAGCCGCCGATCACGACCAGTGCCGCAAGGCTGATGCCGATAGGCAACTGTATGCGGCGCAGCGTGAGCGCGGCACTGAACAGCAAGCCGGCCTGCACCAGCAAGAGCAACGGGCTAGCCCATACGACACGGTAGCCAATGGTGTGCAGGCTCAAGCCCTCGAAGCGCAGCCCGATGGGTCGCGGATCATTGCCGACGGTGGTGGTATCACTCTGCAAGCGCACCACCAGCGGCGCATTGCTCAAGGCGGGGGCGGGCAGGGCAAGCTGATAGCGGCGGGGGCGTGGATCAAACGGCACGCGGATAGCTGGGGCTTCACCGATGTGCAGCGCGAAACTCTGCGGGGCACGGGTTGTCGCATCCGGTCCTAGCTGAAGCTGCAAGATCGGCGTGGCTGGGCGGGCAAGCGGATGCAGTTGGATCGTTGCATCGCCTGCCGTCCAGCGATATACCCCACGCTGATCGTACTCGGCAGCGTGGAAGCCTTCCAACAGTACCAGCGTTGCGGGGTCGGCGGGGTCAAGCTGCTGGATCGGTTGACTCTGCGATAAGCGCACGGTTTGCCAGCCCGCCAGTAGCACCGCCAGCAGGGCGGCACACAGGAAAAGCAGCGGCCCCCCGCTGATCGGGAGCCTAGCCCAGTGCCAGCTATGGTGCTGCTGGTGGAGCGGCAATGTTGGCACAGCTTGGCTCGATGCCACTAGCGCACCTCTAGGGCTGTGCCGCGCAGCCAGCCATCTTGATTGAAGACCCGCACCTGCCACCAGCCCTGCTGATCGGCAATGACCGGCCCAGCGATCACCTGCACTGCTGTATCTGAGGCAAGGTTCAGGCGCACCTCTGCGCTGGCCGCCGCGCCCGGTCTACGCTGCAAGCCTACCAAGTCGCCCGCATCGGCGCGGACGTAGGCAACTTGTCCAGCTTGCAAGCCGTCCATGCCCGGCAGATTAGCGATGCTGGGCAGATCGGTGTTGCTAGCTGTTGGGCGGCTGCTCAGGCTAGGGGGCGCACTGGTTGGGATGCCGAGCAGGATGCCTGTTGCAAGCAGGATTATCAATGCCGCCAGTAACGTTGGCACAAGCCAGCGCGGGGGCGCATTGAGCGGTGTAGATGCACCGCCACTGATCGGATGCGGGGCAGGGCGGGTGGCTTCAGGCGCAATGCGCGGCAGGCTCTCTGGGGTGGCAACCACCACCCCGTAGCGGGTTAGCACCCGGCTCGCAACCTGCATCCACCCAAACACACTCTCTACCGAGAGTACCACCGCCTCGCCGTGGATCAGGCGCGTGTAGACATCATCCAACAGGTACAGCCGCTCGGCATCTTCCGCCGCAAGCGGTAGCGCAGGATGCTGCGTGAGCCGGTTCAACACGTCGGGTAGGCGGGTGGGGTCAGCTGAGGCAAGCGGCACGGCAAGCTGCTGATACAGCAATAGGTAGCCGTCTAGCCCTTCGGCAAGGCTTCCGTGTAGGCTGAGCAGAGCTAGTTCGAGCCACCCCCGCCGTAGCCGCGCTTGGCTCAGCGCGAATTTCTGCTGGCTACTCGCTTGCAGGGCAGATGGCAACACTGGTGCGGCAGGCGGCAGTGTGGTCGGTGGGGCGAGTGGCGCAGGCATACCTTTAGCGGCTAGGCGGCACTGTCGGGCGTGCCGAGCAGGGCTTCGAGCGTTTCCCGCGCCAGTTGCGGGTTGGCTTGCCCTTTGGTGGCTTTCATCATCTGCCCCACCAAGAACTGGATCGCCGAGCTTTTACCGCCGCGATACTCAGCCACTACCTTCTGGTGCTGTTCAACCACGTTACGGGCAACCTCACTCAGGGCATCGCTATCGCTGATCTGTTTCAGCCCGCGCTCTGCCACCATCGCCGCCGGACTGCTGCCCTCGTGGAAGCTCTCTTCAAAAAGCTGCTTGGCAACCGTGCGGGTGATCGTCTGCTTGCCCAGCAATTCAAGTACCTCGGCGATATACTGGGGCGGCATCCGGCGGGCTAGCTGCTCTGTGCCCTCATTGTGATCTTTGAGCAACCGGAATAGTTCGCCCCCAATCCATGTGGCTGCGTCGCGGGCAGTTGCCCCGACACTGGTTGCGGCAGTCACTGTTGCCTCGAAATAGTCTGCCACTGGGCGTTCAGTGGTGAGCAACTCGGCATCTTGGCGGCTGAGGCTATACTCCGCCATAAACCGATCCCGCCGCGCATCGGGCAGCTCCGGCATCGCGGCAACCCGCGCCGCAATCCATTCAGCATCGAACACGAGCGGCGGAATATCCGGTTCGGGGAAATAGCGGTAGTCGTGCGCCGATTCTTTGCTGCGCTGCGAAACGGTAATGCCCTGCGCCTCGTTCCAGCCGCGAGTCTCCTGCACAATCGTGCCACCCGCCTCTAGTTCATCAATCTGGCGTTGCACCTCATAGGCAATCGCCCGCTCCACGAAACGGAACGAGTTGATATTTTTGATCTCAACTTTCGCGCCATACTTCTGTTGGGTGGGGGGGCGCACACTCACATTGGCATCGCAGCGCAGTGCGCCTTCTTCGAGGTTGCCCGTATTCACGCCGATCCAGAGCAGGATCTGGCGTAGCTTCTGGAAGTAGCGTTTGGCTTCTTCGGGCGAGCGAATATCCGGCTTGCTGACGATCTCCATCAGGGGCACGCCAGAGCGGTTGTAGTCAATCAAGGATGAGCCATCCGGCATGTGCAGCAGCCGTCCGGTATCCTCCTCGATATGCACACGCTCAATCCCGACGCGGTACGGTTGCCCGTCGTCACCCTCAATCTCAACCCAGCCATCGGTGCAGAGCGGCTCTTCATATTGGGTAATCTGGTAGCCTTTGGGCAGGTCGGGGTAGATATAGGATTTGCGGGCAAAGATTGACACCGGCTGGATCGTGCAGTTCAGGGCAAGCCCAGTCATTGCGGCCAATTCGATAGCGTGCATATTGACAACGGGCAAGGCCCCCGGCAAGCCCAAGCTCACAACGGAGATGCGCGTATTTGGATCGCCGCCGGCATAATCGGCACTACAGCCATCAAACATCTTCGCAGCAGTATTGACTTGGGCATGAACTTCTAGCCCAACAGTGGTAAGGTATTCTGTCACTCGCGGTTCCTACTTTTCTTTCAAGGCAAGGCACGCGGCTCCGATATGTCTTGTGCGTGTATTGTAGCACAGGTAACTCTAGAGCCGCGTCACAGCCGCGCCACTGACCCGGCTTGCCTCACCCATCTCATCCGCACCGTCCGCTTAGGGTGTGCCCAGATACGTGCGAAACCACTGGATCTGCTCCTGTGCGCCGTAGCGTTGGTTGGTCGGGGTGAATACACCGTGCCCTTCCCCCGCAAAGCGGAGCATCCGCGAGGGTGTGCCCTGCTGCTGCACGAGCGCAAAGTAGTTCTCCGTGATCTTGATCGGGAGGAAATCCTGTGTGCCGTGAAAGATCAGCAGGGGCGTGCGAACATTGCCCACGCCATAGGCGGGTGCATCCTTAATAAACTCGGCACTGTTGGTATACGGGTCGCGTCCCATCAGGTACGCCATCACATACACAAAGCCGAATTTCCACTCACCGATCAGATCCAGCAGGGTGCAATTGGTGTGCGCCGCCCGATACAGATCGGGGTGGCGGGCAATGCTCTGCGTGGTGAAGTAGCCCCCGTAGGAACAGCCCAAGATACCGACCCGTTCGGGGCTAGTGTAGCCGCGAGCGATGCTCTGCTGCACAATCTCGGCCATGGCATCAATATCGGCTTGCCCGAAGTTATCCAGCTCCACAAGGCGGTTGAAGTTCGCTACGCCGTAGCCCTCACGCCCATACAGGGGCACAATCAGCATGGCATAGCCGAAGTTGGGCAATAGGTTGAAGGACTGCTCAAGCTGCGCCGACCAATAGTTGGTCATCGGGACATCTTGCGAAGGCCCGCGCTCCTGCCATACGATCAGGCGCGTATTCTGGGGCGGGAACGGCGCATCGGCAGGCTGAATGATCACCCCCGTGTGGGTCAGCCCATTGCCCAGCGTAAACTCAACCTGATCCACACGTACCTGATTCGCGGCTTGGGCGGCGGCGTTGCTGTCAGTCAGAGCCGTGAAGCCCGTGCCATCCACGCTCAGCCGGTAGACCTCCGGCGCAAAGCTGTACGACGAAAACGCGGTGACGAGTTGCCCCCGCACCCCCGCCGGACGCACGCTAGTGTAAGTTCCGGTGCGCGGCGAGATCTGCTGGAAGCGTTGCGTATTCAGATCGTAGGTGTAGATGCCCCGATCAAAGCGGTAGGTACTGTTGAACATCAGCGTATCAGTAAGGACGAAGGTGACATTGGAAACCCACTGGGCCTCGATCTGGGGCGCACGCACCGTCGCGGCAAGCTGCGGCGCAGTGGATAGATCCGGCGCGATGGTGTAGACGTTGAAGTAGCCCCGGCTAGGGTAGGTGTAGATCGGGTGCGTCCGTCCGGCTACTTGGGCTGGTTCGCGCAGATGAACGGCGAGGCGGGTGCCATCAGGACTCCATGCCAGTGCGCCTTCTGGCTCCGGCTCCCACCATTCGCCGCCAAAGGTATCGCCATTGCCCTGCGCCGCCCGTAGTGTCTGCGAGAGGGCAGTTGTGCCACTGATCGCAAAGACCCGGAGCATGTTCGTCTGAAGCAGCGGGTTATTGGCGGGCGGCAGTAGCCCAAGCACATCCTGCGCCGCCACCGAATCGAGCAGTGTACCATTCGCCGGATCGGTGTAGGGCGGGGCACTGTCCACACGGTCGTAGGTGGTGTGGGTGAATGCTACGCGGCGGCTATCAGGACTCCACGCGGCGGCACTGGTAAGCAGTGCGCCACTCTCCAGCGTGAGCAGGTCGGTGCGCTGCTGGGTCGCAAGGTCAATCACCGCGAGGGTGGTGCTGGTGTTAGCAACCTCAATTTCATTAGCGGGAGCATTGCTGGCGACAGGCACAGGCAAGCCGGGCCGCACAATCAGCGATGTGCCCGCCAGTGCTGCGCCGGGCGGGGCAACCTGCACGAGTGCCAGCCGCCCATCGGGGCTGAGGCTGCGGACCGTGCCGGGCACGCTAACTGGATTCGCTTGCACGCTACCATCGCTGCGCCGGAGCGTGAGCAGCACGGTGGCATTGTCGGCGGTGGCGGTGGCAAGGCACGCGAGGGTCTCGGTATCACGCCAGACCAAATTTGAGCTGCATGTGTAGTTGCCAAAATCTGCGCCAACCGCTACAGTCGCGCCTGTGTCAATATTCAGCACAGCAACATTCGCCCCCGCCAATAGCACACTGATCCCATCCGGGCTGACTGGACTGAGCAGGCGATAGGCTACGGTCTCCTGCAAGGTACGGATGCGGGCAACCTCAGCGGGCGTGAGGATGTCGGCGGGTGGGCTATCGGCACTGATCGTAATCGGATCACGGCCCCCCTCAGGGGCGGTGGAGCGGATCAGGGGCAGATATACCAGCGTGCGTGTACCTTGCGCCTGCACGCTAGGCAGCACGGCTCCACCGAGCGTGAGTCCTAGCAACACAAGCAGCGTGATCATGGTAGTTCCGATGCGACGTGGCATTGATGGTTCCTTTCGTTGTGCTAGTTTACCGATATAACAACGCTAATGGATTATAAACCTATTGTAGGCGATGGTTGCAAGAGCGGCGAGAAAAGGGGCGAAGCTATGCCTCGCCCCGCTATCGTTGTGCCCCACAACCTGCCGCCGCTATGCTGCCCCGTCCGGTGGGTTGGTGGAGGGATCGCCTTGAGCAGCAGGATCGGCGAGGATGTCTGGGCTGTCTGCGTTATCTGGCGCATCGTCCATGCCCCGCCGGTTGCGCTGGCGACGCTCGCGCAGGCTGCGGGCGCGGGCTTGCAGATCCTGAAACAGCCCCGTATCTACAATCTCACTGACTTGCTTCTGGCGGCGGACCTCATCAATCTCGATCCGCAACTCCTGAATCTCTTGGCGCAATGCCTGCTCGCGGATGTAGGCTTCGAGCGCAGCCACCGCGAGCGAGGAGTACGACTCCATCATTTGCTGCAGGTTGGCATCGAAGGCGATAATCTGTTGCGTATCGGGATCACGCGCATCGGCTAGCCCTAGCGTACCAATCACCTGCTGCTGATTGTTCTTGAGCGGGATCACCAACAACGACGTGAAGCCCATATCAGCACTCGCTGCGCCACCGAAATCTACGCGCACAAAGCGGTCATCAGCGGCAACATGGGCAACATTAACAGACTCGCCGGTGAGCGCGGCATACGTCACGGTGTAGTGCTGGTTGGGTTCGCGGGTGGTGCGGTTATATAGCTCCAGCGTCGGCAATTGGATGGCGTGCTGGGAATTTGCGCCGCGTGCCGCGTACCGCTCGCCGAGCCGCAACAGCACACAGTTGAGGTCATCGCCTTCACGCAGAAAGAGCGCACCATTGTGTGCGTGACAAAAGTCCATCGCATCCACGAGAATGTTTTCGAGCAGGCGTTGGAAATCGCGCTCGGAGGAGAGCGCAACCCCAATCGGGATGACAACGTGCAGGAGGTCATTAGCGCGTTTCTTCTCGCGGCGGAGCTGCACCGTCATGTTGTTAAAGGTCTCGGCGAATACCCCAATCTCATCGCCCGACTCGACCTTTGCCACGGCCGTCAAGTCGCCCGCCCGAATCTGCTCGGCGACACCCGTCAAGCGTTGCACTGGACCGGCGATATTCTGGCGCAGCAGCACCGCCAGAACCAAGCCCAGCAACACCGCGCCTAGCCCACCGAGCAGCGTCTGCACCCGTGCGCGGTTGAGGCTCTCGTTGCTCCGGGCGAGGTCTTGCTCGAGCAATGCCTGCTGGCTTTCGGTCAGATCGCTCAGCAGTTGCTCCATATTGGTCGTCAAGTCGGTGACTTCGGTGCTGAACAGTTCCAGATCGAGCCGCCAGCCATCGCTCTGCATAATCGCAAAGGCTTCGTTGGGTACTGCATTAAAGAACTGGCTACGGGTGGTATCAATCTCATTGAATAACTGGCGTTGCTCAGGGGTCAAGAATTGACGTTGCGTACTCAGGCGTTCCCATGTTGCGTCGTTCAGGTCGCGGTTGATCTCATACTCATAGTAGCGGAACAGCGTGTTGCGGGTCATCACGTAGCCGCGCAAGCCGGAGAATAAGGCCGCGAAGGAACTCTGGAAGTTTGCCATGTCACGCAGCAACTCGTTGTTGCGCTGGGATGGATCGCGTAGGGCTTGAGCCTCAATCAACTGGTTCATGCCGATCAGCACCCCCCCGCCGAGTTCCGTGCCCGTCGTATTGAGCAGGTTGTAGGCTGGCTCCCGATCCATCTGGTTGTCGCGCAGGGCAAAGAGTTGATCGGGGTACTGTTGCCAACGGGCATAGTCAGCTTTCAGCTGTTCGAGGCGTTGTTGATCGGCGGGTCCAAGGCTATCAGCGAGCTGCTGAAGCTCTTGGAGGTCTTGTTCAAAGGCTATATTCGCTTGGCGGTAGCCCTCAAGAAAAACGGGATCACCAAGCGCGAGGTAGCCGCGTACATCCGAGAACATGCGTAACAGATTAGCTTGGGCGCGGGTTGCTGCGAGGGCTGCGGGCTGGCGCACACTCGTCGTCGCATTGATCGTGCGCGAGGCATCCGCACTGGCGTAGAAGCTCAAGCCAATCACAATCAGCGTAATCAGCACGAGCATGCCGAAGCCGAGGGTCAGCTTCTGCCCAATCGGGCGATCTTTCAAGCTCCCCACGCCGCCCCTCTGTTGCGTTACGGTGGGGCGCGGTTCTAATACAGCCGTCATGGTGTGGGACTCCTTTGCCACTCCTGAATGTTCCACGTATCCGCATCCCATGGAGTCAGGCGGACCCCTTCGAGGGTGTTATTCACAGCGGCGGCGCGGGCCAGTTGCGCCACGACAATCATGGCAACATCTTCGACCAACAGATCGTTCATTTGGATAAACAGGTCGCGGCGGCGGTTTTCATCAAGTTCAAGGGCCGCCTGCGCGAGCAGGGCATCATACTGCGGGTTGCAGTAGCGCGAGATATTGTAGGTAGACCAGCCGTTGGCTTCGGTGGGGATTTCAGCGCACGTCCAGTAGCCCATGTGCGGCTGCGGGTCGGGGCTGGTGCTGAGCCAACCGGCGGCGGCAATATCGGCTTGGAAGCGAGTCCACGAGCCGCGCAGGGTTGGGTCGCCAAAGAACACATTGGGATCACGGAGCACAATTTCGACATCCATGCCTATCGAACGCAACGCCCGCGCAATCGCTGTCTGGACTTGCTGATATTGGGGATTGACGGGCACTTGGTAGGTGAGTTGCAGGCGCACGCCATTGCGCTCACGGATCCCATCGCCATCGGTGTCACGCCAGCCCGCATCATCAAGGAGTTGTTGGGCGCGGGTGAGATCGTAGGGGTAGAAGGTCTGCGCGGAGCGGAAGTTGGCGGGACTGATCAGGTAGTGTTCTTCGGGCAAGCCGAGCCGCCCATATACATCGGTCGTGATCGCCTTGCGGTTGATGGCGTAGGCGATGGCTTGGCGCACACGCTGGTCGCTCAGGATCGGGTGGGGTGTGTCAGGGCTAGAGCCAGCATTCGGATCAGTCAGGTTCAGTTGCAAGAAGTGAATCCGGCTCTCGAAGCTGGTCAGTACCGCACCTTTGCCTAGCCCTTCCAGTGCATCAATCTCATCGGGGTCCAGCTGCACATTCCACGCAAAGTCGGCGATTCCTTCTTCCAGCACAGCGCGTGCGGCTACGCCAGCTGTGCCGCCCCCGCGTAGCTCAACTTGGGCGAAGTAGGGCTGATCGGGGACGCGGTAGTAGGGGTTGACATCATACAGAATACGATTGGTACGCACGAGGTCATTGGCAAGGAACAGCACTTCCTGCGGCTGCAACGAGTTGACCAGATACGGCCCGGTGCCGATAGCCTGAATGTTGGCGGGCGCATCCATCGCGTTTGCGCCAGCGTAATCGGCAAAGCGGTGGCGTGGCAGGATCATGCCCGATGTGCCCACAAACGGCAGCCACCACGATGGGGTTGGCTCAGTAAAAGTGATCTGGACGGTAGTGGGATCGAGGGCTTCGACTGCGGCGATGTTGCTGTAGATGCCCGTGAAGGCCGCTGGCACATCGGGATTGGTGATGTAGGCATAGGTGAATACCACATCATCGGCAGTGAAGGGTTGCCCATCGCCCCATTGCACCCCTGCCCGCAGCGTCCATGTGACGGAACGCCCATCGGCTGCAACGCCGCCATTCTCACGCGAGGGGATTTCGGCGGCAAGCAAGGGGATCAGTTCGCCATTCTCATCGAAGCTCGCCAGTGGCTCATAGACGATCCGGCTGGCTTCAATATCCTTCACGTTGCCCGCCAGATGCGGGTTGAGCAGGGTTGGAGCCTGAAAGTAGACGAGCCGCAACCGGCCGCCCGCGCCGCGTCCAGTTGGCGGCGGGACAGGCGTGGCAGTCGCAAGCGTCGGCTGCTCGGTGGGGGCGGGGGCTGGGCCACATGCGCTCAAGAGCAGGATGCTCAGGAGGAGGAGCAGCAGCCACCCTCCCCCTTGATGGGTATCGGTTGTCATTGGTCAATTCGCTCCGTCAGTTATTCCCGATGCGTTTACATCATTTCCGGTTAGGTTACAAGTTCCGTCTGTTGTCGAAAGGCGGCTAGATCGGTGGTGGTTGCACGCCACGCGCCCGCGTGCAGGGGCCCACCGCGATAGCCCAATTGCTGCAACAGGTGCGCGTGCTGGCGGGCCGTATCAGCGTGGAGCAGCCCGATGGTGGGGACGAGCGTAGGATGCTCGCGGCTAAGTGCGGCTGACAAGGTGCAGCCCATCACGCTATCGGTGGCGTGCGCTGCCAGCTGCACCACCGCCGCTGGCGCAAGCAGCCCCCGCAGCGCAGGCGGAATGTAGCGCACACTCTGCACGGCGTGCGGTGGTTGTAGCGCACCACCTTCGGTAACTAGGATGTCGTGCTGAGCCTGAAAACGAGCGATAGCGTGGGCTTGATTGTAGCACGCCGGACCCGAATCATCCACGAGCAATGTGCCCGGCAACAGTTGCCACACGTCCAGCACATCTGGGACATTGGTTGCGCCGATGATGAGGCGGGCTGTGTAGAAGGTATCTGGCACAGCATCGGCAACTGTTAGGACTTCAATTGTACCACGATAGTTGTGCTGGGTGTGCAGGCTCCGCGCAAATTCGGCCAATTCGGGGGCTTTGGCATACACATCGCACAGCAGCAACGCCGGTGGGTGCGGCAGCAGATCGAGCAGCAGGCGCGTGACTGCTTGCCCGATTGAGCCAAGCCCCAACACCCCCACCCGTTCGTGGGCCAGATTGCGCCCGCTCTCCTCAAGGATGCGCTGCACATTGAGGACAACCGCAGCAGTGGTTGTGGCGTGGCCGGTGGTGATCTGCGGCAGGGTCGGATCGGCGGCGGCGACGAGAGCCGCCTGCACATCCTGCCCATAGTTGGTGGCAGAGGGTAACAAGCCTGTCAGCGATACCACCCCCGCCCCGATCTGGCGGGCAAGCTGCACGCCCTGCATGATCTGGCGAACCAAGCCGGCCCGATCACGGTACAGGTCATCGCTGGTGCGTGGCAACAGGATCGAGGCAATCCGGCCAGCGGGGGTACTGACGACATCATCAAAGAGCGGCAGATCGTCCGTCCATAGGCGCAGCAGTTCGTTGGCAGGGCGGGCGGCATCCGTGAGCAGATCGGCGGGCAGGTAGTAGAGTGCGGCAGCATCCACCGGCGCAAGCTCACCGGCGGCATACAGGCTGAGCAGCGGGCGCGACTCGATCTGCAAGCCGGATGCACTGGGCAGGACAGGCGGCGAGGCTTCAGGGGTGCGGTGCAGCAGTTCGGCTGGAGCGGGGGTGGGTGCAGCGGGGGGGGATGCCGCCGCCCGCGTTGCAAGCTGGGCCGCCAGCTCTGCGAGCGTGGGTGCGGCAAACAGATCGCGCATGCTCACCCGCACGCCGCTTGTGCTCGTCAGGCGCGAAACGAGCTGCATCGCCCGCAGTGAGTGCCCCCCCGCCGCAAAGAAATCGGTGTGGATATTGACGGCAGCGAGCGGGATGCCCAGTACCTCCGCCCAGATCGGGGCAAGCTGTTGCTCATAGGGGGTAGTGGGCGCAGCATACCCATTGGTGGTGGTTTCGCGCACTGGCAGGGGCAGGGCCTGCCGGTCTATTTTGCCATTCGGGGTCAGGGGCAGGGCTTCGAGCAATACCCATGCGGTAGGGATCATGGTGGTCGGCAGCAACGTTTGCAGGTAATCACGTAGGGCGGCAACTGCCAGCAGCGGTGTGCGCGGCACGATGTAGGCGGTGAGATAGGCTTCGCCGTGGGTATCGTTCAAGGGCACAACCAGCGCGTGTTGCACCTCTGGGTGTTGTTGGAGGAGGGCAGTAATTTCGCCCGGCTCAATCCGCACGCCGCGCACCTTGACCTGCTCATCCACCCGCCCCACAAACTCAAGCTGCCCATCGGCGCGGTAGCGGACTAGATCGCCCGTGCGATACATACGGCTTGCTGGCGTGGGGTCAAACGGATTCGGCACAAAGCGCGTGGCGGTCAGCTCCGGTTGTCCGAGATAGCCGCGTGCAAGGCTATCCCCCGCGACATACAGCTCGCCTACCACGCCGATTGGCACGGGCTGCTGCATGGCATCAAGGACATACAGGCGCGTATTCGCAATGGGCTTGCCAATCGGGGGTGCGCTGAGGGCAGCCGGATTGGGCGGTACGGGGGTGGCCGTGGTGGCTATCGTTGTCTCGGCTGGCCCATAGTTGTTGTAGAGCGTGAACGGCAAGCCGACGGGCGGGTAGCGACGCAAGCGATCCCCAGCCGTTTGCATCACGCGCAGGGCAGATGCGCCTGACCAATCGAGCAGCAGCAGTTGTTCGGCGAGCGGCGTAGGGAGGAAGGTGATTGTAATCGCATTGGCAATCAGCCAATCGCGCAGCATGTGCGGCGTGGTGCGGGTCGTCTCATCGGGCATAAAGACGCTCGCTCCGGCACTCAGCGCAGGCAGTAGCTCCCACACCAGCGCATCGAAGCTGAGGCTAACAAGCTGCGTGAGCCGATCTTGGGCGGTGACGGCGTAGTAGCGGCAATACCACGCGATCAGGTTGGACAGCCCGCCATGCGTCAGCTGCACGCCTTTCGGTGCGCCGGTTGAGCCAGAGGTGTAAATGATGTACGCAAGCTGTTCGGGCGTAGTCGGCACATCGAGCGGCGGCTGGTGCGGATGGGCATCGGCTAGCGTGGCGGGGATGAGGCACGGCACGCCCACATTGGCAAGCGTGGCCCGCAGGGTAGGGCTAGTTAGCACACAGCACGGGCGGGCATCAGCAACGATGCGCTGCACCCGTGCGGGCGGCGTGCTAGGGTCAAGCGGCAGAAACGCGCCGCCCGCTTTGAGCACTGCGAGCATCGCCACGACAAACGTAACGCCCCGTTCGAGATAAAGCACGACAGGCTGTTCTGGCTCTAGCCCGTGTGCGAGCAGGGTGGCGGCGAGTGTGTCTGCACGGGCATTGAGCGCGGCATAGCTAAGGCGATGCTGGGGATCCCACACGGCGAGCGCGTGCGGCTGCGCGGCGGCACGCGCCGCAATCAGGGCGTGGGCCGGTGTGTGGCGATCATAGGCGGATGTAGGCGCATTCCATGTCACGAGGAGTTGCTCACGTTCGGCGGCACTGAGTAGGGGCAGCGTGCCGAGTGGCTGTTCCGGTGCGGCAACAACTGCCCGCAGCAGTACCTCGAAATTCGTAGCCATGCGCTCAATTGTGGCGGTATCAAAGAGTGCAGTCGCATAGGCCCATTCGCCGTAGACCTGCCCGTCGTGTTCTTCCAAGAGCAGCGCAAGGTCATACTGCACGGCACCGCTATGCAGCCACGTCGTCTCGCTCTCGATCTGGGGCAGGTGGAGCGTGCGCTGCGGGGCTTGCTCCAGCGCAAATGCCACTTGGAACAGGGGTTGGTAGCTGAGGTTGCGGGCAGGCTGGATCGCCTCGACCAGTTGGCTGAAGGGGAGATCGGCGTGGGCAAGCGCGGCGAGGGTGGTTTGGCGTACCGGCCCTAGTAGCTCGGCGAAAGATTGCTGGGGGGTAGGCTGCACGCGCATCACCAACATATTGACGAAGAAGCCGACGAGTGGCTCTAGGGCGGTGTGGCTCCGCCCAGCCACAGGCGTACCAATCGCCAGATCGGTGTGCTGGGTGTAGCGCATCAGCAGCGTAGCAAAGGCTGCCAGCACGGTCATATACAGGGTGGCAGCGTGGTGCTGGGCAAGCCCCCGCAACGCTAGCAGGAGATCGGGCGGGATGCGCCACAGCAGGCGTGCGCCGTGCGTGGGCTGGATAGCAGGGCGCGGGCGATCCGTGGGCAGATCGAGCAGGGCGGGCAAGCCCCCAAGCTGCTCCACCCAATACGCCTGCTGTTGGCGCGTGTGCGGCGTATCGCGTTGGGTCCGTTGCCACACGGCATAATCGGCATATTCCAATGGTGGCTCTGGCAAGGACGGCGATTGCCCCTGCCCGAACGCCGTGTAGACCTCGCCTAGTTCGCGGATGAGCAGGTCAAGCGACCAGCCATCGGTGATGCTGTGGTGACACCGCCAGAGCAGCACCCACTCGTGCCTGTCAAGCCGATAGAGGTTGGCTTGGAACAGCTCCGCATCCTGCATCCGCAGGGGTGTGCGCGCCTGCACCGTGCAGCGGCGTTCGAGTTCGGCGGTGCGCTGATCGGGGGGCAGGGTGCTTAAGTCGGTGTGAGCCAGCCGGAAGCCCCGCGCTGCCGCAACCTGTTGCAACGGCTCTGGGCTAGGGGCGGCACGGCCATCGCTTGCCAGTGGTTCAGCCAGCACAAAGGTCGTGCGTAGGCTGCTATGGCGTTGCACGAGGAACGCCGTAGCACGCTCAAGCCGATCAGGATCAAGTGGGCCCCGTAGCCGGAAGCTCAACGTCAGCGTATAGGTTGGGGCCAGCTCGCCGAGTTGCTCTAACACCCACAGGCGTTGCTGGGAAAGCGATAGATGCGGCAGCTCAGTTGGACGGCGGCGGGGGATCGTATCAGCCGCTGGAAGCGGCGCAGCACCTACTGGCTCATCGCCGACAGGCACGGTTGGGGCATCGGGCGCGGCGGCAAGCGCGGCGGCAAGCGCGGCAATAGTTGGATGCTCAAACAACCAGCGCACAGGCACGTTGTAGTTCAGGTGATCACGCAGGCGAGCAACAACTTGTGTGGCTCGTAGCGAGTGCCCACCAAGCAGGAAGAAGTTGTCGTGGATGCTGATGGTAGGCTGGGCCAGCACATCTTGCCACACTGTCGTAAGCAGTTGCTCCAGTGGTGTGCGGGGGGCACTCACGTTCGCCGAAGCAGGCGCGGCAACTGGTGCGGGCAGGCGGCTGCGATCCAGCTTGCCATTCGGGTTGAGCGGCAGCTGCGGCAGCAGGACATAGTGCGCGGGCAGCATAGCGGGCGGCAGGGCCGTGCTGAGTTGCTGGCGTAGCTCACCAAGCAGCGCATCGGTGGCAGGTACATCAATGTCAACCTGCGGCACAATATAGGCAATCAGGGCTGGCTCGGCGGGGGGCAAGGCGAGCACCACTGCCGCTTCGCGGATCTGCGGGTGGCGCAGGATCGCCGCCTCGACTTCGCCCGGTTCAATCCGTACCCCACGCAGCTTGATCTGAAAATCAGCCCGTCCGAGATACTCGATGCGCCCGTCTGAGTGGAAGCGGGCTTGATCCCCAGTGCGATACATCCGCGCCCCTGCGCTCGCGGCGAATGGATCAGGCACGAAGCGTTCAGCCGTCAGTTCAGGGCGGCGGTGATAGCCCCGAACTACGCCGCCCCCCCCGATATACAACTCACCGATTACGCCGGGCGGCACAGGCACGCCTTCCGCATCGAGGATGTAGCAGGAGGTATTGGCAATCGGGCGGCCAATCAGGATCGGTGGGGTAGCATCGGTGATGCGGTTGATCGTAGACCAGATCGTCGTTTCGGTAGGCCCATACAGGTTCCACACGGCCCGCCCGCGCTGCAACAACTGCGCCACCAGATCAGGCGCAAGAGCTTCACCGCCGCACAGTAGCTTGAGCGTTTGGTCCCCCTGCCAGCCTGATGCTAGCAGCATGCGCCACGTTGCGGGGGTAGCTTGCATCATCGTTGCGCCGGACTGCTCCAGCAGTTGCACCAACTGGAGTCCGTCGCGGCTCTGCTCGCTGCTCGCAAGGATGACTTGGGCACCCGCCGTGAGCGGCAGGAGTAGCTCTAGCACCGCAATATCAAAGGCTACTGTCGTGACGGCGAGCAGCCGATCTGTGGCGGCGATGCCCGGCTCGTGCTGCATGGCATACAGGAAGTTGACCACACTGCGGTGCGGCACAGCTACGCCCTTCGGTGTGCCCGATGAACCGGAGGTGTAGATCAGGTAGGCAAGCTGATCTGGGTTGAATGCTGGGCGATGGGGTGTCGCTGCCGCCGGTGGTGGGGTGGGCAGGTCGTCGCGTAGGATGAGCGGCAGATCCAGATCGGCGAAGCGGGCGTGCAAGGTGCGTTCCGTCAGCACCAGCGCAGGCTGGGCATCGGCCAGAATCAGGCGCAAGCGTTCGGTGGGGTGTTCAGGGTCAAGTGGCAGATAGGCGGCCCCAGTTTTGAGCATCGCCAGCAGAGCCACAATGAGCATTGGGCTGCGCGTGAGGCACAACGCAAGTGGGGTATCAAGCGCGGGTGTGCCCAGCTGCTGCAATGCGGCGGTAAGCTGTGCGGCAAGTGCATCCGCCTGCTGATTGAGTTCGGCGTAGGTGAGGCGGGTATCACCCATCTGCACGGCAATTGCGTGGGGTGTGCGCTGCACCTGTCGCTCGATCAGGTGATGCACCCCAAGATCGGTGGGGTAGGCGCGGGCGGTGTTGTTCCAAGCGTGGATGATCGTGTGTTGCTGGGCATCAGTCAGGATCGGCAACTGGCGGATCGGCAGATCGGGCTGGGCAACCAGCGCGTGCAGCAAGGTGGTGTAGCTTTCGGCAAAGCGGGTGATCGTGGCGGGTGCAAACAGATCCGTTGCGTACTCCCACTGGCAGATCAGCTCGTGCGGCGTTTCTTCGATCAGCAGGGCGAGATCAGTTTGTGCGCCACCGTGCGGGAGCCACTCCCGGCTCAGGGTCAGGTTGGGCAATTCGAGCTGGCGCACGGGCGCATTCTCAAATTCAAACATCGCCTGAAAGAGCGGGGTGTAGCTGGCAGAGCGTTCGGGCTGCAAGGCTTCCACCAGCAGCTCAAAAGGCAGGTCTTGGTGGGCATAGGCCGCAAGCGCAACCTCGCGCACATGGCCCAGCAACTCCCTGCCAGTCATCGTTGGTGGGTTCATCTGCACCCGCAACACGAGCGTATTCAAAAAGAAGCCCACCAGATGCTCTAGTTCGGGCTGTGGGCGGTGGCTAATTGGCATGCCAATCGGGATGGTCGCCTGCCCGGTGGAGCGCATCAGCAACAAGGCATACGTGGCTAGCATCGTCATCGAGAGGGTGGTTCCGGCTTGCTGGCTCAGCCCCCGGAGCTGATCGAGCAACGGCTGGGGAATTACTTGGGTGTGCTGTGTGCCGCGTATACTGGCGACTGGCGGGCGGGGGTAATCAAGCGGGAGGGGCAGGAGCGGTGGCAGATCGGCTAGCTGCTGCGTCCAGTAGCGCAGATCATCGGGGTAGTCTTCAGGGCGGTTGCGCTGCTGTTGCCATCGCGCATAGTCGGTGTATTGGATCGGCACGGGCGGTAAGTCGGGGGTTTGCTGCTGGACAAAGGCGGTGTAGCACTGAGCTAGCTCTTGCAAGATCAAGTCCACCGATAACCCATCTACGATGATGTGGTGATGGGTTATCGCAATGACGGTATGGTCATCAGCCAATTGGATGATCTCGCCACGGGTGAGCGGGGGCTGGCTCAGATCGAAGGGCTGCTCGATCAGGGGTTGGACGATCCGCTGCATTTCCGCCTGTTGATCGCACACACCGCGCAGATCGGTCAATGGCACAACTAGTGTAACGTGCGGATGCACCTGTTGGATCGGTTCGTCCGCGTGGATTTGAAAGCTGGTGCGGAGGCAGGCATGGCGTGCGAGCAGCACGGGCGTAGATTGCTGCAACACCTGCGGATCAAACTGCCCGCGCAGGTGCAACAGCAAGGGCACATGATAGGCTCGCCCACTGCCGAGTTGTTCGAGCAGCCACAGTCGCCGCTGCCCAGAGGAGAGCGGCGCAGTCAGCGTGTTGGGGTCGGTGGGGATGCTTGGGAATGGCTCGTTCGCTTGCGCGAGCAGGCGCAGGAGTTCGTCTTTGCGCTGCCCCAACTGCTCCCGCAAAGCAGGCGTTAGCACTCCGGTGGGAGCACGGTAGCGCAGGCGTTCACCATCGGCATAGAGTTGGATGCCCTGCTCACGCAGGTAGTTCAAGAATTCGAGCGTGCCTACCACTAAAGTTCGCCTTCTTCTAGGTCGGTTGCCGGTATGTCGTCTGGGCGTGGGTGCGGCTGGTGTTGCATCCAGCGCAGGGCTTCGATGGCTTGGGCAAGTCGCTCAATCGTGGTTGCCTCAAACATAACCCGCAACGGCAAGTCTACCCCTAGATCACTCCGCATCCGGGCGATGATCTGGGCCGCCCGCAAGGAGTGCCCGCCAAGTGCCAGAAACTCATCCGTCACCCCGATCTTCGGCGCAGCCAATACATCGCTCCAGATTTGGGCAAGCTGCTGCTCAAGTGCCGTGCGCGGTGCAACGCCCGCGTAGGCGAGCGGCAGGGCAGGCACATCGGGCAAGGCGCGCCGATTGAGCTTGCCGCTAGGGGTGAGCGGCAATTCATTCAAGAGCATAAACGCTAGAGGGACCATGTAATCGGGCAGGCGGCTCTGCAAAAACGCCCGCAATTCGGCAGGCAGGGTGTGGGTCAGGGCCGCTAGCTGCGGATTGCTGGCAAATTGCTCTAGTGCGGGGGGCGGGGTGTGGGGGGCAGGGCGGCTCAGGGGCTGCAACGGGCGAGCATAGCCAGCAACCGGTTGCCAGCACAGCATATCGAAGGCGGCGGGATCATCAGCCGACCAGCTTATATCGGTGTGGTAGCCGAGTGGCTCGGCATAGGCCCGGATCGTATCCGGGTCTACACTTTGCGGGTCGCGCTGCGAAGCAATCAGGTCGCGCAGTTCGGCGGCGGTGTACAGGATTGGGGGTGGGTTTTCGAGCAGGCGGCTGGCAAGCACATCCGCGTGGATCCGTGCGTTCGGGATCTGGCGTAGCCCGACGGCGGGCGGCAGCGTGGCAAAGCAGTGCTGAAGCTGGGTCTCAAGCGGCTGATCGGACTGCCACGTATGCCAGATTACGGGCTGCACGGGGAGCTTGGTGGTGGCTGTCGTTTTGGTCAGCAGGACATTGTAGCGAAAGCGGGTGTGTTCAGTGGGGTAGGGGCTACGCTTCAGCTGAAAGGTGAGCGTGGCGATGTCTGGATGCTGAGCTGCAAAGTGGGTAAACAGGGCCGGATCGAGCGTAAGCTGTTCCTCATTCAGCAGGGCCGTGGCGACGTGTTGGGCGAGCTGAGCAATGGGTGTTTCTGGGGCGGCTTGGGCGAGTTGCACGGATGTGTGAAACGCCCGCAAGAGGCGGTAGTTGCGAACATCGCCAATCAGCAGCGTGCCACCCGGCTTGAGGGCGTGCAGTGCGCCTTCAAGGACGTGCGTGAGATAGGCGACAGACGGAAAGTAATGCACCACCGAATTGATAATTATAACATCGAAATGTGCGGTGGGGATGGTGCTGAAATCATCGGCGGGGCGGTGCAGCAGGCGCACGCGCTCGGCGGGAATGCCCGTGCTAGCGAGGTGTTGCTGGATGTAGACAAGGGCCTGCTCAGATGGGTCGCTGGCCCAGAATGAGGTGCAGTGCGGCGCAAGCCGGAACAGCAACATGCCCGTGCCACAGCCAATCTCGAAGATGTGCTGGGGGTGCAGGGCGTGCAGTGGCGCAAGCGTATCGGTGAGCCACGCCTGCACTTCCACGTCGGGCATTTGGGTGCCAGTGTAGCTGCTGATCCAACCGGCGGTATTGAAGGTTGGATCGGCGGCAGGGTTTTGCTGGCGGTAGAATTCATCGTAAATTGTACCCCATTGCTGTATCGGGGGGCTAGCAGCGGCATTCGGCACAATGTAGGCAAGGAGCTGGGTATCACTCGTATTGGGGTTGCGCCGCGCAATGACGGTGGCATCACGCACGGCGGCATGTTCGCGCAGGCGGGCCTCGATCTCGCCCGGCTCAATGCGAAACCCACGCAGCTTGATCTGCTGATCCACCCGCCCGAGAAACTCGATCTGCCCATCCTCGCCGTAGCGGGCAAGATCGCCCGTGCGGTAGAGCCGTGCGCCTGCTTCGGGCGTGAATGGGTCGGGTACAAACCGTTCGGCGGTGAGGGCGGGCTGATGGAGGTAGCCGCGCCCAACCGCCACCCCACCGATGTATAGCTCACCGACCATGCCAATCGGCACTAGCTGGCGGAATACGTCAAGGATGTAGATGCGGGTATTGGCAATCGGGCGACCAATCGGGACACGTAGCGCATCGGCGGGTAACGTGCCCCGCCATGCAGTCACATCTACGGCGGCTTCAGTAGGCCCATAGAGATTGTGGAGTGTGGCGGGCAAGGTCTCGATGCAGTGTTGGTACAGATCGGTGGGCAACTCCTCGCCACTACAGATGATGTGGCGCAGCGAACGGCACGCGCTCGCGGTGGGTGTTGCCAGAAACACGCGCAGCATAGACGGCACGAAGTGGGCTACGCTGATCTGGGCTTGCGTGATCAGGCGGGCAAGGTAGGCAGGGTCGCGGTGGCCACTGGGCTGGGCGAGCACGAGCCGTGCGCCGACGAGCAGGGGCAGAAAGAGTTCCCACACCGAGACATCGAAGCTGATCGGGGTCTTTTGCAAGATGCGATCATGGGGCTGGAGGTCAAGGTAGTCGCGCATCCACAGCAGGCGATTGACGACGGCGGCGTGTTCATTCATTGCGCCACGCGGCTGCCCCGTCGAGCCGGAGGTGTAGATCGTGTAGGCGAGGTGGCGAGCAGTCAGATTCAGCGCAGGTGCGCTCGGTGGGTATTGAGCGAGGGTGGTGTGAGTGCTGGCTGCATCGAGGCAGAGGGTCGGCGGGCGGGCCGTGGGCAAGTTGGGCAGATGCCGTTCAAGCGTGAGCAGCACCGCGCAGCGTGCATCGAGCAGCATAAACGCAAGGCGATCTTGGGGGTAGTCAGGATCGAGCGGGACATAGGCTGCACCCGCCTTGAGGATGGCGAGCAAGCCGATCATTAGCTCGAATGAACGCTCAATACAGATCCCGATCAGCAGATCGGGGGCGGCTCCAAGCTGGCGCAGGTGGTGGGCGAGTTGGTTGGCGCGGGTATGCAGTTCGGCATAGGTCAGTTGGGCTGTGCCAAACTGGATCGCAACTGCATCAGGGGTATGTGCCGCCGCTTCTGCGAGCAGGTGGGGCAGCGTCTGGGTAAGGGGATAGGCGGTGTCGGTTGCATTCCACATTTCAAGGATAACCGTGCGTTCGGCAGGCGGCACGAGAGCCAACTCGTACAGTGCGCGTTGGGGGCCTAGGACGAGGCTGGTGAGCAGGTTCTCGAATTGTAGCCCCATACGGCTCGCAAGGGCGGTGCTGATGCGTCCGGTGTCGAAGAGCAAATCCATCTGATCAGGGGCGAGGATCAGCGTAAGGGCGTGCGTGCTAGCGGGGAGTGGGTTGAGCGGGGTATCGCTGAGGATCGCACCAAACGGCAGATCGAGGTGGGCGAACAGTTCAGGCCCACAGAAGGCGTGGGCATGGATCTGGTTCAAGGCTTGCTGGACACGGGGATGCATATCGCTAAAGGTGCAGGTAAAGTCGAGTTCGATTTGGAGCGGCAAGCACGGAGCTAGCGTGCCGGATTGATCGGGCTGCTGAAGTGCAGTGGTCAGGATCGTTGGCATCACGCCGAGCGTTAGCTGGGCTTGGCTGGTGATGCGGGCGAGATAGATCGCAAATGCTGCGAGCGCAAAGCTGTGCCATGTTGCTGCCGAGTAGCTGTTGCTAGAGAGCAACCGCAATTCAGTAGGCAGGCGCACGCTGATGTGCTGGAGTGCGGCAGGCGTTGGCGCATCGGACGCAAAGGCAAAATCTGGCGGTGGAATCTCACGCAGGTGGGTGCGCCAGAAATTGGCATTCGTAGTCAATTGATGATCATGGGCGACTCCCCTCACAATACCCTCGCTGTGTTGCTATTTTTGCCGTTCTTGAAACTTTTCTCCTCAAGCCACTTAACTTAGCATATCATATAATCGCTGAAGTTGTCGAGGTTGGGCACGGGTCAAATCAGCAATGCGGGCTTGGGCATCGCGCAGGCGTTGGCTCATCACGGTCACCATGGCCAGCATCACCGTGGAGTTTTGGCTTGCCAATGTGATAAGCGGCTCACGGCTAAGGATTAGCAGCAGCGTCGGTGCGATTGCCGTAGCGCGGGTGCTGTGTGGGTTCGGATCAAAGAGGCTGGCTTCACCGAAGGCAACGCCGGCATCCGCTTGGGCAAGTTTGGTGTAGCGTCCGCGACGTTTCTCTTGGTCAATCACCACCTGCCCCCGCACAACGATGTAGAGCGATTGGGCGGGATCGCCGGCTTGGAAAATGGCGGCACCAGCGGCATACTCCTGCTCAACACAGACACGGGCAAGTGCCCGCAGTTGCTCAATCGTCATGCCCTCGAAGAAGGGCACCCCGCGCAGCAGCAGCACCCGTTCCACCAAGTTCGGTGAGGTATTCGTGTGCTGCGGGGTTTGCAACACTGCCTGCACCTGCGGATCAGGGTCGGCTTGGGCAAGCGTAAGCCATGCGCGTACCTGCGCCGGATCGAGCAGCGGCGTAGGGGTGGCGCAGGGTGGTGTGCTGGTGGCAGGCTGGGGAACTGGCGCGGCAGGCGTAGGGTCAGGCGCACTAGGGGCACTCACCCGCTCCAGCAGATTATCGAGCCGCTTCTGGCGGCGGCGGGCGGGGGAGTGCGGGTCGGGATCAGGGGGCGTGGCTGCATTCGCCGAGCTGGGCGTGCCGTCCGCCGGAGCGGGAGCGGGTTCGGCAAGCGCAAGCTGGTGCTGCAAGGCATATACTGTTGCGGCGCGTTGCCATGCATCGGGGGATTGGCACACAAGATAGTGTAGGGTGGTGGGCAGATCGGGCAGCGTCAAGCCGACGTGGCGGGTTGCCGCTGTCATTGCCCCCGTTGCTGGTTCACGGTCGCAGATCAGCTCAATCAGGCTGGCTAGCTGCGGCGAGGAGATGCTTTCCAGAGCTTCAATTGCATTCGCTCGCACATGCGGCAGGTGGCTCAATAGTGACTCCTGCACCAGCCGGATCGAGCGGGCATCACTCAGCGCACTGAGCATGTAGAAGATGTCATCTAGTTGGCTCTGGCTCTGTTCGTAAAGCGTTGCTTGCAATGCCGCCAGTGCCGCATCGGCAGTGAGCGGCTGCATCGTCTGCTGATACAGGCGCAGTTGGTACACCTCGCGCAGGCTACCTTCAACCAGTGTGAGCAACATAGCGCGGTAGCGTTCGCGGTTGATGCGGGTCAGGATCACGGTTGCCATTGCACTGCGTTGGCGATCTGTGCTCTGTTGCATTTGCTGCACCATCAACAGCACTGCCGGCGCAAGCTCGCGCAGCGATGAGGGTTCGGTCACATTGCCACTGGATGCATGCAGGTAGGTCAGATCGCCATGCTCCAGTGGCACGCTAAATGCCTGTGGCGTGATCGGCTGGCCACTGCCGAACTGCACCAGAATATCGGCGGCCGTGCTGCGTACCAGTGGGCTGCTGTCGCTCAGCGCATTGACAAACACCTGCAGTGCATTCGCATCGCCAGCGTAGGCAAGCACCAACAACGCCGCCAAGCGCACCCGTTCGAGCGGATCATTCACGCGCTGGCTGAGTTGCCCCAGCAGATCGGTGAGGGCTTGCTCGGATGCCATCGTGCTAGCGAGGACTTGCTCACACGCCACCGCCGCCCGTAGGCGCACGTTATCGGCGGGATCATCGAGGGCGGGGAGCAACAGGGGCACATAACGGGCGTTGCGGCTCTGCCCTAGCACATGCACTGCCCGCTCCCGCAATGCGGGGTGATCATCGGCAAGCAGGCTTTGCAGCGCATCTGTCGCACGGGTCGTAGCAGCTGAGGAGGGTGTATTGAGGAGCAGCGCAATTGCTTGGGCTTGCACCTGCGGATCGGGGTCATCCAACAGTGGCTCGGCGATCTGCTGCAACAGATCCCCCGTGCCGTACATGCGCTGCAAGGCTTGCAGTGCAATCAGGCGCACTTCGGTACTCGGATCATTGAGACAGGTGGTGTACAGATCCCGTAGCGCATCGCTGTGCTGTTCCGCTTCGAGAAACATCCCCACAATTGCTGCCCGGAGGGTGGGTTGGGGCGTTTGCAGGGCCACGTCAATTAAGATCCGCTGCGCCTCGTTGCCGCCAATCTGGTGGATCAAGTTGGCGAGGAAGATCGCGCTGCGCTCACTGTCGCTTTCGTCCAGCTTCTTCCGCAGCAGGCTGAGCAAGGTTGGGTCTACCATGCCCGGCTCACTGGCAAGGCGCATCAGTTGCAGCGATAGGTCATCTTCTTCGAGGGTGGCAAGCAGGGCATCGGTGTAGCTCTTGCGGATCAGCCAGTGTGTGGCAAGGTAGACCACGCCAACCAGCAGCAATAGCGCCGCCGCAAGCCAGAACAGATCGAGGGTTTGTATGATGAGCAACAGCACACCGCCGATGATGGCTCCGGCGGGCAGGATCAGCCCACTGGTAAAGGCCCGTGCCCGTCCTTGCACGCGGGTCGGCACTGCATTGTAGAGCAGGTTGGTGATGGTAAAGGAGAAGGGGTAGAAGTTATTGCGGCTAGCATAGGCAAGCCCCGCCGTCGGGAGGCTAGGGACGGCAACCAAGCTGCCACTGATCAGCAGATTGCCTGCGGGAAAGATCAACGCGGCATTGCCTACACCAATCGTACTAATCAGCCGCCCTAGCAGAAAGAATTGGATCGGGAAGGTGAGCAGGCTCCCCAACGCAATTACGGGGCCAATGAAGCTGGCGATAGCTTCGGTGGTGCGGAGCCGTTCGAGCAGAAACGCACTCGTGACATATTCCATCAAGACTAGCACGATCATTGCCAGCAGCGATGCCAGTGCGATCCAGCGCAACAGGGGCGAGCCAGCAACGTATTGGTAGCCCTCGCGCATGGTGGCAAAGTAGGTCGCTGGTGGATTGGCTTCATCCGCTTGGGCTTGTTCGCGGTTCAGGAGGGCCGCAGTGGTGGGTGGCGGCGGCGGCGGCAGGTAGCGACGGTTGCGCTGTGCCAAGCCAATCACGATCAGGAGCGCAACGAGCCACGCGCTGATGATCCAGATCGGGGCGACTTGTTGCGCTAACACGGGCATGCTGAAGCCTGCTAGCACCACGCCAATCAAGGCGGCAGCGGAGATCGGCGGGACGAGCCGCTTGGCGGTGCGGGTATCGAAGAAGCCGTTCAGGTAGGTATACCAGTGCATCACAAAAATATCGTCGAGGATCATCAAGATCAAATACAGTAGCGGAAAAGCGATGGCTTCTGCACCGTTTGCAAGCAAGCCGATGCTACCCGCTACGGCAAGCGCACTGATCCACAGGATGGTGGTGAGAATGCGCTGGTTGCTGATTCGATCTGCAAAGAGCGTGTAGGTAAACAGGATCGGGATTGAGATCATGCCGCGCACCACGAAAAAGAGCGGCAAAGCAACCACACCGAGCGTATTCAGGAAAGCCGCTTCAACGATGCTTACGCCCCAGAACCAGCCTAGTACGTAGACAAAGAGCATGCCAAACAACAGCATCACTTGGGGCATTTCGGCGGGCGTGATGTTTAGAGTTTTCCGCAGCAGTTCCACGTAGGCGGGTTTCCTTCGCGTTTCATGAGGGATTAGGTGGGTTCGGGTGGAGATGGCCGGCAGGACGTTCAGCAGGATCGGGGTGGAGTGCAGGCGGGCTAGCGGGCGGCTGGGTTTGGTCGCTGCTGGGGCTGGGCTGCCGGATTGATGTGGGGCGCATATCGCCCCACACGAGGCGGATGAACTCAAGGCATACGGCTTTGCTGCCGCGTTCGCCCGCATCGCGCCAGCCTACTGGAAGTGGCTGCTCAAAGAGCAAGAGCGCGTATTGCCCATCTCGATTCACTACCACCCGGTAGCGCAACTGGGCTTCAATTTGCTCACGGTCGAGGTGCGTTGGGTTCGTCATCTGGGCGTTCCTGTTGGGCTTCGAGTTGGTCAAAGAGCTGCACCAATTGTCCCGGTTGGACGCGGGTCAGTTCAGTGATCCGGCTATGGGCTTGCTGCAAGCGTTGGCTCAGTTCGCTCAGGATCACCAAGCCGAGATCAGGATATTGGCGGATCAGGGCGACGAGCGGGATGCGATTGAGGGTGAGCATGCGCGTTGGCTGGAGGGCAAACGCCGATGCGCCATATGCGCCACCATCAAAGAGGCTTACTTCGCCAAAGTAGTTGTAGCGATTGAGGGTGGCTACCCGCGCTACGGAGCCGGTTTCGCGTTCACGTTCGATGCCGACCTGCCCGGCTACGATGATGTACAACGTGCCCCCCGGCTCACCTTGATAAATGATCCGTTGATCGGCGGCGGCTCCTTGTTCTTCGCAGACGGCAGCCAGAATCCGCAACTGCTCAACGGCAAGCTGCTGAAAGAAGGGCACTTCTTTCAAGAAGATCATGCGCTCAATCGTAGAGAGGCGCGGCGGGTGTGTTTGAGCAAGGTTCGGAGCAGGCTTCACGAATGTATCCTCAGTACATGTACAGGCTACTACAATATGCAGTGTAGGTTGTGGCACTGGATTCTAATGCTTCTATTATACGATGTTTCACGATCATTCATACAAACGCGGTTTTCAGGGCTTTCGGTGTGCAGGGTGGGTGTGGCGTAGCCATCGCCCGCGTGGGTAGCCAAGCATTTTGGCGAGATCGCCCACCACGCGAATAACGGGCACAAGCAGCAGTGCCTTGATCCTGTGTGTGCGCGGGATGGGTTGAAGCTGTTGCAGCTGTGGCACAAGGCGGCGATAGGGCGCACGGGTGTAGGCGATGGTGCCGAGTATGCCGAGCAGGGCAACCGGCGCACGCCAACTGGAATCGTGGATCGCTTTAACCACCAAGAGACTACCCCAACTATATGTAGTATAGCGGATAAGATGTCGTTTTGTCCATAGCCTAGCAATCCCATCGCCGCGTGCATAAAAATAGTACTGCCAAAAGAATGCCCGCAAGGATGCACGCGGGCGGAACATAATCACGGCATCGGGCACAAATTCGCGCTGATAGCCAGCTTGATCGAGGGCCAGATCAAACACAATATCTTCGCAGTGGCTCAGCCATTCGGGGAAGCCGCCCACCGCCGCCCACGCTTCGCGCCGGAATGCCATACAGTTGCCAAAGGGTAGGAAACGGGCGGGGTCAATCTCAGCTACGCTGCGGTAGTTGGTTGCACCAAGCACTAGCTCAAAGAGGCTGTGCGGCTGCGGACAGTAGAAGCCGCCCGTCTGATCGGCTCGGCCCTGCTCTAGTGGCGCGATCAGTCGCTCCAGCCAGTGCCGGTCGAGGACCAGCCCGGCATCGGTGCTGGCAATGATCGGCCCGGTGGCGTGGGCAATGGCGTGATTTCGTCCAGAGGAGATGTTGTGACCGCCCGTCACCAGCCGGATGTGTGCGTGCCGCGCCGCATACTGCTGCACAATCGTGGGGGTGGCATCGCGGCTCAGGCAATCGTTAATGATGATCTCATCGGGCTGGCGCGTTTGGGCAAGCATCGAGTCGAGCAGCGCGGCGATATTGTCGGCTTCGTCGCGCACGGTGCAGATCAGCGATACACGCATTGGTGGTGGATTTGACATAAGCACCTGCTACTTGAGTTGCATAAAGGCGAAGCGGACCAGATCGCTGAGCAGCACCACCCCTTGCCACCCCGTCCAGAGCAACACTGCCGCCGTGAGCCAGCGTCCGGCGCGGCTGTGCTGCATGCGCCCTAGCGGTATGCCTGCGGCGATAGCAAGCATGGGTAGGAGCCAGAGGACCTGCTTCAGGATCAGCGTGACAATATACTCATCCAACAGGGCAAATGGCAGGTAGGCAAGGGTCCAAGCCGCAAGCACCAAGCCTGCATAGACCCGCGTGCCACGTAGCCGGAGCAGCAGCATGGCGATGCCACTGAGCGCAAGGATCAGCAGCAGTATGCCGTACTTATCGAGGGGTTGCGTGGTGATTGCCGCTAGCGTGCGCGGCAACGAGAGCGTGCTGATACTCCTTTCGGCTGTGCTTGCCGCGCTAGCTGTTCCAAACAGGGTTGGTAAGGTTTTGTTGAGGAGGGCGGGCATGTGCCAGCCGTAGTAGAGCAGCATAGCGATAGCAGTAGCAAGAAGGCCGGCCTGCGCGGTGGGCACCGTTGCCGGATCGCGGCGCACCGCCAGCATCAGCACCAGCAACACGCCCGTTGCGCCGAGAAACACAAGCGCGGTAGGGTACGCGAGGAACGCGAGCGCAAGCACGCCCGCAATGATCAAGCGGGCGGGCCGCGTGGGGAGCTGTGGGCGCAGTTCGAGCCATAGGTATACGGCGAGTAGGGCCAGCATCTGCGCCAGCAACGTCGGCAGGATGCCCCACGAAACGATCATCTGTAAGCCAAATGGGAGCGTTGTGGCAAGCATTGCGGCAGCCCATGCGGCCCGTTGCCCGCCCCCAACGTGCAGCACCAGCAAGCCCACCAGCACAACTGCTAGCGCATCTATCACGCTGCTGAAGGCGAGCATACCGAGCGCATCGCTGCCGCGTCCGGGCAGGAAGGTCATCGGCACATTGAGGAGATAGAAGAACGGCGAACGTGGGATGGTAACATCCATTTCCCACTGCACAGGAGTGAGGGCGGGATTGGGCAGGAACAGGGTGAGGAACTGCCCATCGCGGATCATCCATGTGCGCCCCAGAATATAGCGCAGATCGCTGTTGTGATTGAGCGGGTAGGCAAGTGCGGCATAGCGGAGTACCCCCGCTAGCACGGCAGTGGCGGCCAAGCTATTGCGGATGCGCGGATCGGTAGGGATGCGCTGCTGCTGCGCGAGCCAGTGCAGCAGGGCTTGTACGCCAGCCCAGATGCCCATGCCAAGCACCAGCACCAGCAGCCAACGGGCACTGTAGCTTGTCAGCCACATACGCTGATCGCTAGCCAGCAGCCACGCACTGCCCACCGCCAAGCCGCCACCCGTGAGCAGGGCAAGCGGCAGGCGGGCGCGAGACCCGCGCAGGGTAGCACTCACGAGCAACACAGCCAATGCCGTACTCAGCCCAAGCAGGAGCGGCTGCGCGAGCGGCACAGCGGCACTACGACTGCTCACGCTGATGTGGCTGAGCGCAACGCCACGAACACGCGGATCGTCTGGGCTGGTCTGGGCGGGTGCGGCTAGCCCAATCCGCACATCGCCACGCCAGTCTGGAGCCGGTGCGATCAGGATCGTTTGCCAGCCGGGGCGCAGCGCAAGCTGGTAGGTGGCGTTGCCGGTGGTCAGGGTCAGGGGGAAATCGGGCGTATCGCCGTGTACGCGCACACCAACGACGGACTGGGCCACGCCCGGTAGCAGCACTTCGGCGCGTGGCTCCGTCCAGCGGAAATCGGTCTGGTGCAGTTCGCTAAATTCGGCGCGGTGAAAGCCTCGCAGGAAGGGGCTATCGAAGCCGCCGCCAATCTGGATCGTTGTCGCCCATGCCTGTGGCAGCGCAAGGCTGCCCAACATGAATGCGAGTACGCCGCAGAGTAGGGCAAGCGGGAGCGGCTGCCAGACACGGCGTAGCCACCCTGCCGCCCCCGCCGCCCATATCGAGGTAGGGGTAGCACGGGCAGCAGGGGGCACAACAACGGAGCTAGGTACAGGTGCGGCGGGTTTGTTCATTGCGGCGCATTATAGCATTAGGCTGTGGCAAATACCAACGCACGCGGGGTGTGCAGGTGGATCACGTTGGCAATGGGCAGTGCGCCGCTCCCGCCAAACTCAGCCGCCTCACTGTCGCACACGAGCGTGAGCGGCACAGGCATAAACGCAGGCAGGTTGAGGGTGACGTGGGCATCGCCGAAATGTAGGAATGCAACCACACACGCCCCGTCTGGGCAGGTGCGCCGCAACATCAGCGTGCGGGCGGTGAGGTCTACAATCTGGGTCTGCTCGCGGTCGGGAGCCTGTAGCGCGGGGTGGGTGCGGCGGAGTGCGATCAGGTGCTGATACAGGCTCAAGATGCCGATGTGCGGCGGCTGATCGCGCTCCGCCCAGTGCAGGCGCGATTGGGTGAACGTGGCAAGCTCTTGCGGGTCGGGCACTTCGGTATGGGTAAAGGCGGTAAATTCGGCAAACTCAGCCCGCCGCCCCTGCGTTACCTGCCGCCCCAATTCGGGATGATGGTCGGTGAAGAACAGGAACGGTGTGCTTGCAGCCCACTCTTGGCCCATAAACAGCAGCGGTGTAGCCGGAGCTAGCAGCAACAGGGCCGACGCGACGCGGTAGCGATCCAGCGCAACCGTGTGGTGCAGCCGATCCCCCGTCGCCCGATTGCCCACTTGATCGTGGTTCTGGATGCAGTAGATGAATGCCGGATAGGGCAGGCTATCGGCGGGTGCGCCGCGGGCATGCCCAGATTGCGGTTCAACTTGCCCCGTGTAAAACCAACCCTGCTGCATCGTGCGGGCCAGATCGGGGGCGGAGCCGCTAAAGTTCTGGTAGTAGCTGTCCTGCTCTCCAGTCAACATGACGCGCACCTGATGGTGGAAATCATCAGTCCAGATGCCATCAAGGCCATAGCCGCCTGCATCGAGCGGCTGAGCGAGGCGGGGCAGGTTGCGTTCGTCTTCAGCCATCAGCAGGAAGTGCCGATCTGGCGGACATTGGGCCCGCACCTGTTCGGCAAGCGCACGCAGGAAGGGCGTATCGCCAGCATCCACGATGGCGTGGGTGGCATCGAGGCGCAAGCCGTCGAGGTGGTACTCGTGCAGCCACGAACAGGCGTTAGCGATGAAATACTCACGGACTTGGGGGCAATCGGGATCATCCAAATTCAAAGCTGATCCCCATGGCGTATGATGCAGATCGGTGAAGTAACGCTCGCTGAACTGGCGTAGGTAGTTACCATCGGGGCCAAGGTGATTGTAGACCACATCGAGCAGCACGGCTAGCCCGCGTGAGTGGGCGGCATTGACGAGCCGTTGCAAGCCGATTGCGCCACCGTAGGCTCGCGCTGGCGCAAACAGGTTTACACCGTCGTAGCCCCAGTTGCGCGTGCCCGGAAAGTCGGCAATCGGCATCAACTCTAGCGCGGTGATGCCTAGATCAACCAGCGCATCGAGCTGCCCAATTAGGCTCTCGAACGTGCCTTCGGGCGTGGCTGTACCAACATGGACTTCGTAGATGATGAGCTGATCGAGGGGCACGCCGCGCCAGCCGGCATCGGTCCAGCGAAAGGCGGCCAGATCAACCACCGCCGATGCGCCGTGTACGCCATCTGGCTGGGCCCGCGAAGCGGGATCGGGGAGCGGCGGGCGATCATCTACTTGGTAGCGGTAACGTGTGCCGGGCTTGACCCCAGCCAAACTGAGGCTAAAGTAACCGTGATCGGCGGGGATCATCGGGTGCTGTGCGCTGATCGTCTTGCCATCACGCTCATAAAGCACGAGGGTGACGGTACGGCGGGCGTTTTCCGCCCACAGCCGGAAATGAGTTACGCAGCTATCCGGCGTAGATCCAATCGGCAGCGTCCAGCCTGTCGCATTGTGGGGGGTTGTCATGGATGCGAACTCCTGTTGCTTGCTCTTGCTATTTACTGGTATGATACCATACGCAGGTAAAGCGTGGTGCAGGGATTCGTTGGATGAACAGAAACAGGAGGGAAACGCAGGCGTGCCACATCCATTGCTAATCGGGTATATCGTTGGCTATATCGGGCTGCATAGCCTATTGGCGAGCCTGCCATTCAAGGCGTGGGTGCAACGCTGGGCAGGGGCAGGCGCGATGCGCTGGTATCGGCTGGCGTACAATCTGGTTGCAGCAGTGCTGTTGCTGCCATTGCCAATCCTGTTGGCCCTCCTGCCGGATGTGCCCCTGTACCGTGCGCCAGAGCCATTCAACTGGGTGCTGCTGGCAGGGCAACTGGCGGCGTTGGGAGGTCTCTTGTACACGTTGCGCCACACCGATCTGAACTACTTTATGGGCTTGGCGCAGCTGCGCCAGCTTCACATTCACCCCCCCGCCAACACCATTGCCACCGCACGGCATTCCGTAGATCCCGATGATCCTGACCCATCGGCAGGCGACGATGCGTTAATCACAACGGGGATCTACGGCTGGGTGCGCCATCCCTTGTATTTCTTCAGCATCCTGCTGATCTGGCTTTCGCCCGTGATGAGTGCCAATCTGCTCGCCCTGAATATCCTGCTCACAATGTACATGTACATTGGCTCCTACCACGAGGAGCATCGCCTGCTCCGCATCTTTGGAGCTGAGTACCACGCTTATCAGCAGCGTGTGCCGCGCCTTGTGCCGCGCGTGCTGGCGTTCGGCAAACGTCCATCAGCGGTGAATGAGAAAGAAGGATAGGATCTCATGGTCATTGATGCCCAATTAACCCAGATACAGATCATTCGTATTTCGCTCTTGCGCCACTTCCAACGCCCAGCATTCTACATTAATGCGATTGCATTTACGGGCTTTACGGCGTGGGCCGTGCTACAGGGGCCCTTGTACCTAATGCTGGTGGGGTGGTTGCCGTTGCTTATGTACACGCTGGTCGGGGTCTACAGTGCGTTTCGAGCGGGCGGGGGCAATCAGCCGCACCTACTGCCGACGCGCTACCGCTTCTCGGATCGGGGCGTAGAGATTAGCAATACACGGGGCAAGCAGAGCCAGATTGGGTGGGAGAACTTTGTGCATTGGGACAAGGTGCTCGACTGTTATGTGCTGTCGCTTTCAACGGGACCGGTGCTAGCGATCCCACAGGATGATGTGCCCAACCAGCAGCGCAATGAGTTTGAGGCGATCCTGCGGGCGGGCATCGATCAGCGGCGCGGATGAGTGGCGGGCGATGATGCGAGATCGGGTATAATCGTTAGGTACAATCGTGAACAATTTCATGGCATATGTAGGAGCGTTCATGTGATCGTCATTTCTTCGATTAACTACAAAGGTGGGGTCGGTAAAACTACCCTCACCGCAAACCTTGCGGCAATGCTTGCCCAGCGCGGACATCGGGTGCTCACGATAGATTTTGATCCACAATCGAATCTTACATTCTCATTTATCAGTGTGGATGAGTGGGATCGTTATTATAAACAAACGCGCACGATAAAGTCGTGGTACTATGATTTCATCCATCGTAATATTGAGTCTGATCTTGCCCCGTTAATCATCTCACCCAAGCACGTCAATCAGGCGATTGCCGATCAGGGTGGGCGGATTGATCTCATCTGTTCGCATCTTGAATTAACGACAATTGATATTTCTCTGGCAAATCGGATGAATCGTCGTAGTGCTGCCCAACACCTTGAGGCAACATTGCATGTGTACTCGCGGCTACGACGCGGAATCAAGCAATTGCAAGACTATGATTTCGTGCTGATTGACTGTCCGCCGAACTTCAGTATTGTGACCCAGAATGCGATTGTTGCGAGTGATTACTTGCTCATTCCTGCCAAACCAGATTATCTTTCCACAGTGGGCATGGATCAGCTGCGTACACAAGTAGCTAACCTCAGCCAAAACTACAATACCTATTTGGATAAAGCCCCAGCAAGCATGCGTGATCTGCCCCATATTCAGCCTCGCGTGTTAGGGGTGGTATTTATGATGGTAACATTCTATGCGGGTCAGCCGATCAAAGCCCAACTCGAATATATCGAGATGGTCAAGCGGTTGGGGGTGCCGATTTTCCAGACCTACATCCGAGATAATAAATCGATCTATGCGGATGCACCCCGCGATGGCATACCCGTTGTGCTGCAACACGGTAGCCGCGCTACGCAACAGGATATTCAAGCGGAATTTAGCCAACTGACAGATGAAATTGAGAGGGCTTTGTTATGAACCCGATAACGCAAGAAACGACCCCGCTTCTGCTCGATGGGGAACATGTCGCTCAGATACTGGGGATATTGATGAAGGCGATCAAACGGCTCAGTGCCGATGATCTCGCATTAATTGCGAATGGGCAGGCAAAGCTGAAAGTCGTCGTAGAAGGAACATCCACTAAGGTAGTGCGGCCGCAACCGGCTGATTCCACTAACCCGGCCTTACAGGCATTGGCGGTGCAGCTAGAGCAAATTGTGGATCGGGAAGCTGCATTGCTGCTGCTGAATCAGGATCCGCGAGTTAAGCTGAAGGCAAACCTAGTCTCACTTGCACGTATTTTCGCAATCAATGTATCTGCTCGTGATCGGCGTGATGTGATTGAGGAGAAGATCGTGCGGAGTGTGGTAGACTCACGCGTGCGGTCGGAGATTATTCGCGGTATGGCTGGCGCACCAACTGTTCCGAACTAGCTGCCGTGTGCGCCGCACTTGCCCTACTAATGGTATAATCCTCTCATTCGCCTTTGCTGGGAAACAAACTGGTTGTTGTCACCAGAGGCTAGGTGTTGCAAAACTGGAAAGAAGGAGTGAACCATGCGTATTTTGATCTTAGGTGGCGACGGTTATCTCGGCTGGCCCACCGCAATGTATCTCTCGCAGCGTGGTCACGAAGTTGCTGTGGTGGACAATATGGCCCGGCGCTCGTGGGACTACGAATTTGGGGCCGAGAGCCTCGTGCCGATCCGCTCGCTACAAGAACGTCTCATGGCGTGGGAAGAAGTTAGCGGTAAACGTGTTGCCGCTTACATTGGCGATATTTGCGATTATGACTTCTTCGAGCCGGTCGTGCGTGAGTTTCGCCCGGAAGCGATTGTGCATTACGGCGAACAACGCGCTGCGCCGTATTCGATGATTGACCGCAAGCATGCTGTCTATACCCAAGTCAACAATATCGTGGGTAACTTAAATGTGCTGTATGCGATGGCTGACCATGTGCCGAGCTGCCATCTGGTCAAGCTCGGCACGATGGGCGAATACGGTACGCCGAATATTGATATTGAAGAAGGCTTTATTACGATTGAGCATAAGGGGCGCAAAGATACGCTACCTTACCCCAAGCAGCCCGGTTCGTTCTATCACCTTTCCAAAGTGCATGATAGCCACAACATCATGTTCTGCTGCCGCATCTGGGGGCTAAGTGCAACTGATTTGAATCAGGGTGTGGTGTATGGGGTAGATACAGATGAGATTCTCATGGACGAACGCCTCCGCACCCGCTTTGATTATGACGGTGTATTTGGCACAGTGTTGAATCGGTTTCTTGTGCAGGCCGTGATGGGCTTGCCGCTCACGGTGTATGGCAAGGGCGGGCAGACTCGCGGCTTCCTCGATATTCGGGATACGCTGGCGTGTGTCGAATTGGCCATCCGCCACCCCGCCGAGCGGGGGCAGTATCGCGTATTTAATCAATTTACGGAGCAGTTCAGCGTCCTTGATCTGGCCTTGGCCGTGCAGGAGCAAGGCAAGAAGCTGGGCATGGATGTGACGATTGACCATACCCCGAACCCGCGGGTCGAACTGGAACAGCACTACTACAACGCAATCAACACGAACCTGCTCGATCTGGGCTTACAGCCGCACTATCTCAACGATACGCTGCTTGAGTCGGTGATCCACGTTGTCGAACGCTACAAGGATCGGACCAAGCACCACCTCATTCAGCCGGACGTAAACTGGCGGCGCACAACAAACCACTAAATAATCGCTTAAACAATCGCTAGCCCAATCACAATTTGCCTGAAGGATAGGCGCGGCGTTGCGGTTGAACGTCGCGTTTTGATTCGGTGACCGATTGTTTGGGCTGAGTAGGCTGGCGAGGTAAACAAAATCGCCCTAACATAATGCTAGGGCGATCCAGATCTTAACAATCAGCAGACAGTAGCGCACACGTAAGTTTTAAATATCCCTAGAAAGGAGGTGATCCAGCCGCACCTTCCGGTACGGCTACCTTGTTACGACTTCGTCCCAGTCGCCAACCCTGCCCTCGGCCGCTGCCCCCTTACGGTTAGCTCACGGACTTCAGGCATTGC
>JAAUTZ010000110.1 GCA_012031225.1 Chloroflexaceae bacterium
CGGGATCGGCAAGCCCTCCTCGCGCAGCCCCTCAACGGTGGAACGCCAACGCCTCCTGCATGGCCTGCTGCACCTCAGCGAGGGTTGCGCCGGTGGCGATGCAGCCGGGCACATCCGGCACATACGCGCTGTAGTTGCCGTCTGCCTGCTCAATCACGATCACGTAGCGCATGGGGATACTCCTCTCACTGATGCTCTAGCCCTGCCTGCCGCCAGATGCTGCGCAGCGTGCCTAGAGCAAGGTCATCGCTTGGCTTGCCCGCCACTGTAACCAACCCCGACTTCGTGGGGTGTTTGTATTGGCGATGACTACCGCGAGTGCGTGCCAGATACCAACCGTCAGCCTCCAGACGAGTTAAAACATCGCGGACTTTCACTCCTGTGGTTGCTCCTGTCGTAGCCGCCCTGCGAGTGCAGTCAGCCGCATGGTTGCCTAACGACAGTATACCACGCAGGTGCTAGGTGCTAGGTGCTAGGGGTCAGGTGGCAGGTGGCAGGTGGCAGGGCCGGAACGCACACCACGAAGGGCACGAAGAACACGAAGAACACGAAGGGGGTATCAGGTGTCGGGTGCGAGGGGGCAGGCCCCAGCCGGCTTCAGCCGGCTTCCATCCATAGCCGGTGGATCAATCCACCGGCGCGGCGCGGCTACACATCCCCGCCACCACACCTGACACCTAGCACCTAGCACCTGCCACCTGACACCTGCCCCCTGACCCCTAACACCTAGCACCTGACCCCTGACCCCTAGCACCTGACCCCCCAATCCCAAAAAAATCGATTCCGCGCCTACGGCGCACAGCTGGGGGGCTATGCCCCCCAGACCCCCAGAATAAAGCAATGCAGGATACAGGATTCAGGAAAACAGAATACAGCACATCTGTTCAGCGCAACGACGGGGCACACACGACACGCAACCCGTAGCTGTCGAGCCTGCTGACGGGAGGAATCCCGAACCGCGCCCCGCAGTGCATATATGTGATATTATAGTACCAAGAGCTACCTCTAAGCGGTGCGTCGGAATGATCACCTGTAAAGTCTTTTTGCCCCGTTGCCGCCGCCTGCGGGTAGCCTTTGTAGCTGCTCGCGCACCACTCCCATACATTGCCTGCAAGATCGTGCGCTCCACACGCCGCTGCACCGGCGGCACGCTCCCCTACCGGGGCCGCCGCACCCCGCTTGTTGCCTTGTGCATCCTTAAAGATCGCACGGTCGGCATCCGGTGCGGGCGTGTCGCCCCACGGGTACATCCGGCGGTTGCCCTGCCCGTCGTAGGCTGCCGCCACTTCCCACTCGGCTTCCGTCGGTAGGCGGATTGCGTACCCCTCTGGCAGTGCCCCTGCAAGCTGCTGCGTCAGCCACGTCGCATACGCCATCACCTCGTACCACGTCACCCCCACGACGGGCTGGTTGGGCTGGTTGTAGCGCGTGTCATCCCACCAATACGGCTTGGTGCGTTTGTTGCCGGTGCGCCACGACCAGCCATTGGATGTCCAGTAGTGCTTATTGGTGTAGCCGTCGCCCTCCACAAACAGGCGGAACTGCGCGTTCGTGATCTGGTGGCGGGCAATCCAGTACTGCGGCAGCGCGTGCTGCACGGCGGGGCGGTTGGGCTGGCTTGGCACACCCTTGCCCCACCCGCCTACAGCGTAGGTTCCTTGCGGCACGTAGCAGAAGTAGCCGTTGGGCTGCCCAAAGGTGGTACTCAGGTGGGCGAGTGTCACCTGCCACTGCTCAAGCGTAACCGGAAAGAGCATGTTGGACAGCAGGGCACGCTGGCGGGCGGCTTCTTGCTCGCGTGGCACTAGCGGCTCGGTTGCACGGGCCTGTTTGTGTGGCACTGCTGACACAGCCACACTCCGCCGCAACGCCGCCTTCAAAGTGGGCGCATCCGGCGGGCGGTCGTCGCGCTTAATCGCAAGGGCTTGCATCAAGGCATTGCTCACCTGTCGTGGTACGTGTGGATTGACCTCGTGCAATGGGCGCAGCGGATCGGGTTGCCCCTGATACACCGTCCCTGCGCGGGTCAGCACATTCTGTAGTTCCTTTTCCGCTAGTAGCCAGTAGAGTGTTGCAGCAAGGCTATACAGATCACTCCGCGCATCTGTTCCCTGTCCTTGAATTTGCTCAAGCGGCGCGAAGTCTAGGGTGTAGCCGAAGACACTTTTCGCTGATTTGCTCTGCAATGATGTAGCTGCGGCAGTGCCTTTTGCCAAGCCAAAATCAAGCAAGATCAGCTTGCCTTCCGGGGTGCGCTTGATATTGCTGGGCTTAATATCACGATGAAAGATCGGTGGTGTGCGCGAGTGCAGATAGGTAAGCACATCCAGTAATTCATCTGCCCACCCGAGCACTTGCATAACAGGCAGTGGACCACGCTCCTGCTTACACAAGTCGTCCAGATTTGCCCCCTCGATGTACTGCATCACCAGAAACTGTCCCTGACCGTCGGTAAAATAATCGCTAACGTGGGGAATGCCACTATGCTGTAGTCCTGCAAGGAGTTGGGCTTCGCGCTCAAATGCCGCAAGATATTCGGGGTCATCTTCCGTTGTCTGCTTGAGTGCCACCCGTGTCTTGAGGCGCAGGTCGAGGGCTTCGTAGACGGCGCCCATGCCCCCCTGCCCGATCTTACACACGACACGATAGCGACCGTGAACGATGCTATTTGGTGAAAGGAGTTGGATTGACACGCTGGATGCCTCCCTGTCAAGAAACTCATGGGTTTAGGATAGCATAAAAATCTTTCAAAGAGGAATTTCTCTGGCAGATGGAACGCACAAATTTGCAGACGGCACCCATCCCGCCGCTGCCGACGCGCCGCACAATTTTGTATCGCTCACCGATTAGGGTGTCGTTCGCCAGCACAGGATCACCTTCAGGCACTACCCGCTAGGGCAGCGCGATGGATTGGGTAGAGCGGGCATCACTACAGCAAACGCAACAGCCGCAGGCATTTGCACATCGGGCGAGTGCGGGGCCCGTGTGTGCGCTATGTGCAGCAGGACTACGGCATCTATTGTAACATAGGATTAGGGGGTGGACGTGGGGGAGTGACGAACGCGAAGAAGGGCAGGAACGAGCGCACACACCCGCATTCCCTCCTCGCACCTGCTACCCGCCCCCGACGATCACCGCACTTACGGCGATTGCGTCACGAGCGTCAGCAGCAGATACGTTACCTCGCTGACCCCATACGGCTCAATCACACCCGCCCCAGCATTGACCGTCAGCACCATCACCACCAGATACTGCCGATCACGGGCATACGTCTGCTGCTGAACGTTGGGCGATTGGGTCGCTCCCGTATCCCACACCGCCCAGCCCGTGAGCGGCAGGTTCTGCTGGTAGTAGGCCAAGACCACCGCCGCCGGATCATTGGCGGGAATGCGGTAGGCTTGCTGTTCCACCTGTACCCCTGCCCCAAGCGGAGCCGTGCCTTGCTGCATGCCTTGCCAAAAGGGATCATTGATCCCAACCACCTGTGCGCCGGGATAGGGCGGCAGCGTGAACAACGTATCGAGCTGTGGGGCAGTTTCCGTCTGGCGGAGGGCAGCCACCGTCGCCTGCAACGCTGTGCTGGTCGCCTGCGCTTCGGCAAGCTGCGTCTCCTGCTGGGCCTGTACGGGATCTTGGGCACTAACGGGCGTATTCGTTGGGGTAGGCACGGTGGGGAACGGCGTAGGGTGGAACTGCCCAAAGCCCAACTCGGTGGGGGTGGGCACAGGCACCGCTTGCACCGCCGGATAAACGAATCCAATCCTGTTCCGCAGGCTCGGCAGAGCCACGATGCCAATGCCAAGCAGCAGCACACTCACGCTCAGCGTAACAAGGACCGCCAGCCACAGCAGCCGGCGGTTGCGCTGGGGGGCAAGCTCCAGCGTACACACCGCGCAAGTGCGCTTGCTCGCCGGATTGGCGTGCCCACAGCGCGGGCAGCGGGTGACAGGAGGGGGAGCCATGCCGCCGCCCTAGCCCACTACCCGCAGCAAGCCGAGCAGGGCCAGCATCGCTACGGCTAGCACCGCCGCGCCACTCAGCAAGCTGTAGTACACCCGCCGAAGCCCGCCCCAATACGGTACGCGCCACGCTTGCACCGTGAGCCACACCAGCCCGCCAGTCAAGCCGAGCGCCACTAGCGGCAGTGCCAGCAAGGCCCCATACTCACTTGGCAAGCCAAAGAGCAGGCGATTGTCATTCTCCACCGCCAGCAGCACAATCACGCTGATGAGACCACCGAGCAAGCTCACCAACACCAGACTGAGCAACGCCACCAACCACGGCGCGAGGCGGGCGGCGAATGGCAATGGCTCGCGTTCGCGCCCTGCGATCCGGCTGATGAGCCAACTCAACGGAGCAACCAACCAGATGCTCAAAAGGGTGAGGATGGCGACTGCGAGCAGCCCCACCCAGATCGTCGCCGGAGCCTCTAGATTGATCAGGCTGAACAGCGCGGGCAGCGCAATAATGTCATCGCGGGTGATGAAGTTGATGCTCGTCTGTTCATCCACGCACGCCCCATCAGGAGCCTGCATCGGGTCTGCCAGAAACGCGGTCATGATCGCATCTACGCAGCCCCCATCAAAGGCTTGCCCGTGCCCGCCAATCGGATTGACGAAGTGGTAGCTGGTGGGCAGGGCACTGGCAACCGCTTCGGCATTGGCGGGCGGCGTGATCGGATCAAAGTAGCCCGATAGCAGCAGCGTCGGGATCGGGCTAGTGAGCAGCGTATCCATCCGATTGGGGAGCGGTTCAATGGCCCACACCGCGCACGTCTGCTGGAAATTCTCGACACTCTCCTGCTGCCCCTCAGCAAGCTCCGGGCGCACCCCTTCCAGATTGATGTCCGCCGGGTTCACATCCACCGCATCACCGGCACAGATCACCGAGAGGTACATCCCATCGGCAAACGTGCGATCAAAGACCACCAATGAAGCCACCAGCTCGATCACCCCGAAGCTATCGCGGCGCACCTCATCAATCACAAGAGGGAGCAGCGGAATGAAGTCGGTGGAATAGAGCATCTGGAAGATCAACCCCGCAAAGCTATCGCCATCAAGCAGCGCGGGGTAGCTTTCGCCCGTATCGCTATCGCGCACGGTAATCAGCACCGGCTGATCGTTGAGGCGATTCAGTTCGACGAAGAACATATCCTCCAGATCAGGGAAGGCGGTAGCGCAGGCAGGCTCGGCGGCACACGCCGCAAACAGAGCATCGAAGGCACGCTGCTGCGACTGGGGGACTTCGAGCAGGAAGTTCTCCACCGGATTCACCACCGCATCCAGCACCACACTTCGCAGAATGTCGGGGTGATCGCGGATCACAAACTGCGCTAGCTCCGTGCCATACGATACCCCATACAAGTCAATCTGGTCATAATCGAGCGCATCCCGCAGGGAGCGCACATCGCGGGCATTCTCCACACTGTCGAAGGCGGACAGGTCAATCCCATCAGTAGCAAAGCGCGTGCGGCAGTCATCCGTGGCGGCGAGGCTCAACTCAAGCGACTCCTCATCCGACAGCTCCTGATCAAGCGTTTCCAGTGTGAGATCAAAGACCTCCTCGCAGAAGAGGAACGGCTCACTGTAATATGTGCCGCGCTGATCAAACAGCACCAGATCGCGCTCCCGCCGCTCAAAGAAGGTGCTACTGGGCAGGACTTGCATGTACACATCAATGGTGGAGCCACCGGGGCCACCCTGCGCGATGAACAGCGGCGGATTGGTGGTGCTTGCAGTAGCATAGATTTGCACCACACCGAGCCGAATCGTCGGACCATTCGGCTCGGCGTAGTTCTTAGGAACAGTCAGGAAGCCACACGCCGCCGGTTGCATCGCGGCTAAGGTATCGGGCGAGACATCATCAAGGAACTGCACGCACGGCACTTCGGCAAAGCGGACACTCGCGGGCGACGTTTGCGCGGCAACCGGATGCGGCGGTAGCCACAGCAGGAGCAGGAGCACCCCCCCTAGCCACCACCAGAGCCTTGTCTTCATGAGTACTCCTATCTTAAACCAACAGCTCGGATGCTGCTAGTGCTTGGGCTGCATCCTTGTGGAGTGGTAGCGGAGCTATAGCCATTGTTGCTACGCTGCCGATGGGTCAGGCGAAACTGGTTCAGCTGGGGAGGCGGGCTGATCCGGCAGCATTGCGGCAAGCTGCGCCCCATCAACGCCAAGGGCTTGGAGCTGGGCTGCCAGTGCCACAAGGCAGTCGCGTTCAGTTTGCAGCGCGGCTTCGGCTTGCTCGGCCCGGGTGCGCTCCTGTTCGGCGCGGATGCGCTCTTTCTCAGCCTGCTGCTCCAGATACGCTGTGCGGGTACGCTCCCGCGTAATCTGCGGCTGCGCGAAACGTGTCCGCAGCTCCAAATCCTCAGCTTGAGAGGGTGGTGGGTCGTGCAGGATTCGAACCTGCAACGCTTCGGTTATGAGCCGAGTGCTCTGCCATTGAGCTAACGACCCCTGCTCAGCTACGCCTGCATTATACCAGAAACGCCGTGCGTGTGGGGCTAGCGGGATTGCCGCGCAGGGCTGAGGTTAGGCTATGGTGTGCAGTTTGATGATTGTGCCACCGGTAAAGATTAGGCCCTCCCCGGGCCTGTGCCAGTTGACATGCATCAAAATGTATGCTACTATACTGTCTTGTTGCGTGTAGTTTCGCGCAACTCTATAAGCGTGAATACCGTAAGGTTATTCTAAGGCATCAGCAATTGATGACCAGAATAAGCCTTGGCTATATTTTTTTGTGTCAGATTTGATGTATGGTTGGGCAACTGTGCTGCCCCCCATAGAAGTAGGATCAAGACTGTATGCCGACAATTAACCAGCTGGTTCGTAAACCACGCAAGCCAGTTGCCAAGAAGACAAAAGCACCTGCGTTGCGCTACACCTACAATTCGTTGCGGGGCAAACTTACACGCGGCAATGGCTCGCCGCAGAAGCGCGGGGTCTGTACTAAAGTAAGTACAGTCACGCCCAAGAAGCCCAACTCGGCCCTGCGCAAGATTGCACGGGTGCGGCTCTCCAATCAGATGGAAGTGACGGCCTACATTCCCGGCGAAGGGCACAACTTGCAGGAGCACTCAGTCGTCCTGATTCGGGGCGGGCGTGTGAAAGACCTGCCCGGCGTGCGCTACCATATCGTGCGCGGAACGCTGGATACGCAAGGTGTAGCTAATCGCAAGCAGGGTCGCTCGAAGTATGGAACGAAAAAAGGTGGCATACCCACCGGCAAGAAGAAGTAGCTGCCGTGTATCGGCAGGTAGGCACTGGTGAATAAGGGATAGGAACAACTATGCCACGTCGAGGGAAAATTGTACGGCGCGATATTCCGCCGGATCCACGCTTCCAGAGCATAACGGTGCAGCAGTTTATCAATAAAGTGATGTTGAGCGGCAAGAAAAGCACCGCTGAGAAGATTGTGTATGATGCGCTGGATATGGCTTCTGAGCGGCTCAAGCGGCCCGCGATGGAAGTCTTTGATCAGGCTTTGCGGAATGCCAGCCCGAGTATCGAGGTCAAGCCGCGCCGGGTTGGTGGGGCAACCTATCAGGTTCCCGTTGAAGTCAAGAGTGATCGCCGCACAACGCTAGCGATGCGCTGGATTCTGACTGCCGCCCGCAACCGCTCAGGCCGCCCGATGCACGAGCGGCTAGCGATGGAATTGATGGATGCGTATAACAATACGGGCAGCACGATCAAGCGGCGTGAGGATGTTCACCGTATGGCCGAGTCGAATCGTGCGTTCGCCCACTATGGTCGGTTCTAAATAATCGTATTTTAAGGTACTGCTTTCCGCCGGATGGAGGAGAAACTGATGCCTCGTGACATCGCGCTAGAGAAAGTTCGCAATATCGGCATTATCGCCCATATTGATGCGGGCAAGACAACAACTACGGAACGTATTCTGTTTTATACTGGGCGTACCTATAAAATCGGTGAAGTGCATGAAGGTACGGCGGTGATGGACTGGATGCCCCAAGAACAGGAACGTGGCATCACCATCACCTCAGCGGCAACCACCGCTGCGTGGAAAGACCACCGCATCAATATCATTGACACGCCCGGTCACGTAGACTTCACCGTTGAAGTTGAGCGTTCGCTGCGCGTACTGGATGGGGGGGTGGTCGTGTTCGACTCGGTTGCGGGCGTGGAGCCGCAATCGGAGACGGTGTGGCGGCAGGCAGATAAGTACCGGGTGCCGCGCATCTGCTTCGTGAACAAGATGGACCGCACCGGCGCAAACTATCAGCGCACGATCCAGATGATCATTGATCGCTTGGGAGCCAAGCCCGTCCCAATTCAGTTGCCAATTGGTCTCGAAGATAATTTTCGCGGCATCGTAGATGTGATGGCCAATACCGCAACAATCTATAATGATGATCTTGGGCGCGAGTCGGAAGAGATTCCGGTGCCAGATGAGATGAAGGCAGAGGTTGAAGCAGCCCGGGCCTTCATGATTGAGGCGGTTGCCGAGACAGATGATGAGCTGACCTTGCTCTATCTGGAAGGCGAGGAGCTGAGTGTCGAGGAGCTGAAGCGCGGTCTTCGCAAAGCCACGATTGAGGGCAAGCTGGTACCGGTGCTGTGTGGCTCCGCCCTGAAGAACAAGGGTGTCCAGAAGATGCTCGACGCAGTCGTAGATTACCTGCCCTCTCCGTTAGAGCGGCCTGCTGTGCAAGGCACCCTGCCCGGCCAGAATATTGGCGATGAGGGCGTGGAGTTGATTACGCGCAAGGTTGATGAGGATGAGCCGTTCACCGGCTTGGTGTTTAAGGTTGTCTCTGATCCGTATGTCGGCAAGCTGGCGTACTTCCGCGTCTACTCCGGCAAAATAGAGACGGGCACGTATGTCTTGAACAGCACCCGTGGGCAGAAAGAGCGCATTGGTCGGCTATTGCAGATGCACGCCAACCACCGCGAAGAGATCAAGGAAGTGCATGCGGGCGACATTGCCGCGATGGTGGGGCCCAAGCAGAGCTTCACCGGCGATACGATTTGCGATCCTGATAATTCCATTGTCCTAGAGAATATCCGCTTCCCAGAGCCGGTGATCGAACTGGCAATTGAGCCGAAGACCAAAGCCGATCAAGATAAGATGGCTCTCGCACTGGCCCGGCTGGCTGAAGAGGATCCGACCTTCCGCGTCTACACCGATCAAGAGACGGGGCAGACGATTATGAAGGGCATGGGTGAGTTGCACCTCGAAGTGCTTGTAGACCGGATGCGCCGCGAATTCAAGGTGGAAGCCAATCAAGGCAAGCCGCAAGTCTCCTACCGTGAGACAATCTCGCAGCCATCAAGCATTGATATGGTCTTCAAACGGCAGACCGGTGGTAAGGGGCAGTTTGCCCACGTCAAGATTAAGGTTGAGCCACTGGATGCAGGGGCAGGCTTCGAGTTTGTCAACCAGATTGTCGGTGGGGCGATCCCACGTGAGTATATTCCCGCCGTTGAGGCGGGTGTGCGTGAAACAATGCAGACCGGTGTGGTCTCCGGCTACCCCGTCGTGGACTTGCGGGTGGTGCTGTACGATGGTGGCTTCCACGAAGTAGACTCATCGGAAATGGCATTTAAGATTGCCGGCTCAATGGCGTTTAAGGAAGGTGTCCGCAAGGGCAAGCCGCAACTGCTTGAGCCGATTATGAAGCTCGAAGTAGTTACGCCGGAAGACTTCTTGGGCACGGTGATTGGTGACTTGAACTCGCGGCGTGGCCGCATCGAAGGGATGGACCCACGCGGCAACGCGCAGGTGGTGCGGGCATTCGTGCCGCTGATGAATATGTTCGGCTACACCACAGACCTGCGTTCAGCGACGCAGGGGCGGGCAACATCCTCAATGGAGTTTGCCCACTACGAAGTGTTGCCAGACCATTTGGCGAAAGAGCTGATCGAGAAGAACAGCGTCGCCTAAGCTACCCAACCGTAGCGATCCGACTAGCACAGCAATGAGACAAGTGGGGCAATCTGAGCAACCAATGTCGCCGCCCCACTCAACGTTACTGGTCGCTCCACGCTGGCGCGACTACGAATTGATAGATAGCGGCAACGGATTGAAATTTGAGCGATTTGGGGCATACACCCTTGTGCGCCCCGAAAGCCAAGCAATCTGGTTGCCGGCTCTGCCCCAAGCGGAATGGGATCAGGCAGATGCCACCTTCCAAAAGGGCAAGAGCGATGAGGGTGCAGGAAGCTGGCTACAACGGCGGGCATTCCCCGAACGGTGGCTAATGCAGCATGACTCGGTGCGATTCTGGGCACGCTTGACACCATTCAAGCATACGGGGGTATTCCCCGAACACAGTGCCCACTGGGAATGGGTGCGCCACCAGATCGCGCTTCGGCCCCACGCCCGCGTGCTCGTGCTGTTTGGGTATACCGGGTTATACTCGCTCCTTGCGGCACATGCTGGGGCGGTAGTCGTTCACGTAGATGCGTCGAAGCCAGCCGTGCGCTGGGCGCAAGATAATCAAGCGGTGGCGGGCTTGCAGGCTCAGCCCATTCGCTGGATTGTGGATGATGTAGCCAAGTTTCTGGCGCGTGAATACCGCCGCAACTCACGCTACGATTTGATTATTATGGATCCGCCTGTGTTTGGGCGGGGGCCTAAAGGTGAGATTTGGCGGCTCAATGAGGGCTTGCAGACACTTATTGAACAGTGTACCGCACTCCTCAGCGACAAGCCACTAGGCATGCTTGTCAATGCCTATGCAACTAGCATCTCACCTCTCGCCGTGCTGAATGTGGTGCAAACTGCCACGCGCCCGTTCGGGGGCACAGTCCAAGCTGGCGAGTTAGTGCTTATGGAGCGTGCAACTGCACGTCCGCTTCCGGCAGCGATGTACGCACGCTGGACAGCGGTGCTGTAACCTGTATCGCAGGGGGCAGCAATGGGATTGGTAAGATATAGTACGGGAAGGGCATCTTGCCCACGCAAATGTGCGAAGTTGTGGTAAGCAGATAATTGATGAAATGCTGAGGAAAGATACCTATGGCAAAGCAGAAGTTTGAGCGCACCAAGCCCCACTTGAACGTGGGCACGATTGGGCACGTTGATCACGGCAAGACAACCTTGACCGCCGCCATCACGAAGGTGCTTTCGCTGCGTGGCGCGGCAG